>NZ_JBEOWJ010000003.1:113188-410651 GCF_040295965.1 Streptosporangium sp. NPDC002544 | reverse complement strand
CGGCCGGCCTCCGAGTGTCCACCCCGCCGACGGCCCGAGTGAACCCCGAGCGGGCCCGCACGAACTCGATGCCCTCGTCAAACGCCTACCACCCCCATCCCCACCCCCAGACGAGGAGACGTCGTGTCCGCGAGGATGCACCTGAGGTCCTCGGTCATCGCGCTGCTGACCACCGCCCTGCTGGCAGCGGGCCATCTGGCTGCCGCACCGCTGTCGGCCGAGACCACCACGCAGAACTCCGCCCAGGCATCGGACATCGAATGCACCGGCCATCGGGCGATGGGGGCGACCGTCACGGCGTCCTCGACCTTCAGCTCCAGTTACGGCGCGAAGAACGCCGTCGACGGCCTGTGCGCGGAGTCCTCCCGCTGGATGTCGTCGGCGAGCGAAGCCACCCCCACGCTGACGATCAAGTTCCCGGCCAAGACCCGGGTCGGCACGGTCGGGATCTACAGCGGTTCCGGCTGGCCCAACCCCTTCGCCGACACGGTCCTGGTGGACTTCACCGTCGAAGCCCAGACCGATGACGGCTGGGTGACCGTCGGAACTGCGGTCGACAACACCAAGCCGGTGGTCACGTTCAGCACCGACCTCGTGACCGACACGCTCCGCCTGGTGATCACGAAGAAGTCGCGGCACAGCACGAACGCGGCCCGCCTGTACGAGGTGGTCGTCCGGGCACCTGGTGAGGGACCGCCCACGCCGCACCCCACCGCCGCCGACGACTTCCACACCGTCATGGAGGGGACCGAGCTGGTGGCCGACGCGCCCGGCGTGCTCGGCAACGACAGCTTCCCCGACGACGTCACGCCCGCGGTGGCGGCGTGGTCCGAGCCGGCCCACGGCACCCTGACGACGTCCGCGGACGGGTCGTTCCGCTACAACCCCGACCGCGGGTACGTCGGCGTTGACACGTTCACCTACGGGGTCGGCGACGACTCCGAGCGCTCGACCGCGACCGTCACGGTTACCGTGACCGCCAAGCCGGACGAGTCTGGGCCGGACGAGCTCCGGATCTCCGCGATCTCCGGCCGGGCCGACATGGCGACCGGAGGCGACTCGCTGCTCCGGATCGAGCTGCCCCGCGCCGTCCCGCGCGAGAGTCTCCAGGTGACGTTGAACGGCCGGACCGACGTCACGTCGGCCTTCCAGACCGGGCCGGGCACCGGCGAGCTCGTCGGGCTGGTGACCGGGCTGCGTGAGGGCAAGAACACGGTCGAGGTCACCGCGCAGGCGCCCCACCGGCCGCGCGCCTCGATCACGCTGGTCAACTACCCCGCGCAGGGCCCGGTGTTCTCCGGCCCGCACGAGCAGCCGTTCGCCTGCGAGACTGCGGCGTTCGCGATCCCGGTGATCGGCGGCAGGCTCGGCGAGCCACTCGACGCGAACTGCACGATCGCCCCCCGGGTCGACTACTTCTACCGGACCACCGCCGACGCGTACAAGCGCTGGCCGGCCGGCGCCACCGCCTACCCCACCGACCTGGCCACCACGATGAACTCGCTCGGCGTCTTGACCAAGTTCATCGTCCGGATGGAGACGGCCACCGCCAACCGTGCGGTGGTCCAGATGAGCATGCTGCACGACCCGCTGGCCGAGCCCGCGCCGTCCCCCACGGTGCGTCCCGCCGGTTGGAACGGCCGGGCCGTGTTCACCCTCGGCGGCGGCTGCGCGGGCGGGTGGTACCGGTCGGGCAGCGGCACCGGCACCGTCACCGACGCGTTCATGCTCGGCCGCGGGTTCGCGCTGATGTCGTCCTCGCTGAATGTCTTCGGCAGCAACTGCAACGACGTCACGGCGGCCGAGTCGGCGATGATGACGAAGGAGCTGTTCGTCGAGAGGCACGGGCCGATCGAGCACACGATCGGCTACGGCTGCTCGGGCGGGTCGTACCAGGCCCACCAGATCGCCGACAACTACCCGGGCATCTTCGACGGCATCGTCGTCGGCTGCTCGTTCCCCGAGGTCGGCATCAGCACGGTCAACTTCCTCACCGACGCGCGGCTGCTCAACACCTACTTCACCTCCGGCACGATGGTTCCGTGGACGGACGAGCAGAAGCGCCGGGCCTCCGGCTTCGCAACCGCGGCCATGGTGTCCGCCATGTCGCGGGGCGCCAACCGGATCGACCCGCGGCTGGACTGCGACATCGTCCCCGAGCAGCAGCGCTACAACCCGATCTCCAACCCGACCGGCGTCCGCTGCGGTGTCTACGACCACACGATCAACATCTACGGCGCCGACCCGGCCACCGGCTTCGCCCGCAGGCCGCTGGACAACGTCGGCATCCAGTACGGGCTCGGCGCCCTGAAGGATGGCAACATCACGCCGGAGCAGTTCCTCGACCTCAACGAGCACATCGGCGGCCTCGACGCCGACGCAAACGTCGTGCCGCGGCGGACCGAGGCCGACCCGAAGGCGACCAAGATCGCCTACCGCACCGGGCGGGTGATCAGCGGCGGTCGCGGGCTGGCCCGGACGCCGATCATCGACTACCGCTCGTACTGGGACGACGTGTCCTGGGGCGACATCCACGTCCGCTACCACACCTTCTCCATGCGGGAACGGCTGAAGGAGGCCAACGGCACCGCGGCCAACCACGTCAGCCTGCTGGAGGACGCCCGATACGGGCTGTTCAGCACCGAGAGCTCGCTGGTACGGCACGCGGTGACCCAGATGGATCACTGGCTGACGAACCTCGCCGGCGTCCGCCCCGGCGGCAAGCCGATCGAGCGGATCACCACCGCGCGGCCGAACACCCTGGTCGAGGGCTGCAACACCCGCGACGAGAAGCCACGGTTCGTGGCCGAGACACTCGAGCGCGATCCGGCGAGCGAGTGCGAGCGGCTGTACCCGACCGCGTCCTTCCCCCGGGAGGTGGCGGGAGAGGACGTCACCGCCGACATCATCACGTGCCGGCTGACCCAGCCGAAGCGCGACGATTACGCGGCGCAGTGGACCGACGAGCAGTGGAAACGGCTGCGGACGATCTTCCCTCAGGGGGTGTGCGACTACTCCAAGCCCGGGGTGTCCCAGCAGCGCACGAAGAACACCTGGCAGCGCTTCTGATGGTCCCGGCGGCCGCGCAAGGCCCGCATAGGCCCGCATAGGCCCATATAGGTCTGCATGGTTCTACATAGGTCCAGGTCACCTGGCAGGGCGAGTGGCGGAGCACATCGGTGCTCCGCCACTCGCTTGTTCCGGGGACGCGTTCCGGGGAGCGGAGGGCACGCCGGGTTGCGTCCGTGAACGCAACCCTAAAGATCTACGCAAAGTGCATCGTCAGCCAGGACGAGACCGCCGAGCGCCGGATCTCCGAAGCGCTCGGTGAAGCCTGACGATCTCCCTGGAACTTCGGCACGGTCAGCCGCAAACGATCAGTGACAGCCGTGGACAGCCGGACATGACGAAAGCGCCCTAGACTGCAAATAGGCAGGTCAGGGGCGCTTTCTTCATGATCACAAGGGGTAGGGCGGGCGGGACTCGAACCCGCGACCCAGGGATTATGAGTCCCCTGCTCTAACCGGCTGAGCTACCGCCCCTCGTGCACGCCGTACTGCGGCATTCAACCAAACGTGGGCGCTGTTCGCACACTTGCCGGGCGGGACGGGTTCAAGATGTGACCTTTGGCGGAGCCTGGTTCCAGGGACTCGCTACCCTAACGGTGGACCTTGTTGAGGAGTGTTGGATCATGCGCGTTGTTGAAGCTTTCCGGGAGTCGTACGGAACGGAGCCTGCCGGGGTGTGGTACGCGCCGGGGCGGGTCAACCTGATCGGGGAGCATACCGACTACAACGACGGATTCGTGCTGCCGTTCGCGGTGCCGTGGGGGGTGACCGCGGCGGTCTCGCCGCGCGAGGACGAGGTGATCCGGCTGAGGTCGTTGCAGGTGGACGAGCCGGTCACGCTCGCGACGCTCGACCAGGCCGAGGGCTGGACCCGCTACGTGGCCGGGATGTTCTGGGTGCTCCGCGGGGCCGGGCACCCGGTCGGGGGCGCGGACGTGGTGATCGACGGGGATGTGCCCCAGGGAGCGGGGCTGTCGTCGAGCGCGGCGCTTGAGGTGGTCGTCGGTACGGCGCTGAACGAGCTGTACGAGCTCGGCCTCACCAAGATGGAGATCGCGCTGGACGCACAGAAGGCCGAGAACGACTTCGTGGGCATGCCGTGCGGGATCATGGACCAGGCGGCCTCGGCCCTCGCTGAGGAGGGGAAGGCCCTGTTCATGGACTGCCGGAGCCTCAGCACCAGGAGCATCCCGTTCGACCTGGCGAGCCACGGCCTCCAGTTGCTCATCATCAACACCGGGGTGCGCCACGAGCTCGCCGACGGGAAGTACGCCCGCCGCCGCCGTGACTGCGAGAACGCCGCGAAGTATCTGGGCCTCGACGCGCTGCGCGACGTCACCGACCTGGGTGGCGCCCTCGCCAGGCTGAGCGGCGACGAGCGCAGGCGCACCCAGCACGTGGTGACGGAGAACCACCGGGTCGAGGCGGTGATCGGGCTACTGCGGGCCGGAGCGGTACGGGAGATCGGTGCCCTGCTGAACGCCTCCCACCTGTCGCTGCGCGACCAGTTCGAGGTGTCCTGCGCCGAGCTGGACGTGGCCGTGGAGTCGGCGGTCAGGGGCGGTGCCCGGGGGGCGCGGATGACCGGCGGCGGGTTCGGCGGCTCGGCGATCGCACTGGTCACCGACGAGCGGGTGGAGTCCGTACGGGAGGCCGTTACCCGGGCCTACGCCGAGCGTGGCTGGGCCGCACCGGAGATCTACCCGGCGACCCCGGCGGCGGGAGCACGGCGACTGGCCTGAGCGACCCATCCGGCCGGCCCCGACGCGATGGGGCATCACGCTCCGTGCTCATCCGGATGACTCGGGATCGCGGGCGAGCACCGACCGCCCACCGTCGACGGGCACCGTCGACGGGCACGGTCGCACCGGTGATGAAGCCGGCGTCGTCGGAGAGCAGGTGGACGATCGCGGCCGCGACCTCCCGGGCTCGCGCCACCCGCTCGATGCCGGCGGCGTTCCTCCTCGCGAGCGGCCTCCAGAGCCCGCTTCACCCGCCGGATTTCCTCGCGGTGACGATGCTCGGGTGCGGTGAGGGGACGGATGACGTCATCCGCTGTTCCGCACGGGCCGGGGCGGGACCCCGAGGGCGGTGGTGAGGAAAGAGCGGGACCGGATCGGCAAGCCGCTCTCCCCGGCACTGGCCGGCGATCCGCGCCGAGGCGTCCGGGAGGAAGGGGGCCAGCAGGTCCGCCAGTTCCCTGCAGGTGGCGACCAGAGTGCCGAGGACCGCATCGAGCCGGGGCGAGCCCTCACGGGCGAGACGCCACGGCTCGGTGCGGTTGACGTACCGGTTGGCCTCCTCGGCGACCGCGTAGACGGCGGCGGTGGCCGCGCGGAAGTCGAACGCCTCCAGGGCCTCGGTCATCACGCCTCGGGCCTGACCTCTGACCTCGTCCAGAGCCGTCTCACGCTCTTCGGGCACGATCCCGTCCCGGTAGCGGTGGACCATGCTGACCACCCGGTTGACGAGGTTGCCCAGCCCGTCGGCCAGCTCGCCGTCGTGGCGGGCGATGAGCCGCCTCGCGGTGAAGTCGACGTCGCCGACCCTGGGCACCTCCCGCAGCAGCCACCACCTGACCGCGTCCACGCCGTACGCCTCGACGAGCCCGATCGGGTCGACGGCCGAGAGATCGGTTCCCGCGAAGCCGGCACCGGAGCGGCCGGAGACATCGAGGCCTCCCGAAGCGCCGGGACCGCCGGAGACGTCGAGGACTCCGGTGGCGGCGCCCACACCGCCGGAGAGGGTCGATTTGCTGATCTTCCGGCCGTCCACGGTCAGGTAGTCGTGGACCAGGATGTCCGTCGGCGGCGACTCCCCCGCCGACAGCAGCATCGCCGGCCAGTAGACCGCGTGGAAGCGCAGGACGCCCTTGCCGAGCACGTGGATCCGCCGGTCGGCGCCGGACCACCAGTCGTCGTGCTCTCCCTTCGCGTAGTCCAGCGCGGTCAGGTAGTTGCCGAGCGCGTCCCACCACACGTAGATCACCTGTCCGGGATCGCCCGGCACCGGGATGCCCCAGCCGCGTGCCCGCGCCTGGGAGCGGGAGACGCTGAAGTCGGACAGCCCTGCGGCGATGAAGGCCAGGATCTCGTTGCGGCGCTCGGCGGGCTCGACGCGAATGCGGCCGCTGTCGATCAGGCCGTACAACTCGTCGCGGTAGCGGGACAGGCGGAAGAACCAGTTCTCCTCGGACACGCGCTGGAGCGGGGCGTCGTGCTCGGGGCACTGCTCGTCGGACGGATAGAACTGCTCGCAGCCGACGCAGTAGAGGCCCTCGTAGTGCCTGCGGTACAGGTCGGCGGAGCAGGCCCGCCAGAACCGCTCGACACCGGGCCGGTGCCGGGGGTCGGCGCTGGTACGGATGAAGTCGTCGTAGGAGAGCGAGAGCGGTCCCGCCAGCCGGGCGAACTCGGCGGCGTTGCGGTCGACGAGATCCCGTACGGCGATCCCCTCGGCCTCGGCGGCCCGCACGTTCTTGAGCGAGTTGTCGTCGGTGCCCGTCTGGAACCTGACCTCGTCGCCGAGCAGGCGGTGGTGCCTGGCGAGCACGTCCGCCTGGACGAGTTCCAGGGCGAAACCCAGGTGGGGACGGGCGTTGACGTACGGGATGGTCGTGGTGAGCAGGATTCGGGACATCGGAACCTCCGCTGGAGCCCGAAAACAGATCAAGGCCCCGTTTCAGGGCCTCAAGAAGACGTCAGGTGACCCCGGCTGCGGGGGAGAGCATCACCAAGAAGGTCATGCTCTCATGCTAACCAGCCGTTCCCCGGTTCGACATGCGGTTTTCCGTGTCCGGGCCTGACGGCCAGTCGGGCATCAGCGGCGGTCCGCCCGCCTCCGCCGCGCGGACCATCCGGCGCAGGAGGTCGTCGAGGAGCTCACGGTCGCCGGGGTCGAGCGGGGCGAGCAGGTCCTGCTCCTCCAGGCCGCTGTCGTCCATCCGCTCCTGCCAGATCGCACGCCCGGCCGGGGTCAGTGCGACGAGCAGTCGGCGGCGGTCGCCGGGGTCGTGCACGCGGTCGACGTATCCGGCCTGCTCCAGCCGGTCGAGCCGGTTGGTCATCGTGGCCGGGTGGGTGTCGAGCCACTCGGCCAGCAGCGACGGGGTCGCCCGGTAGGGCGGCCCTGCCGCGACCAGGTGTTGCAGGACCTGGAACTCCCAGTGCTTGAGTCCTCCGGCGGCCAGCCAGCTGTCCTTGTTGCGCCTGAGCAGCCGCACGATCATCTGCATCCGTGTGAAGATCCCCTCGATCTGCGGGTCGAGGTCGGACAGCTCCCGGGACCAGTGCGCGATGTGCCGATCAACGGAGTCAGGCTCTGACATGCCCACAGGGTAACGCGGCCCTCGTCGCGGCGGTCGGCCTCGGCCCTGACGGGCCGGTGCACCAATGCCCCCTTGCCATCACGGCTGTCATCACGGCGTCATCACGGCGGACACCCGCGACCCATTGCCGCCGCGATGCCGGGCACCGCCCCGGTCACCCTCGGGTGACACGGCGCTCCATCGGGTCATCATTTATACGGATGCATATATTTTGATTTCG
Source organism: Streptosporangium sp. NPDC002544 (assembly GCF_040295965.1). NCBI lineage: Bacteria > Bacillati > Actinomycetota > Actinomycetes > Streptosporangiales > Streptosporangiaceae > Streptosporangium > Streptosporangium sp. NPDC002544. The sequence goes on along the minus strand of NZ_JBEOWJ010000003.1, from coordinate 403,036 downwards.
TAGTAATTTCGCCCCATGACCCCCCTGCGAGACTCCTGGGTCCCCTTACGGGACCCCCGCTTCCGCCTGCTGTGGGCCGGCCAGACCCTGTCGAGTCTCGGCGACTCCGTCACCTCGGTGGCCCTCGCGCTGGCGATCGTCACCGCGACCGGCTCGGTCACCGACCTCGGGGTGGTACTGGCCGCCCAGTCGATCGCCATGGTGGCGCTGATGCTGCCCGGCGGCGTCTGGGCCGACCGGCTGCCGCGCCGCCGCGTGATGATCGGCGCGGACCTGGTCCGCGGCCTCGCCCACGCCGCCATGGGCGTCGAGCTGGTCACCGGCACCGTCGACATCGTCCACCTGGCGGCACTGGCCGCGGTCTCCGGCGCCGGTTCCGCGTTCTTCCTGCCCGCCACGACCGGTCTGGTGCCCGCCACCGTGGCGGCCGAGCACCTCCCCGGGGCCAACGCGCTCATGGCGATCGCCCAGCGCGGGTCCGTACTGCTCGGCCCGGGGATCGCCACCGCCCTCGCGCTGACCGCCGGCCCCGGCTGGGCACTGCTGCTGGACGCCGCGACCTTCACCGCCAGCGCGGTGCTGCTCGGCCGCCTCCGGCTCGGGCCGATCCCGCCCGTGCCGCACGAGCGGTTCCTCAGGCAGCTCGCCGAGGGCTGGGCGCTGCTGCGCAGCCACCGGTGGTACTGGACGAACCTCATCGGCCATTCGCTGTGGAACCTGGCCCGCTGCGCCATGATCACGATCGGGCCGGTGATCGCCGTCACGAGCCTCGGCGGTGAGCTCGCCTGGGGCACGATCGTGCAGGGCGGCACGGTCGGCGCCCTCTGCGGCGCGCTGCTGGCACTCCGGGCGAGGCCCCGACGCCCCCTGGTAGTGGCCAACATCGCGCTCGCGCTCGGCGCGCTCCCGCTGACCCTGCTCGCCGCCGGCGCGCCCGCGCTCGCCGTCGCGGCGGCCTTCGGGCTGGCGACCGGCGGCCTGGCGTTCATGTCCCCGCTCTGGGAGACCGCCGTGCAGGAACACATCCCCGCCGAGGCGATCTCACGGGTGTCCGCCTACGACTGGCTGCTCTCCCTCGGGCTGATGCCCCTTGGCATGGCCCTGGCCGGACCGCTGGCCGGTGCGGCGGGCGCGACGGCCACCCTCTACGGGGCGGCTGCGCTGCTGGCCGTCTCCTGCCTGGGCGTCCTGCTCCTGCCCGACGTCCGCGCTCTCGGTCAGGGCCCCGCGGAGACCAGTTTGGGCACCGCGCCGAGCAGCTCGCGGGTGTAGTCGTGCTCGGGCAGGAAGAACACCTCATCCACGTACCCCTCCTCCACGACCCGCCCGGCGCGCATGACCAGCACCCGGTCCGCGACGTGGTGGACCACCCCCAGGTCGTGCGAGATGAAGATCATCGCGGTCCCGTCCGCCGCCTGGATCTCCGCGAGCAGGTCGAGCACCTGGGCCTGGATCGACACGTCCAGCGCGGAGACCGGCTCGTCGCAGACGAGCACGTCCGGGCGGGTGGCCAGCGCCCTGGCGATGGCCACCCGCTGGCGCTGGCCGCCCGACAGACGCCGGGGGTGGTGTCCCGCGACGTCGGCCGGTAGCCCGACCCGGTCGAGCAGCTCGGCCACCCGGTCCTTCCGCCACGAGGCCGGGGCCCCGCGACGGGAACCGCTCCCGAAGGAGGCCCCGCGGTGGGATCCGCTCCCGGAGGAGGCGCCGCGGAGCGGTTCGGCGACCAGGCGGCCCACCGTGTAGCGGGGGTCGAACGACCCGAGCGGGTTCTGGGAGATCACCTGGATCCGGGACCTGCGGGTGCGTCGTCCGCGCTCGGGAATGCCCGACCAGGGCTCACCGCCCAGCAGCACCTCTCCCGAGGCGGGTTCGAGCAGGCCGAGGACGAGCCGGGCCACCGTGGTCTTGCCGGAACCGGACTCCCCCACGATGCCGAGCGTCTCGCCGGGAAAGACCTCGAAGGACACGTCGTCGACCACGGTGCGCGAGCCGTACGCGGCGGAGAGCCCCGAGGCCTTCAGAATCGGCGCGGCGTGGTCCACGGTCCGCTCCGGCAGCGGGGTGCGCAGCGCGACGCCCCCGGCGGCGATGGCGGACAGCCGGGTGCCACGCGAGATCGCGGAGGGTACGGCCGCGAGCAGCAGCCTGGTGTAGTCGTGCCGGGGCCGCGCCAGCACCCGCCCCGTCTCCCCCTCCTCGACGATCACCCCGTCCTTCATGACCACTACCCGGTCGGCGATGGCGGAGACCACGGCGAGGTCGTGGCTGATCATGAGCAGTGCGGTCCCGGTGGCCTTGCGGGCGGCGAGCAGGCGCAGGATCTGGGCCTGCACGGTGACGTCGAGCGCCGTCGTCGGCTCGTCGGCGATGATCAGTGGCGGGTCGGCGGCGATGGCGGAGGCGATCAGGGCCCGCTGGCGCAGCCCCCCGGACAGCTGGTGGGCGTACTGCCGGGCGCGCACCTCCGGCTCCGGCACCCCGACCGCGTCCAGCAGCTCGATCACCCTTTCCCTCCGGGCCGCACGGGGTACGACATCGTGGGTGGCGAGCACCTCGGCGATCTCGTCGCCGACGGTGCGGAGCGGGTCCAGCGAGGTCAGCGCGTCCTGAAGCACCAACCCGGCGAACCGGCCGCGCAACCGCCGCCAGTCGCGGGCGCCGAACCCGAGCGCGTCCCGGCCGTCGACCGTGAACCGGGAGGCGGTGACCGAGGCGCCGGGGCCGGTCAGCCCGACCAGGGTCCTGGCCGTGACGCTCTTGCCCGAGCCCGACTCCCCGACGATCGCCACGCACTCGCCCGCCTCGATCGACAGGCTCACCCCCCGTACGGCCTCCACCCCGGCCTCTGGGAAGCCGACCCGCAGGTCCTCGAGGTCGATGAGGCTCACCGGTCTCTCCCTTCGAAACGGCGCTGCAGGCGGCGCCCGACGAGCGTCAGGCTGATGACGGTCAGGGTGACGGAGAGCCCGGGGAAGAGCACGGTCCACCAGGCGACGCGCAGGTAGTTACGGGCCTCCGACAGCATCGAGCCCCACTCGGGGCTGGGCGGCTGCGGCCCCATGCCGAGGAAGCTGAGACCTGAGGTGGCGATGATGGCGGTGCCCATGCCGATCGTGGCGAGCACCGGCAGCGGACCCAGCACGTTGGGCAGCACGTGGCGCGCGACGAGCACCGGCCTGGCCAGGCCGAAGGTGACCGCCTGCTCGACGTAGCCGGAGCGGCGCACCACGAACGTCTGGGCACGGATCACGCGGGCATAGTTGGGGATCTGTGCGATGCCGATCGCGAGGATCACGTTGCCGGTTCCCGGACCGGTGACGGCGATGACCAGCAGGGCGAGCAGCAGCTCCGGGAAGGTGGCCACCACGTCGAACAGGCGGCTGAGCAGCTCGTCGAGGTAGCGGGGGGACAGTCCGGCCAGGACGCCCAGCAGGGCACCCGCCCCGGCTGCGAGGCCGATGGCGGCGGCGCCGATGCTCAGCGAGTGCCCGGCGCCGTGGACGACGCGCGACAGCACGTCGCGGCCGAGGTGGTCGGTGCCGAACCAGTGCTCGGCGCTCGGCCCGGCGAGCGCGTGCAGCGGGTCGGCGGCCAGCGGGTCGACGCCGGTCAGCAGGCCGGGCGCGACGGCGGCGACCGCGGCCACCACCAGGAACAGCAGCGGCACGGCCAGCGGCACCCTGAAGGCGTGGCGGCGCCGCGCCGGAGCGGGAGCCGCGGTCACGACACCGGGCACCTCGGCGACCGTCGTCATCGGCTCCTCCCCGGGCGGTACGGCGACCGGGGCGCCATCGGCATCTTCATCTGCTCCTCCTCAGGCGGGGGTCGATCGCGAGGTAGGCGAGGTCGACGATCGTGCTGACCGTCACGTAGGCGAGAGCGGAGATCAGCACGACCGCCATCACCAGGGGCAGGTCCTTGCTGCTCACCGCGCCGACGGTGACCTGGCCGAGCCCGGGGCGGCCGAACACGGCCTCCACGATGATCGCGCCGCCGAGCAGGAAGCCGGTGAACCAGCCGGTGAGGGTGACGGCGGGGAGCAGCGCGTGGCGCAGGGCGTGCCGGGCGACGAGCCGCCACTCGGTGATGCCGCGCGAGCGCGCGGTCACCGCGAACGGCTCCTCCAGCGCGCGTTCCAGGCCCTCGCGGAGCACCTGGCCGAGCACCCCGGCGATCTGCAGGCCGAGCGCCAGTCCCGGTAGTACGAGCGAGACGAACCCCCGGTCACCGGAGACGGGGAACCAGCCGAGGGTGAAGGAGAAGACGGCGAGCAGCAGGATGCCGACGAGGAACGGCGGGACCGAGACGACGGCCAGTTCCGAGAGTCCGACCAGGCCGCCGAGCCAGGACCGGCGCCCGGCGGTGGCCAGGGCGAGCACCAGGGCGAGCAGCACCCCGAAGGTCGCGGCGGTGAGCGCGAGCTGGACCGTCGGCCAGATCTGGGAGGCCAGGATCTCCCCCACACCGCGCTGCAGGACGTAGGAGTGGCCCAGGTCGCCCTGGAGGAGGCGGAGCAGGTAGTCGCCGTACTGCTGGAGCAGGGAGCGGTCCAGCCCCCACTCGGCGATGATCTGCGCCCGCCGCTCGGGGGTGTCGAGGCCGTCGCCGATCAGCACGTCGATCGTGTCGCCGGGGGCGAGCATCAGCGCGAGGTAGGCCGCGGTGGCGGCGGCCCAGAGCACGGCGACACCCGCTCCGAGCCGCCTGGCCACCGGGCCGAGCCACCCGGCGGCGGCCAGCCCCCGCCGCCGGGTGAGTACGAGGGTGCTCATGTCCCGATCCGGAGGTCATAAGCACTGTTGGGGGTGCCGGAGACCGGCTCGAAGGTGATGCCGGTGACGCCAGCGCCGTAGGCGATCTGGTCGGCGGGCACGTACAGCGGGAGCAGCAGCGCCTCGTCCGTGACCACGGTCTTCTGCACCTTGGCGTAGAGCTCCTTGCGCTCGGCGAGGTCGGAGGTCGCCGACGCGTCGGCGAGCAGCCTGTCCAGCTCCGCGCTCTGGAACCTGGTGCGGTTGATCGCGGCGCCCTTCGGCAGGATCAGGTTGAGCGCCGCCCCGGCGTCGGTGTCGCCGCGCGAGTTCTCGAAGATCTCGTACTCGTTCTCGTCGGTGGCCTTCTGCGCGGTGCCCTGGTCCACGAGCTTGACCTGGAAGTCGATGCCGGCGCTCTGCTTGACCGCCGCCTGGACGGCCTGGGCGAGGATGTCGCGGCGGTCCCGGACGAACGGCGCGGAGCTGACCGTGCGGACCGTCAGCCGCTTGCCGTCCTTGACCCGGAAGCCCTCGGCGTCCCGGCTGCCCCAGCCGGCCTCGTCGAGCAGCTTGTTGGCCCGCGCCGGGTCGTTGCCGAAGGTGTTCTCCAGCGAGGGGTCGTAGAACTGCGGGCTGCCCTGGCCGATGACGCTCCAGGCCCGCTTGGCGGTGCCCTGGTAGACGGAGTCGAGCACGGCGTCCACGTCGACGGCGTCGCGGAACGCCTCGCGGACCCGCTTGTCGTCGAACGGGGGGCGGGAGACGTTGAAGTAGTAGGAGAACGCGCTGCCGGAGTTGAGGCTGGTCTCCAGCTTCAGCTCCGGGTTGCCCTTGATGAGGCCGATCTCGGTGGCGGGCACGCCCTCGATCACCTGTACCTGCCCGGAGGTGAGCGCGCCGACCCGCACCGCCGCCTCGGGCAGGAAGCGGTAGGTGACCTCGGCCAGGTGTGCCGGCCCCTGGTGGGCGGCGCCGGCGGGCGGCCAGTTGTAGTTCGGGTTGCGCCGGTAGTGGACCTCCTGGCCGGGGGTGAACCGGTCGAGGATGAACGGCCCGGTGCCGACCACGTCGACGCCGCCCGCCTTGAGGTCCTTGGCGTTCTTCAGCGACTTCGGGGAGACCTGGCCGGCGAGCGGGGAGGAGAGGAAGTCCAGGAACAGTCCGTCCGGGGCCTTCAGCGTGACCTTCAGGGTGTACGGGGCGCTCACCTCGGCGTGGTCGAAGTTGCGCAGCTGGATGGCGCTGACCGCGGCGTTGTAGCCGGGTGAGACGAGCTGGTCGAGGTTGGCCTTCACCGAGGCGGCGTCGAACCTCTCACCGTCGTGGAAGGTCACGTCGTCACGGAGCTCGAAGGTGTAGGTCAGGCCGTCCTTGGAAACCTGCCAGGAGGTGGCCAGCCACGGCAGGAAATCACCGTTCCCGCCTCGGGCGATCAACGCGTCGAACTGGTTGTGGACCAGGAGGCGCGCCTTGTTCTGGCCCCACTGGTGCGGGTTGAAGGTGATCGGCTGCGTCTCCACCGCCCACACGAGCGATCCTCCGTCGCCGCCGGTGCCGCCCTTCGCGCCGGCCGCCGTGGTCGGGGTCCCGCTCTCGGCTCCGCAGGCCGCGAGCGCCAGCACCCCGGCGAGCGTCAGAGCGCCCCATCGCAACTTCACGTTCTTCTCCTTGTGCTGTGGTGCGTCGTGCTCGTTCGGGACCGGGTCCATGCGATCTGTCGTGGGGTTCACGCGACGTGCCGTCTTATCTGGGTGCCGACGGCCTCGGACAGGACGATCCGGGCGAGGGCGTCGGCGTGGCGGAAGAGCGGGGCGTTGCGGCGGGGCCTGGCGAAACCGCCGGTGACCTGGCCGCCGGCGACCCAGGGGCCGAAGGCGAACCTGCGCGAGTGCGGGGTGCCGGACCTGTCGACCAGGCGGCGGTCCGCGGCCCGCACGTTCACCAGCCCCGACTTCTCGTCGAGCTCGCCCCGGTCGCGGAGCGCGCCGATGAGCGGGTCGGTGGCCCGGCTCACGCTGGGCGCGGGCAGCCTGGCCTCGACGAGGGTCGTGGCCGTCACGCCGCCGGGCACGGTGGGACTCTGTGCCCGCCAGCGCCCTTCGTGGTGGTCGACCTTGAGGTCGGCGCCGAGGAAGGTGACCACCCCTGCCTTGGCCAGGGCGCGCAGCTCCGCAAGCCGGGGTCCCGGCGGGCCGCTGGCGAGGTAGCTGAAGAACCCGTGGAACCACGGATCGGAGACGCCCAGCTCGGCCAGGACCCCGTAGACGGAGAGCAGCCCGAGGATCAGGGCGTGGTCGGCGCTGTGCGCCGGGTCGGCGCGCCGTTCCAGGTCGACCGCGAGGTAGCCGTGCATCCACTTCTGCAGCCCCGCCCGGTCACCGAACCTGATGCCCGCCAACGGCCGGTCGAGCCGGTCGAAGTCGAGCCGGTCCAGGTGCCGGGGCACGGCCGTACGGATCAGCTTGCGCATACCCGGGCTGCGCCACTCCTGATCGGCGAACGCCTCCGCGAACGCCGCCCAGTCCAGCCTGGCGCGCTTGGGGTGGGCGGTGATGAGCTCGTGGTAGTACGCGAAGGCGAGCTCCTTGGCGACCAGCGGCCACACGTCCCGGCGGAAGTTCCACGGGCCCTCGCCCAGCGCCTCGCGGGTGAGGAAGCGCGGCACCGGCGGGTGTGCGCCCTCGAAGGGGTAGCCGGTCTTGGAGTGGTACGGCACGCCGCGCCGCGATCCCACGTGCAGGAGGGGCTCCCGCCCGCCGGGCAGGTAGACCAGTTCCCCGTCGTACTCGCGGACGAACCGGCCGCCCCGGCCCGAGGTGAGCAGCACCATCAGGTCGACGAAGGCCAGCCCCATCCCCCGCACGATCACCGGCTCTCCGGCGGGGATGCCGTCCAGGTCGAGGTCGGCCGCGTATCCGGTGGGCAGGTAACGCAGCCCGCCGCGCGCGGCCAGGTCGGCCAGCGCCCGCTCCTCCCCGTTCGGGGTCACGTCGCCGTGTCCCTGGGCCAGGATCACCGCGTCGACCTCGATCGTCCGGCCGTCCTCCAGCCGTACCGCCTGGCCGCCGGGGATGTCGGCGAGATCGACGGCGCGGACCGGGTGCACGTGCACCCGGACCCCGCGCGGGGCGGTCGCCACCGCGTGCCTGAAGACATGGGAGAGGTAGCCGTTCTGGGCCGGGCGGGAGGCGAAGGCGCCGGGGTCCCCGCCGAGCCACTCGGCCAGCGTGGGGCCTGGACGGATCGGCCCCTCGCAGCGCACCGACTCGTCGGTGAAGAGCGTCACGTCGGCGGCGGCGGAGTTCATCCAGAGCAGCTCGGGCTGGTCACGGCGCCAGACGCGGCCGCCCCCCGGCGGGTGGGGGTCGATCACGTGGACGTCGAGCGAGGGCCAGCCGAGCAGGTCGGCGGCGTTGGCGCAGATGCGCTCCACCAGGCAGGTGCCCGTCGGGCCGGCGCCGACGACGGCGATCGAGGCGCTCATACGGCGGCTCTACGGTGCGGCCGGTAGTGGCCGTGGGTGTCGGGGTCGATGGGGCTCGCGCAGTTCAGTGTGCTGGTCTTCGACATGTGGCACTCCCGGACATGTCTCGGTGACCCCGGTGAGGGGGTCCGCGCTTGCGGCACGCCGACCGTGCCGCCAGGTCTCCCCCGGGGGCACCCCGCCGCGGTGCGAGGGTTGCCGGTCAGCCAGCCGGGGCTTCGCACTGACACTCTTAACCTATTTAGAAGGTAGGAAATACATAGATCTCTGTCAAGGCTTAATGTTGGGGAATGTCCTATGAGATGGTGAAGGTGGTCTACCGCAAATACGACGGATCACTGCACTGGAACCACAGCGGCCTTCTGCTCGGCGAGGACGAACACGGGGTGTGGACCGGCTGCGCGGCCAACTCCGTCGGCCGCAAGGGCCACGGGCCCGAGGTGGCCTCCCCGCACGCCTTCGTGATGCTCTTCCCCCGCGACGCCTGGTGGACCGCCGCCTTCAACTCCGCCCCGCACAAGCACGAGATCTACTGCGACATCTCCACCGTGCCACGGTGGAGCGACGGCGAGGTCACCATGGTCGACCTCGACCTCGACGTGATCCGGACGCGCCGGAACCTGGCGAAGGGCCGCACCAGCCGGGTCTTCCTGGACGACGAGGACGAGTTCGAGGAGCACCGGGTCAGGTACGCCTACCCGCCCGAGGTCGTCCGGAGCGCCCGCGCCTCGGCCGCCTGGCTGATGGAGGCCGTCACCGCCCGCACGGCCCCCTTCGACGCCGCCCCGCGCTGGCTCACCCTGGTCAGCTGAGATGCGCCGGAGTGACTACAGCGGCGGGAAGCCGGGGACGCGGCGCTCGACGAAGCTGGCGACGCCCTCGGCGAAGTCCGGCCGGGTGAAGGAGTCGACCATCAGGCGCGCCGCGGCCGACTCCGACGCCTCCAGGGTTCGCTGCCAGTCGCCCCAGATCTGACGCTTGATCACGGCCATCGAGGCCGGAGAGCTGTACGTCGCCAGCTCGTGGGCGTAGGCCAGGGTCTCCTCGATCAGCCGCTCTCCCGGCACCGCCCGGTTGGCCAGGCCCAGCTCGCAGGCCTCGGCACCGGTGAAGGTGCGCCCGGAGAGCAGCAGGTCCATGGCCCTGGCCTGCCCGGCCAGGCGGGGCAGGATCCACGACAGGCCGTACTCGGCGACCAGGCCGCGCCGGGCGAAGGCGGTGGTCCACTTGGCCTCGGCGGCGGTGAAGACCAGGTCGCAGACCAGGGCGTGGACCATGCCGAGCCCGGCGCAGGCGCCGTTGACCGCGGCGATGATCGGCTTGCGGATCGTGGTCGGGAAGGTGTTGGGACGCCGGTCGGGCTCCCCCGCGTACGAGCCGTCCTGGATGGCGGTGAGCGTCTGGAAGTCCGCCCCGGCGCAGAAGCCCCTGCCCGCCCCGGTGACCACGATCACCCGGACCTCGGGATTCTTCTCCGCCTCGGCCAGCTGGTCGAAGTAGCGGCGGCCCATCTCGTCGGTCCAGGCATTGAGCCGGTCCGGCCGGTTGAACGTCAGCGTCAGCACGCCCCGCTCGATCGACGGCAGCACCAGGTCGACCATCGTCTCTCCCTCCCGGAAGCCCTCGGGGCGCTCCCGCACAGGAGCTCCCCGCCCGGAGAGCTACAGAATATCGTTCTACACCTTTTCCCTCCCCGGTGTCAGCATGTGCGAGCGGACCAGGTCCTCGACGCCTGCGCGCAGGCCCAGGAAGAGGGAGGTCCGCTTGACGGCGAGGGCCCGGTAGGCGGGCAGGTCGATCGGGACCTCGGCGGCGATCCTGCCGGGCCCGCAGGCGAAGACGAGGACCCGCTGGGCGAGCAGGACCGCCTCCTCCACGTCATGGGTGACCATCAGCACGGTCGTGCCCGTGTCGCGCCACACCTCGCGCAGGAAGAGCTGCATGTCCTCCTTGGTCTGCACGTCCAGCGCCCCGAACGGCTCGTCGAGCAGGAGTACGGCCGGCTCGCACGCCAGCGCCCTGGCGATCGCCACCCGCTGGCGCTGCCCGCCGGACAGCTGCCGGGGCAGCGCGCCCGCCAGGGACGACAGCCCGACCTCGCCGAGATACCAGCGGACCCGCCGTTCCCGGTCGGCCCCGGAGATCGGCAGCAGCCGCAGTCCGAAGGCCACGTTCTCCGCGACGGTGAGGAAGGGGAACAGCGCTCCCGACTGGAAGACCAGCCCGCGCTCGGGACCGGGGCCGACGACGGGTGCCCCGCCGAGCGTGATGGAGCCCGCGCTGACCGGGGAGAGCCCGGCGATCAGCGACAGCAGCGTTGACTTGCCCGAGCCGCTCGCCCCGACCACGCACACGAACTCGCCCGGCTCCATCGACAGGTCGATGCCGTCCAGGACGCGGGTGGTCCCGTAGTCCTTGGCCACGCCGCGCAGCACGAGGGTCATGCCGTCCACCTTCCGAGACGGTCGCGCAGCACGCGCAGCACGACGTCGATCAGCAGGCCGACCGCCCCGATCACGATGAGCACCGCGAAGATCTTGTCGGTCTGCAGGAACCGCTGGGCCCGGACGATCCGGTAGCCGAGCCCGGACTCGGCGGCGATCAGCTCGGCCACCACCACGAAGTTCCACGCGGCGGCGGCGTTGATCCGCGCCGCGTCCACCACCGCCGGGAGCGCGTACGGCCAGATCACCTTCCGGAGGATCTCGCCGCGCCGGGCGCCCAGGGTGGCGGCCGCCTGGCCGAGCTCGCCCGGCACCCGCCGTACGGCGTCGGCGACCATCAGCGTGTTGAAGAACACCACGCCCAGCAGCAGAATCGCGATCTTGGACGGCTCGCCGAGACCCAGCCAGATGATCAGCAGCGGGATGAACGCGGCGGCCGGCATGTAGCGCAGCAGGCCGACCGCCGGTTCCAGCAGGGCCAGCGCCACGGCCGAGGTGCCCATCGCGACGCCCACCGGCACCGAGATCGCCACCGCCAGCCCGAACCCGGCCCCGACCCGGCCGAGGCTGGCGAGGGTGTCGTCGAGCAGCAGGCCGGTGCCCAGCATCTCCGCGAACGCCTCCAGGACGGCCAGCGGGGACGGCAGGAAGGTCGGATCGACCAGCTCCGCCATGCCGACGACGGTCCAGAGGACGAGCGGGACCAGCACCGAGGCCGCCCGCAGACTCCAGCGGGCACGGACGGACATCCCGGAGCTCCGCTTCCAGACCGGGCCCGGCCGGCCCGCGCGCCGGGGCAGCGGCTCCCAGGCCCGCCGTCCCGCCTCGGGGGGCGCGACGGGCTCCGCGGTCCCCGCGCTCATGACTGCCGCGACCTTCCTGGTGGCGAGCAGGGCGAGCTGAACCCGCCCCGGCCGCAACCGGTCGCCCGGCATGCTCTCCATATCGGCGCTCCCGCACTCACGGCTTGAGGCTCCTGACGAACCTTGGCTCGAAAAGACCTTCCAGTGACGGCTCGGTGTCGGCCAGGCCCGACGCGACGAGGAACTTCGCGATCAGGGCGGCCTGGTGGTCGAGGTGGTCGTCGGTGCCGCCGGGCTCGAAGGCGGCCAGGTTGTCGTCCAGGGAGAAGATCGTGGTTCCCGCGTCGTAGCTCGCGTAGTCGGCCTCGCTCACCCCCGCCCGCCTGGCCATGATCGCGGTGGCGTCCGCCCTGTTGGCCGCGATCCACTCCAGGGTCTCGAACCAGGTCTTCACCAGCGCCTGCACCTCCTGCGGCCGCTCGGCGACCAGCGAGGCGGCCACCACCAGGTGGTCGGGGATCGCGCCGGGGAAGTCCCTGGAGGTGGCGACGGCCGTGGAACCCGGCAGCCCCAGGGCGGTGGTGGTGAAGGGCGCGAACACGCCGACCGCGTCCACCTGGCCCGCCTTGAAGGCCGCCGCGGCGGCGTCCGTCGGCAGCGGCTTGAAGGTGACGTCCTTCTCGGTCAGTCCCGCCTTCCGCAGCGCGAGCAGCAGCAGGTAGTGGTCGACGGTGCCCTGCTCGGCCGCGACGGTTCCGCCCTTCAGGTCGGCCACCGTGGCGATGCCGGACCTGGCGATGATCTGGTCGTTGCCGGTGGAGTTGTCGTTGACCAGCACGATCGTCTGCTTCGCCCCGCCGGACACCGAGGCGAGGGTGTCGTTGAGCGTCTGGCTGTTGGCGTCGATGTTGCCGGTGGCCAGCGCGGTCAGGCTGTCGGTGTAGCTGTCGAAGTACTTCAGCTCGACCTCGATGCCGTTCTTGGCGAACAGCCCCTTCTCCTGGGCGACCTGCCAGGGGAACCAGCCGGGCCAGGCGGAGAAGCCCAGGGTGAGAGCCTTCTTCCCACCGGACGCGGCCGGCTCGGCGGACCCGCCGGGGGCGGACGCGCACGCCGCGCAGGCGGCGAGCAGGCAGAGCGAGACGAGCAGGCGGCGGAGCGTCACGCGGTTCCCTTCCTCGCGGGCAGGTGCCCGGAACGGACCAGGCAGCCGAGGGTGTCGCAGATGACGCGGGTGGCGATCAGCGAGGTGATCTCCGCGTTGTCGTAGGGTGGCGAGCACTCCACGACCTCGATCCCGGCCAGCGGCGCCGCGTCGGCGATGATCTGGATGAACTTCAGTACCTCGCGCGGCAGGAAGCCGCCGGGTTCCGGCCAGCCGGTGCCGGGGACGAACGCGGCGTCCAGGCAGTCGACGTCGAAGGAGAGCCACACGGCCTCGGCGTCCTTCCAGGCGACCTCCAGCGCGCGCTCGGCCGCCGCCTCGATGCCCATGTCCACGCAGTCGTTGACCGTCATGATCGTGGTGCCGCGCTCACGACCGACCTTCACCCCGGGTCGGGGCGCCTGCCATCCGCCGATGCCGATCTGCACCAGGTTCTGCGGCGGCACGTTGGGGATGTCGGTGGCGTGGAACCACGGCGTGGTGTGCATGCGTTCGTCGAGGTCGGTCTCCTGGGTGTCCACGTGCCGGTCGAAGTGGATGATCCCGAGGTTGCCCGACAGGTGTTCGGCCACGCCGCGCACGGTCGGGTAACCGATGGAGTGGTCGCCTCCCAGCACGACCGGGAACGCCCCGCTGGAGTAGACGTGCGAGACGGCCTTGGAGATCTGGTCGAAGGTCTTCTCGATGTTGCCGGGGATGGTGAACACGTCCCCGAGGTCGGCCATCGTGATCGACTCGCGCAGATCCACCCCCAGCTCGAAGCTGTAGGGGCCGTACAGGGCGGAGATCTTCCTGATGCCCTGCGGGCCGAAGCGGGTGCCCGAGCGGTAGGTCGTGCCGCCGTCGAACGGCGCGCCCAGGATCGCCACGTCGTACGCGCCGCAGCGCCGCACGTCCTCGACGTACGGAGCCTTGAGGAAGGTGTTGATCCCGGCGAAGTGCGGCAGTTCCCCGCGGGAGAAGGTCGGGATGCGCCGGTCGACGATGGAGTCGGCGCCCTGCAGGCCCACCTCCAGGGCCCAGGCGACCTCGCGCTCCCAGTTGGCGGTGGGCAGCTCGGCCTCGCGGTCGACGGCGAAGCGGGCCTCGGGACCGTACCGGTCGGGGCCCGAGGGGGCCGCGCCGGAGGGGCCCTGGCGGGCGGGGTCGGAAGCGGACGGGTGCCAGTGCATGGAGCTCCGATCAGCTTGGACCCCGGCTGGAGGACAGCCGGGATCGGCCGGCCTCCCGGGCTTTTGTCCCGCCGTGGAACGGCCACGCGGCCGCCTGCATCTCTCGGACCAGTCCCGCGCCGTCGCCGTACGGCCTCACGGTCGTGACGCCCGGCGTCGGCGGCGGCGGAACCCTAGATGCGCCCCACCACTCGGTGGGTCACTGCAAGTGCAGCGCCGGTACGTTTCCCCTGAATTAACCTCCCGTTGCAGTCCGGTGACCGAGTGCGCGCTCCAGGGAGTCGGCGTGGTGGACGAAGTTCGGCGACAGCTGCCTGTCCTCGTAGTAACGGTGGAAGACCGGCGTGGCCGAGGCCGACATGGGCGGCACGATCCAGGTCCAGTCCGCGGGGCAGACCCGTCCTGCCCGCTCCTCGCGCTCCAGGTGGATCAGGAAGTGCCTGGCCTCGGTGTGGTGGTCCGTCATCGTCACCCCCGCCCGCTCGAAGGAGTGCAGGACCGCCACGTTCAGCTCCACCAGCGCCTGGTCCCGCCAGAGCGAGCGGTCGGTGCCGGTGTTCAGGCCCAGCCGCCGGGCGATCAGCGGCATCAGGTCGTAGCGGTCGGCGTCGGCCAGGTTGCGGGCGCCGATCTCGGTGCCCATGTACCAGCCGTTGAACGGCGCCGCCCGGTAGCAGACGCCGCCGATCTCCAGGCACATGTTCGAGATGACCGGTACCGCGTGCCAGCGCAGCCCCAGCTGCTCGAACCACGGGTGGTGGGGATGCGAGAGCGCGACCTCCAGCACGGCGTCGCCGGGAATCGTGGACAGCAGCGGCGGCCCGTTCCCGACCGAGATGGCCAGCGGGAGGACGTCGAAGGGGCTTCCGGGGCCGCCGGGCCAGCCCAGCTCGCGCAGCATCGCGGTGAAGCCGACGTAGCGGGGGTCCCCGATGACCGAACCGTCCGCCATCGCGTACCCGGCGTACCGGATGAGCTGCTCGTTCCAGATCCGCGGTCCCGGCGCCCCCGGCCGGTCCTGGGGGAAAACGGTGATCGTCGGGCGGATCCGGCGGGCGGGCGCCGCGTCCCGCAGGTGGTTCACGCACTCGACGGCGACGCCCTCGGCCGTGGTGACATGCCGCCGGTCGCGCACCCGCAGCGAGCGCCAGTACAGCCGCCCGATGCATCTGCCGCTGTTGCGCCAGGCCACCCTGGCGCCAAAGACCAGCTCACCACTGGTGTGCGTGTACGTGCCCGTGTCGGCGATCTCCTGCCGGACCTCGCGCAGGCGCTCCCGCAGGACCCCCGCACCGGGATTCTCCGCGTGAAACAGCCGCAGGTAGTCCTCGGCCGCCGCCATCACATCGGTTGGAGGCACCTCGGGGACCTTGGGAACCTCGTGGAACGGATCCGGCGCACGCCGCCGGGACCTTCGCCAGGTCAGCACAGAAAAACCACCCATTGTGGCTCACGAGCACGACTGCCGTTCCGGGCGGCGTGGTGCCCTGAACGCGGCGGCCCTTCCCCGCTGCGATCACTGTTGGTCCGCGGCGACCGCGCACCGGCTCACTCGCCACGATCGCGGCGACACCGGGCATGGCCTCACTCATTTTCTGTGATTCACCGTGGTTTGTCCGCTGAATCGGGGCATGAGCAGGCCACCAAACCGGGACATGAGACGCCAAAAGCCCCGGAAGCCGGGCTTCCGGGGCTCTGACGCTGGCTCCCGCGATAGGACTCGAACCTATAACCTGCCGGTTAACAGCCGGCTGCTCTGCCGATTGAGCTACACGGGATTGCGCTTTGCGCTGGTCGGACCGGGTGTCCCCGGTTCCTTGCGGCGCAGGAATAGATTAGCGCACTCCGTGGGTGTGTGTCGCATCGATAGTCCGGGGTAGGTGCGAGACGAATGGCCATCCGCGGGTGATCACAGGACAGGGACCGGCGGAACATGCTTGTGGAGGTGGACATGCGTTATCGGTTGATGTTCGGGGTGGGCTTCGCGGCCGGCTACATCCTGGGGAGCCGCGCCGGTCGGGAGCGTTACGAGCAGATCAAGAGGATGGCCCAGCGGGTCTTCGACAACCCCACCGTGCAGGAGACGGCCGGCCTGATGGGCGCCAAGGTCTCCAAGGCCACCGGCGTGGCGAGGACCAAGGTGGGCGACGCGGCCAGAAACCGGCTGCCCTTCCTGCATTCGGCGAACGGCTGGCCCGGCGACGAGCACGACGACACGGGCACCGGCTGGCCGGAGAACCAAAGGACCGATACGCCCCACTGATCTTGCCGGTGCCGCCCTGTCGGCGCCCGCGGGCCCCGTGAGCGGCCCGCAGGCGCGAAAGGCCCCTCCAGGGGCCTTTCGCGTGTCCGGGCACCCTCAGACCCCGGCTCAGACGCCGAAGCTCCTGCGGGTCTCCTCAAGCGCCTGCTCCGCGAGAGCGCGCAGCCCGGCGTCGTCCGGGTCAAGACCCGCGTCGAAGACGAACTCCCAGACCAACCGGTCGGCGTCGGCCCTCCTCGCCACCAGCCGCACTCCCCCTCGCGCGTCCAGCGGGACGTAGTGGTTGACCACGATCGAGGCGGTCACCCGCTCCCGCACGGCCTCGGGGATCCGGCCGGGCTCGGGCAGCAGCGCCCGGTACGACCGCCCATCGGTGGTGACGACGGTCAGCCCCTCCTCGTCCCAGGCACCGCGGTCCACCTGGAACCAGGGCAGGCGCTCGCCGCCCAGGTAAAGTGCCCTGTCCGCGGCGATCACGTAACCGCCCGGGCCCTCGGCATAGGTGAGCACCCGGTCACCGGGATCGATGGCCCCGCGGATCTCGGCGGGCAGGCGACGGAAGAGCTTCATTTGAATCCTCACAGCGTGGAGAGGCGCGGCACGGCCCCGCATGGTCCGGTGTCGTGTCCGGCGATGGCCGTACCTCAACACTCCACGGTATCCGCGAGCAGGTCGAGGGTGAGCGCGGCCGACCAGGAGAAGTCCCGGCTGCCTCGTCCGCTGCCGTCGAAGGGGTCGAAACACTCGCGGAAACCCGCCTGCCGTACGAGGCGCAGGGTCTGCGAGCCCAGCACCCGCACCAGCCCCACCAGGCCGTGCACCGCCGCCGCCCGCCGCAGCAGCCAGTTGGTGTTCACCCAGGACGGCCCGCGCCAGTAGCAGGACCGGTCGAACTGCGGAGCGCGGATCTCACAGCTCGGCACCGGGTACCCCGCGGCTCCCATGAAGCTCGCCGACTCCAGCGCCCCCACCAGTTCCGCGACCTTGTCGGCGGGCAGCCCCGCATCGAGCAGCGGGCCGAAGGAGCCGACCGTGCGGATGGAACTGAGCCGCCCCGCGCGCAGGTCACGGGCGCGGAAGACGCCGTCGGCCCAGAGCCGGTCCAGCAGCGCGGCGCGGATCCGCTCCACCGCCTCCCGGTGCGGACCTGCGTCCGCTCCGGCCACCGGCGCCAGCTCGACGAGCGCCTGGCAGGAGGCGAGCCAGATCCCGTTGAACATCGGGTCCTCGACCGCGAACGGGTGCTCGTCTCTCAGGTAGGCCGGGTCGTAGCCGGAGTCCCGGTAGCCCAGGACCAGCGCCATGTAGCGGTCGTGGTGGCTGTCGGGATGCCACGGGGAGGGCTCCTCTCGCCGGTAGGCGTGACGGACCGGGGGCAGCGCCTCCAGCGGGGCGTCCCAGACGGGGCTGTCGTCCATCCCCGACTCCCATGGATGCACGATCGCGGCCAGCCCTCCCCCGCCCAGGTCCCTGGACGTGGCGAGGTAGTCGTGCTGGGCGACCAGCATCGGGTAGATCCGCCGTACGAGGGCCACGGCCGTGTCGCGGTCGGCCGCGTGCCGCCACACCCACCACAGGGCCAGCGCCTGCAGCGGCGGCTGGGTCAGCCCGGAGGTGCACACGCCGTGGGGAGCGGCCCGGTGCTCCGTCGAGCGCCAGACGGCCGGGCCTGGGAAGTAGACCTCCTCGCGGGCGGGCTGGAAGACGATGTGCGGCACCATCCCGGTGTGCCACTGTCCCGCCAGCAGGCTGAGCAGTTCGGTCCCGGCCCTGCGGGTGTCCCAGCGGGCCAGGCCGATCGCGACGAAGGTGGAGTCCCAGTTCCACTGGTGCGGATAGAGGCCCGGCGCGGGCACGGTCGCGGCACCCGTCGAGTTCGCGTCGAGCACGGACCACGCCTCGCGCCCGAGCGCGGCATCGTCGACCGCCGCTCGCGACTCCATCCGCCCAGTCTGCGCCTGTATCGGCCGGGAGAACAGCCCGCCTTTCCGGACGCGGGAAAAAGGGCCACGAAACGGCGCGGGCCCCGGGAACCGAGGTTCCCGGGGCCCGCGCCGTACGGCTCCTCAGTCGAGGTAGTCGCGGAGCATCTGCGCCCTCGTCGGGTGGCGTAGCTTGGCGAGGGTCTTCGACTCGATCTGACGGATGCGCTCGCGCGTCACGCCGAACTCCCTGCCGACCTCCTCCAGCGTCCGGGGGTGGCCGTCCGCGAGCCCGAAGCGCAGCTGGATGATGCGCTGTTCCCGATCTGAGAGCGTCGCGAGGATGTCGTCGAGCTGGTCCTGCAACATGATGAAGGCCGCCGCCTCCATCGGGACCACCGCGTCCGCGTCCTCGATGAAGTCACCGAGGTCGGAGTCCTCCTCACCGATCGGCGACTGGAGCGAGACCGGCTCCTGGGCGATCCGCTGGATCTCGATCACCCTGTCGATCGGCAGGTCCATCTCCAGGGCGATCTCCTCGGGCGCGGGCTCGCGGCCGAGGTCCTGGTGGAGCTGGCGCTGGACACGCACCAGCTTGTTGATCGTCTCGACCATGTGCACCGGAATCCGAATGGTGCGCGCCTGGTCCGCGATGGCCCTGGTGATCGCCTGGCGAATCCACCAGGTGGCATATGTGGAGAACTTGTAGCCCTTGGTGTAGTCGAATTTCTCGACCGCCCGGATGAGCCCGAGGTTGCCCTCCTGGATGAGATCCAGGAACAGCATGCCGCGCCCCACATATCTTTTGGCGATTGACACGACCAGCCGCAGATTGGCCTCGATCAGCCGCTGCTTGGCCCGCGTGCCCTGCCAGGCGAGTTCCTTGAACTCCGGGAAGACCAGGCGTGAGACGACGCTGGTCAGCTTGTCCTCGGCGAACAGGCCCGCCTCGATGGACTTGGCGAGCTCCACCTCCTCCTCGGCCGTGAGCAGGGGCACACGACCGATCTCCCGCAGGTAGATCCGGACGAGATCGCTGGTAGGAGCCCTTTTCCCGATATCCTCCTCATCGGACCGGGCGGGTTCCTCGTCGCTCTGGGGCTCGAGGACCTCCACTCCGTGCTCGGCGAGCATGCGGACGACGCGTTCAAGCGCGTCGGACGGCAGCTCGGACTTGTCGAGAGCGGCGGCCACGTCATCGACCGTGACGCTTCCGCGCTCCCTTCCCTTCGTGACGAGGTCGGCCACCTGGTCTACCGATGGCGGCCCACTTGGCAGCACCGATGCACCCACGGGAGACAGTCTGCTGTATTGGGTCCCCTAAATGGCAGACCTATTTTTGTCACCGAAGGTAAGGCTGCGATCATTATCGAATTGAGACCTTATTCGGGTTTGGTGGAATCGCCTCGCGGATATTAAAGCCAATTACGCGATCAGCTCGCGGCGGCGCGTTCCCTCAGCACGCGCCGCTGCTGCTCGAGCGCGACCAGTTCCGCGTACAGCCGCTTGTACTCCTCCGGTTCCTCGACGGGATTGGTCCGCTCCATGCGTGATTTGAGCTGATCGAGCACGCGGGTGACGGCGATCAGTTCGAGTGCCACCAGCAGCCCAGCCGCGTACCGTTCCTCGCTCGTCAGGTCGGCGCGGATCTCCTCGACCGCGAAACGGGTCAGGAGCCCTCTCAGGGAGTCGCTCACGCCGTTCAGCAACCGGTCCACCCACTCTCGCCCACCGGCTCCGGCCGCCGCCGTGCCGCCCGCGTCGGCGATGAGCTTGTAGAGGGCGAGATGCTCGGGAAGGGTGAACGCCTCCCCGCCCATCACGTCGAACTCCGGGCCGAGCAGCGCGGGACGCTGCACCGCCAGTTTGAGAACCTCGGCCTCGGTCCTGACGGTGGGATCGGTCAGGTCCGCGACCTTCCTCGGCCTGGCCTTCTGACGGGGACCCGGCTGTGCCCGCAGGGACACCTCCATGATCCGGTCCAGCACGAAGCTCTCGTCGTTGAAACCGAGCCAGCGGTCCAGGCTCACCGCGTACAGCTTGCGCAGCCCCTGGTCCTTGATCCGGGCCACGATGGGCGCCGCGGCGTCGAGTCCGGCGAGCCGCCCCTCGTTGGTGCTCGCGTCGTAGCGGGAGATCACGCTGCGAATGGCGAAGGCGAACAGCGGCTCCCGGCCGGCGATCAGGTCGCGCACGGCCGCCTCGCCCTGCCTGATGCGCAGGTCGCACGGGTCGAGCCCGTCCGCCTGCACCGCCACGAAGGTCTGGGTGGCGAACTTCTGCTCGTCGGCGAAGGCGCGCAGCGCCGCCTTCTGCCCGGCGGAGTCACCGTCGAAGGTGAAGACCACCTCGCCCTGGGAGCCCGTGTGGTCGAGCAGCAGCCGCCGGAGCACCTTGATGTGCTCCTCGCCGAACGCGGTGCCGCAGGTGGCCACCGCCGTCGGCACGCCCGACAGGTGGCAGGCCATCACATCGGTGTAGCCCTCGACGATCACGGCCTGGGAGCGCTTGGAGATCTCGCGTTTGGCCAGGTCGACACCGTAGAGAACCTCGCTCTTCTTATAGAGCGGGCTTTCCGGGGTGTTCAAATACTTCGGCCCGTCTTCGGCGTCGTTCAACTTCCGCGCGCCGAAACCAATGACATCGCCGGTTATATCGCGAATAGGCCAGACCAGCCGTCCCCGGAAGCGGTCGATCGGGCCGCGCCGCCCCTCCTTGGCCAGCCCTCCCTTGATCAGTTCCGCGCTGGTGAACCCTTTGGCCATCAGGTGCCGCGAGAGCGCCTCCCACTCGGCCGGGGCGTACCCGACGCCGAAACGCTCGGCGTCGACCCGCTCGAACCCGCGCTCCGACAGGAATCTGCGCCCGATCGCGGCGTCGGGTGCGGACAGCTTCGAGGCATAGAACTCGGCCGCCGCCCGATGGGCCTCGATCAGGCGGGTGCGCTCGCCCTGCTCGCGTCCCGGGACGTATCCGCCCTGCTCGTAGCGGAGCTGGATGCCCGCCCGGCCGGCCAGCCGCTCGACCGCCTCGCCGAACGACAGGTGCTCCAGGCGCCGGACGAAGGTGATGACGTCACCGCCCTCGGCGCAGCCGAAGCAGTACCAGTACCCCCGGGTGGGGGTCACGTTGAACGACGGGCTCTTCTCCTCGTGGAAGGGGCAGAGCCCTTTCAGGTTGCCGCCGCCCGCGTTGCGGAGCTGGATGTGCTCGCCCACGATGTCGGCGATCGGTGAGCGCTCCCGTACGAGCGCGATGTCCTCGTCACTGATCCGGCCTGCCACGCCGCGAGTCTAGTCCGGCCCCCCGACAGGTCGGAGCAGTCGGCCCGGTCCGCCTCCGGACGGGTGGCAGCGGTGCCGCCGGGACGGGAGGGACAGGAGGAACGATGACTTTCCCGAAGCGGTCGTGACCAACCATGACGTCGGTTACAAAGGTAAAGGCGGATTCTCGATAATGTACGCGGGTGGAGATCATGCGATCGGGGCATATAGCACGATTGGCCGCTGTGACAGGTGCGGTACTCGTCACCGGAGCCTGCGCGTCGCCGGGTGGGGTGGCGGGCATCGGCACGGCGGCTCCGAGCTTCGAGTCCGAGGCCGCCGCCGGGGCACCGGCCTCGGTCACCGCGACCATGCCCGAGGCGACGCCGACCCCCGCCCCGCAGACGGCGGTCGACCGTCCCAAGGCCGACCCCCCGGTGCGGGTTCCGCCGCCGAAGGTTTCCGAACACAGCTATGTCTTCCCGGTGAAGGGCTGCTCGGTCAACTACCAGAGCAGGCTTCTGGTACTGCCCAAGACCACGATCTGGGCGGCCAAGGGCTGCTCCTTCGTCTCGCCGGTGAACGGCGTGGTCGACGAGGTCAACGTCAAGAACCGCTGGAAGCCGTCCACCGATCGCGGCGCCGACCGTGAGGGGCGCTTCGTCACGGTCATCGGCGACGACGGCGTGCGCTACCTGGGCGGCCACCTGGACAAGGTGGCCCCGGAGGTCCGGCCGGGGCTGCGCGTCAGCGCCGGCCAGGTCCTGGGCCAGGTCGGCAACTCGGGCAACGCCCGCTCCACGGCCAGCAACCTCTATTTCGCGATCTCCTGGAAGGCCGATCCCTCGCTGTGGTGGGTCCGCCGGGGCATGGTCAAGCCGTGGGACTATCTGGACGCCTGGCTGAAGGGCAACCCCACGCTCTCTCCGGCCGACGAGATGCGGGCCGTGATGAACCGGACCGGGGCGGCTCCCAGGTGCGTCACCCTCTGCGCGTCGAAGCCGACGCCGACGAAGAAGCCCACCAAGAAGCCGGAGGAGCCCGAGGAGCAGGAGCAGATCACACTGGGCGGCGGCTGAGCGCGACAGCGGATCAGTGACCCGCCAGGTGGCGGTGCCAGGCGACCGCGGAGGTGTCGGTGAGCGAGGCGATCTGGTCGATGACCACGCGGAGCCGATCGGCGTTCCCCGCCGCCCTGGTGAAGGCGGGCCTGAAAGCCGGTTCCAGGGTGCCGGGGGCACCCAGCATGATCTGGTGGGCCAGGTCGTGGATCAGCTCGCGCTGCCTGGCCTGGTTGGCGTTGTGCGCGTCGCTGGCCATCACGTAGTGGGCGGTGACCCCCTTCAGCAGCGCGCACTCCAGCCGGGTGGCCCTGGGCACGATCAGGTCGGCGCTGTAGCGCCCGGCGGCCGGGCCGTACGCCTCGCGGGTGGCCACCTCGGCGGACCTGCAGAAGTGGCCGATGAGCGAGCTGGTGAGCCCCTTGATCGCGGCGAGGTCGGCGAGCGAGCGGTCGAAGTGGCGGGGCCAGAGCGGCTGGGTGATCAGGCGCCCGAAGAGATCCTCCAGCTCGCCGGGCTCCGCGTCGGGGGCGTACCACTCGCGGGTGGTCGCGCAGACCTCCCGGCGCTCCGCCGGGTCGCGCATCGCCTCCAGCACCACGTTGCCCGAGTGGAGCGCGTCTTCCAGGTCGTGCACGGAGTAGGCGACGTCGTCGGCCCAGTCCATGATCTGGGCTTCGAAGCTGACCCGCCCCTCGGGTGCGCCCTCCCTGATCCACTCGAAGACCGGCAGGTCATCGTCGTAGACGCAGTACTTGGCACTTCTTTCCCTGGTCCACGGGTATTTGACCGCCGCGTCCAGAGCGGCGCGGGTGAGGTTGAGGCCGGCGCTACGGCCGTCCTCGGTGACCACCTTGGCCTCCAGCCGGGTCAGCAGGCGCAGGCTCTGCGCGTTGCCCTCGAAGCCGCCGCACCCGGCGGCGAGTTCGTTGAGCGCCGTCTCCCCGTTGTGGCCGAACGGCGGGTGGCCGAGGTCATGGGCCAGGCAGGCGGTCTCCACCAGGTCGGGGTTCCTGCCCAGCGCCTCACCCATCTCCCGGCCGATCTGCGCGCACTCCAGCGAGTGGGTAAGGCGGGTTCGGGGGATGTGCTGGCCGCTGCCGAAGGTCTCTCCCGGGCCGACGACCTGGGTCTTGGCGGCGAGCCGCCGCAGCCCGGCGCTGTGCAGCACGCGTGCCCGATCACGCCCGAACGGGTTTCTGCCGGGGTTGCCGGGAGGTTCCGGCACCCACCTGACCTGGTCGTGTTCGTCATAGCCATGCATAAGTGCAGTGATTTTATCCGCGAAAGGAGAGCACTATGCGGAACGGCGAGAAAACACCTGGTTACCGGGACCCGTGACCTTTGCCCCGGCTCGTACCGGACCCCGGGGCCGCCCCGGTGCGGTGGGACGACCACGAGGCCCGACTCCGCGGGTGCCGCCTCCGGCGGTGCCGAAGGCGGCACACCCGCGAAGTTCCGGGTGAGATCCGGAGGTCAGCGAGTGTCGGATCCGGCGCGGGCCAGGGTGGCGCGAGCGGCCTCCAGCCGGGCGACCGGGACACGGAACGGCGAGCAGGACACGTAGTCCAGACCCATCTGGTGGCAGAAGTGGATCGAGTCGGGGTCTCCGCCGTGCTCGCCACAGATGCCCAGCTTCAGGTCGGGCCGGACCTTGCGGCCCTCCTCCGCGGCGATGCCGACGAGCCTGCCGACGCCGTCACGGTCCAGGGTCTCGAACGGGGAGACACCGAAGACGCCAAGCTCGAAGTACTTGGAGAAGAACGCGGCCTCGACGTCGTCGCGAGAGAAACCCCAGGTCATCTGGGTCAGGTCGTTGGTGCCGAAGGAGAAGAACTGGGCGGCCTCGGCGATCTGGCCGGCGGTCAGCGCCGCGCGCGGCACCTCGATCATCGTGCCGATCAGCGCCTCGACCCCGGCCTCGGCAAGGATCTTCCGCGCCTCGTCCTTGACGTGCTCCAGCTCCTGGACCGCGGCCACGAGCGGAATCATGATCTCCGCGCGGCTGCCGGGCACGGCCTTGGCCGCCGCCGCGATCGCCCGGACCTGCATGGCGAACACGCCGGGGATGACCAGGCCGAGCCGGACACCGCGCAGGCCCAGCATCGGGTTCTGCTCGTGGAGCCGCTTGAGCGCGGCCAGCAGCTCGCGGTCCTTCTTCTCCGCCCCGTCGCCCGCGAGGGCGACCTTCACCGACAGCTCGGTGAAGTCGGGCAGGAACTCGTGGAGCGGCGGGTCGATCAGGCGGATCGTGACGGGCAGCCCCTCCATCGCCTGGAAGATCCCCGTGAAGTCCGCCCTCTGCAGCGGCTCCAGCGCGGCCAGTGCCCGCTCACGCCCCTCCTCGGAGGTGGCCAGCACCAGGTCCTCGACCAGGCTGCGACGCTCGCCGAGGAACATGTGCTCGGTACGGCAGAGCCCGATGCCCTGGGCACCGAACCTGCGCGCCCTGGCGGAGTCCTCGGCGTTGTCGGCGTTGGCGCGCACGGCCATCCGGCGTACCTCGTCGGCGTGGGACATGATCCGGTGCACGGCGCCGACGAGCTCGTCGTCCTGGTCGCCCACCCCCTCGAAGTACTCCACGATCGGAGAGGGGACCACGGGCACCTCACCGAGGTAGACGGTCCCGCTGGTGCCGTCGATGGAGATGACGTCTCCCTCGGAGACCACGATGCCGGAAGACGTGGTGAACCTGCGGTCCTTGACCGAGACCTCCAGTTCCTCGGCCCCGCAGACGCAGGTCTTGCCCATGCCCCTGGCGACCACGGCGGCGTGCGAGGTCTTGCCGCCGCGGCTCGTCAGGACGCCCTGGGCGGCGATCATCCCGGCCAGGTCGTCGGGGTTGGTCTCCCTGCGGACCAGGATGACCGCCTCTCCCCGCGCGGCGAGCTCGACGGCCCGCTCGGTGGAGAAGACGGCCTTGCCGACGGCCGCGCCCGGTGAGGCGTTCATCCCCTTGGCGATCACCTCGCCGCCGGAGTCGGCGGCGAAACGGGGGAACATGAGCTGGGCGAGCTGGTGGCCGGTCACCCGGGTCACGGCCTCGTCGAGGTTGATCAGCCCCTGGTCGGCGAGCTGCACGGCGATGCGGAAGGCCGCGCCCGCGGTCCGCTTGCCCACCCGGGTCTGGAGCATCCAGAGCCTGCCGCGCTCGACGGTGAACTCGATGTCGCACAGGTCCCGGTAGTGGTTCTCCAGCGTCTCCATGATCCGCATGAGCTCGTCGTAGACGGCCTTGTCGAGGCTCTCCAGCTCCTGCAGCGGCATGGTGTTGCGGATGCCCGCGACCACGTCCTCGCCCTGGGCGTTCTGCAAGTAGTCGCCGTAGACGCCCTGCTGTCCCGAGCCGGGGTCGCGGGTGAAGGCCACACCGGTTCCGGAGTCCATGCCGCAGTTGCCGAAGACCATCGAACAGACGCTGACCGCAGTGCCCAGGTCGGCCGGGATGCGTTCCTGACGGCGGTAGAGGACGGCTCGCGGGGCGTTCCACGACTTGAACACGGCCTCCACCGCCATGCTCATCTGCCGGTGGGGGTCCGCGGGGAAGTCCTCGCCGGTCTGGGCACGGACGATGTCCTTGTAGGTCGCGACCAGGCGCCGGAAGTCGGCCGCCTCCAGCTCCAGGTCGTGGCGGCCGGCCTTGAGCTCCTCCAGGGCCTCGTCGAAGAGCTCACCGTCGATGCCCTGGACGGTCTTGCCGAACATCTGGATGAGGCGCCGGTAGGAGTCCCAGGCGAAACGCTCGTTGCCACTCGCCTGCTTGGCCAGTCCGTGGACCGATTCGTCGTTCAGACCGATGTTGAGAACGGTCTCCATCATGCCGGGCATGGAGAACGCGGCCCCCGAGCGCACGCTCACCAGGAGTGGGTCGTCGGCCTGGCCCAGTCGGCGCCCCATCTTGGCCTCCAGCGCGGCCAGGTGCGCGGAGACCTCCTCCCGCATTCCCTCGGGAATGACCCCGTCCCGCAGGAAGTTCTGGCATGCCTCGGTGGTGATGGTGAAGCCGGGGGGAACCGGCAACCCGAGATTGGTCATCTCCGCGAGGTTTGCCCCCTTACCTCCGAGCAGACCCTTGAGATCTTTGTTGCCCTCGGTGAAGTCGTAAACGTACTTGGGCACGGTTGCTCCTTCTTCGACTTCAAAACCGGCGTCTGATTCCGCCTCCCTGCGGACTCTACCGACGAACAAGACGACGAAACGGCACCCATCAGGCAACACTGCATTTTCCCAGCTCAGAGCAGATGAACCGGTCTAATCCAATTCAAATCTGGGCCAAATACGCGATGATATTGATCACTTCGGAAACCGACTCCCGCCAATTGGTGTAAACCAATTTCTCCGGCTTCAACGCCGTTCACGGCGGGCTCGGCGACCGGCCGGGCATCAACTACACCGCCGCATGACTCGGGTTTTTCATACAGAACTGTGGTAGGGGGGAACCGCCTCAGGATCCCTCTCACAGCTACATCGCCACATAAATCGGGCTTTTCACACAGAGCCGCGGGGAACGGCCTCAGGAGCCCTCCCGCAGCCGGTACCCCCTACTGATCACGGTCTCGATCACGCCCTCGGCGCCGAGCTTGCGTCGCAGATTGCCCACCGTCACCCGCACGGTGTTGGTGAAGGGGTCGGCGTGCTCGCCCCAGACGTGCTCGAGCAGTTCCTCCGCCGAGACCACGTGCCCGCAGCGGGCCATCAGGTAGCGCAGCACGCCGAACTCCTTCGGGGTGAGCCCCAGCTCCCGTCCCCGCGCCCGGGCCTCGGCCCTGGAGATGTCCAGCCGCAGGTCCCCCACCTGCAAGATCGCGGTGTCGTCGCCCTGCTCCCGGTGCGGCAGCGCGCGCACCCTGGCCAGCAGTTCGGGAAAGGCGAACGGTTTGACCAGGTAGTCGTCGGGCCCCTCGTCCAGCCCGAGAAGCCGGTCGTCCAGCCGGTCCCGCGCGGTCACCATGATGATCCGCGCGGTCCGGCCGTGGGCGGTCCGCCGCAGCGCGCGGCACAGCTCGAAGCCGTCACGGCCGGACAGGTCGAGGTCGAGCAGGACCACGTCGTACGGGTCGGCCTGCAACCTCTCGGCGGCCTGCGCCGTGTCCCGGGCGACGCAGACCGCGTAACCAGCCCGGACGAACCCCACCCGCAGGGCTTCGACCAGGTCTTCCTCATCCTCGACAACGAGCAGTCGCATGGTACGAACCTAGATCGTGCACGGCCCGAAACCCGGCTGCCACCACCGTCCCCGCCCCCGTCGCTCCCGTGTCGTCGCGGGGCGGGCCCTTTCCTCAGTCGTTGAGGTGCTGGCGGAGGTAGGACTCGACCTGGTCGAGGGCCACCCGCTTCTGGGCCATCGAGTCACGCTCGCGGATGGTCACCGCCTGGTCGTCGAGAGTGTCGAAGTCGACGGTGATGCAGAACGGCGTGCCGATCTCGTCCTGGCGGCGGTAGCGGCGGCCGATCGCGCCCGCGTCGTCGAACTCGACGTTCCACCGGCGGCGGAGCTGGGCGGCCAGGTCCTTGGCCTTGGGCGACAGGTCGGCGTTGCGCGACAGCGGGAGCACCGCGACCTTGACCGGCGCGAGCCGGTGGTCGAGCCGCATGACCGTGCGCTTCTCCATGACGCCCTTGGCGTTGGGCGCCTCGTCCTCGGTGTAGGCGTCGATCAGGAAGGTGAGCGTGGCGCGGTCGACACCGGCGGCCGGCTCGATCACGTACGGGACGTAGCGCTCGCCGGTGTCCTGCTCGAAGAAGCTGAGGTCGGTACCGGAGGCCTTGCCGTGCGCGGTCAGGTCGAAGTCCGTACGGTTGGCGACGCCCTCGAGCTCGCCCCACTCACTGCCGGTGAAGTTGAAGCGGTACTCGATGTCGACGGTCCGCTTGGAGTAGTGCGACAGCTTCTCCTGCGGGTGCTCGTAGATACGCAGGTTGTCGGGGTTGATACCCAGGTCGGTGTACCAGCGGAAGCGCTCGTCGATCCAGTACTGGTGCCATTCCTCGTCGCTGCCCGGCTTGACGAAGAACTCCATCTCCATCTGCTCGAACTCACGGGTACGGAAGATGAAGTTGCCCGGGGTGATCTCGTTACGGAACGACTTGCCGATCTGGCCGATACCGAACGGGATCTTCCTGCGCGCCGACTGCTGCACGTTGAGGTAGTTGATGAAGATGCCCTGGGCGGTCTCCGGCCGCAGGTAGGCGAGGCCCGACTCGTCCTCGACCGCGCCGAGGTAGGTCTTCAGCAGGCCGCTGAACTGCTTGGGCTGGGTGAAGGAGCCCTTGTTACCGCAGTTGGGGCAGGTGATGTCGGCCAGGCCGTTGACGGGGTCCTTCCCGTGCTTCTCGCTGTACGCCTCTTCGAGGTGGTCGGCGCGGTAGCGCTTGTGACACGCCTGGCACTCGGTCAGCGGGTCGGTGAAGGTGTCCACGTGACCGCTGGCCTGCCACACCTCGCGGGCCAGAATCACACAGGAGTCGAGACCGACCACGTCGTCACGGCCCTGCACCACGGTCTTCCACCACTGCCGCTTCACGTTGTTCTTGAGCTCCACGCCCAGTGGACCGTAGTCCCACGACGCGCGCAGGCCACCGTAGATCTCGCTGGAGGGATACACAAGACCGCGCCGCTTGGCGAGGCTGACGATGGTGTCCATGATGTCGGTACGGCGTGCCATAAGGGAAAATCTCCATCCGGCTGGAGGTCGGCGAGGAATTGATTGAACATCCAGCTTAGGGGAGACGGACCCTCGGGACGTGCGGATAAACCATGACGCCCGCCTCACTCCGGCAAAGCTTCCGCCGAACCTCAGGGACGGTCGACGTCCTCGAACGCGCTCGGCTCGTTGATCATGAGCGTCATCAGCGGATACATCGCCATCCGCGCCGCGCCCAGCGCCCTGCGGTAGAACCCGGCGCCCTCCCACTCGCTGACCAGCGCCCACAGCTCCGGCTCGTCCACCGATCTCGACACCCTGCCGCGCAGGTACCCCGGCTGCCCTGCCAGGGTGTCGACGATCTCGTGGGCCCTGGCCAGGAACTCCTCGGTCTGGCCGGGCGGCACCGAATAACGGATGACAGCGAGCATCCGCCCAGCATGCCAGAGCCCGCCTCCGGCCCCGTACCGGGCGGGGCGAGAGCCGCGGTGTCGTACCGGGCATCGGGGCGTGTCGCGGCGGGGGCTGTGGCGTTAGGCTCGGCCTGTGGCCGACAAGCACGGGAAACGCCCCGCACATCCGCTGGCACAGCCCCGGCGCCCGCGAGGCGGGCGTCCGCTGCCCGCGGGCGAGCAGTTCTTCACACCGGGGGCGACCGGGCTGCGAAAGAAGGCCGAGCGGCGCAGCGCGGCCCCGCTGGTCTTCCTGTTCCAGCTCCCCCGCTGGATCGCCCCGGTGGTGCTGGTGATCCTCCTGTTGACCGGCTTCGCGGTGGCCTCCTTCTGGGGTGGCGTCGCGGTGCTTCCGGTGATCGGGTTCGTCGGCTGGCTCGCCTACATGTCGTGGCCGTCCCTGGGGACCGGGGGCCGTCTGCTGCGCATCGCGCTGCTCACCTTCCTGATCCTGCTCGCCGCCGACCGCTTCGGCGCCTTCTGACGCCGCCCGACCCTCGCCGCGCGCACCGCGCTCCCGGGCTCCGCGGCGCCCGTACGTCGCGGGCACCCGGCGCGTGAAGCCGTCGCACCGGGGGCGACCGGGCTGACGCGGAGACCGCTCCCGTCCGCCGGGCCGGCGATCATCGAGCCCGTAGGTGATTTTGACAACCATTTTCATTTGCGCGCATACTGGATGACATGATGTCCGAGTCCTCCCGACGTATCCGCATACGTAATGCGAGCCTGGTCGTGGCCGCCGCCTTTGTCGCCACCGCCTGCGGCGCCGAAATCGGCTCGGCCGGTGAATCGCCCGGGGGGGCGTCAGGCGTCTCCGCGGCGGGCAAGCCCGTCGTCACCGCGGCCATGTATCCCCTGCAGTGGCTCGCCGAGCAGGTCGGCGGCCCCGACGTGACGGTCACCGGCCTGACCAAGCCCGGCGTCGAGCCGCACGACCTGGAGCTGTCCCCGCTCCAGGTGGCCGGGTTGCAGGAGACGAGCCTCGTCGTCTACATCAAGGGCATCCAGCCCGCCGTGGACGAGGCGGTCGGACAGCACGCCGCCGACCGGAGCTTCGAGGTGGCCTCCTCGGTCCCGACCCTGCCCGCGGCCGGGGAGGAGGGCCACGAAGGCGAGGAGGAGCACGGCCACGAGGAGGTCGACTACGACCCCCACCTCTGGCTCGACCCGGCCCGCTTCGCGACGGTCGCCACCCGGCTCGGCGAGAGGCTCGCCGCCGCCGACCCCGCGCACGCGCAGGGCTACCGGGAGCGGGCCGCCGAAACCGCGGCCGGCCTCACCGCCCTGGACGGCGAGCTGGCCAAGGGCCTGGCCACCTGCTCCTCCCGCGCGATCGTCACCAGCCACGCCGCGTTCGGCTATCTCGCCAACCGCTACCGGCTCCACCAGGTCGGCATCAGCGGAATCGATCCCGAGGCCGACCCCTCTCCCGCCCGCCTCGCTGAAGTGGCAAAAGTGGCCAAGCAGGAGAAAGTGACTACGATTTTCACCGAGACCCTCGTCAGCCCCAAGGTCGCCGAGGTTCTCGCCCAGGAGGTCGGTGCGAAGACCGCGGTCCTCGACCCGGTCGAAAGCCAGCCGGCGAACGGCGACTACCCGTCCGCCATGCGCCGGAACCTTGAAGTCCTCCAATCTGCGCTCAGCTGCTCGTAAGGGCCACACGTGACATCCAGCAAAACGGTTTTCACCATGAGCGGCGGCCAGGTCAACCTGGACCGCCGCCCGGTGCTCCGCGGGATCGACCTGTCCGTCGAGCCCGGCGAGGCGGTGGCCGTACTCGGCGCGAACGGGTCGGGGAAGTCCACCCTCATCCGCGCCCTGCTCGGCCTCATCCCCCTGTCCGGCGGCGAGACCCTGCTGTACGGCAGGCCTCCCGCCCGGTTCCGCGAGTGGTGGCGGATCGGCTACGTGCCCCAGCGGCTCTCGGTGGGCGGCGGCGTGCCGACCACGATCCGCGAGGTCGTCGCCTCGGGACGGATCGCCAGGCAGCGGCGCCTGCGGCCGACCAGCGCGGCCGACCGGGAGGCGACGGGCCGGGCGCTGGCCGCCGTCGGCCTGGCCCATCGCGCCGCCGACCCGGTGCAGGCCCTGTCCGGCGGCCAGCAGCAGCGGGTGCTGATCGCCCGCGCCCTCGCCGGGGAGCCCGACACCTTCGTCATGGACGAACCCACCGCCGGCGTCGACTCCGAGAGCCAGAAGCTCCTCGCCGAGACCCTGTCCGTGCTCATGGAGCAGGGCAAGACGGTCCTGCTGGTCGCGCACGAGCTCGGCCCGCTGGAACCTCTGATCACCCGCGCGGTGGTCCTGCGGGACGGGTACGTCTGCCACGACGGCCCGCCGCCCCACGCCGTCGGCGCCCACGCGCTGCCCGGCCACGACCACGTGCACCCGCACGCCGAGGAGGAGCCGGTGAGCCCGCTCGACTGGAGACCCACGTCGTGATCGAGCTTCTGCAGTTCGACTTCATGCGACGGGCGCTGATCGCCGCCCTCCTCGTCGGCCTGGTCGCGCCCGCCATCGGCACGTTCATGGTCCAGCGCCGCCTGGCCCTGCTGGGCGACGGCATCGGGCACGTCGCGCTGACCGGCGTGGCCCTGGGCTTCCTGACCGGGACCGCCCCGGTGCTGACCGCCGTGCTGGTCTCCGTGCTCGGCGCCGTGGCCATCGAACTGGTCCGCGCGCGCGGCAGGACCAGCGGTGACGTGGCACTCGCGCTGCTGTTCTACGGCGGCATCGCCGGGGGCGTACTGCTCATCTCGCTGGCCCCGGGCGGCAGCAACGCCACCTTGACGTCCTACCTGTTCGGCTCGATCAGCAGCGTTCCCGTCGAGGACGTGTGGGTGATCGGCCTGCTGGCGGCGGCGGTCCTCGGCGTGCTGGCCGTCTTCGGGCGGGAGCTCTACGTGCTCTGCCAGGACGAGGAGGTCGCCAGGGCCGGCGGCCTGCCGGTCCGCTTCCTCAGCCTGCTGATCGCCGTGACCGCCGCGCTGACCGTGGTCATCGCCATGCGCGTGGTGGGACTGCTTCTGGTCAGCGCGCTGATGGTGGTGCCGGTGGCGACCAGCCAGCAGCTCACCCGAGGTTTCACGAGCACGATGCTGCTTTCCATGCTTTTCGGGATGATCTCCACGGTCGGCGGCCTGACCTCCTCCTTCTACGTCGAGGTCCCGCCGGGCGCGGTCATCGTGATCGTTGCTCTCACGGGGTTCGTCCTCGCCCTCGGGCTCGGTAGATTCATACGCCGAAGTCGACCTCAGGAGTCCAGCCCATGAGCAACAGGCGTGACGCCGTCCACGCGGTCCTCCGTCAGAGTGAGGGTTTCCGCAGCGCGCAGGACGTCTACGCGGAGATGCGCGCGGAAGGCGCCAAGATCGGACTGACCACCGTCTACCGGGCGCTCCAGGCGCTCGCCGACACCGGTCACGTCGACGTGCTGAGAACCGACGACGGCGAGTCGGTCTACCGGGCGTGCGCCAGCGGCGACCACCACCACCACCTGGTCTGCCGCACCTGCGGCCGTACGGTGGAGGTGGCCGGACCCGCGGTGGAGCGCTGGGCCGAGGCCATCGGCTCCGAGCACGGGTTCACCGAGATCACCCACACCCTGGAGATCTTCGGGACCTGCACCGTCTGCTCCACAGCCGCCAAACCGGCCCGTACGCCGAGCCGCGCCTGAGCCCGCCGGGATCCCCTGGCGGGCCGGGTCCCGGGTTGACCGATCCGCGCCCGGAGCACCGCACCGGGCGACACGGCGCACGCGGCGGGGCGCACCGGACGCAGCGCCGCTGAAGATCACGCCCGCCGGGTGCTCACATGGCGCGCCATCGCGATGTGAGCGCGAGAGAGAAGGCACGAAGGTCCACCGGAGAGATACGCTTCCGACACGGCAAGCCACCGCGAGCCCACGCTGTAACCGCTTCCTACAGGAGTCAACATGCCATTCGGACATGACATGGTGCACTCACTCGCCACCGCGGTCGACCTGGTCAACACCTCCCCCTCCACCGGAGGCGAGGACACCCTTACCGATCTGCGGGAGCTCGGCGACTTCGTGGCACGCTGGGAGGTCAGCGGGATCGGTGAACTGGACGCCGCCGACCTGGCCCAGGTGCGCGCCCTGCGCGAGGCCTTCCACAAGGTCTTCACCGCCCCGGACCAGCCCACCGCGGTCATCCGGCTCAACACCCTGCTGAGCGGGACCCGCATCACCCCGCGCCTGGCGGAGCACGACGGCCACCCCCTGCACGTCCACTACTTCGCGCCGGACGCCTCACTCCACGAGCACCTGGCGGCCGACATCGGGGTCGCCCTGGCCCACCTGCTCGTCGAGGACGAGTGGGAGCGCCTGCGCACCTGCTCGGCGCCGGACTGCGACCACGTCTTCGTGGACGAGTCGCGCAACCGCTCGCGGGTCTACTGTGACAGCCGCACCTGCGGGAACCGGATGCACGTGGCCGCCTATCGCGCGCGACGCCGGGCCTGACGTCACTCTCCGCGTTCGACCGGGCGCACCTGGCGGCGCGTCGAGGGCGCCCGGGACACGCCGTTATTCCGCGACCACGTTCGGCACGGCTCCGCCGTACCTCCTGTCGCGCTTGGCGTACGTCTCGCATGCCTCCCACAGATCACGGCGGTCGAAGTCGGGCCAGAGGCGGTTGAGGAAGACCATCTCGGCGTACGCCGTCTGCCAGATCAGGAAGTTGGAGATGCGCTGCTCGCCGGAGGAACGCACGAACAGGTCGACGTCGGGGATCTGCGGCTCGTCCAGGTAGCGGGCGAAGGTCTCCTCCTTCACCCTGCCCGGCTTGACCTTCCCCTCGGCGATGTCCTGCGCCAGGCGCAGGGCGGCGTCCACGATCTCGGCACGGCCGCCGTAGTTGACGCAGAACTGCAGGGTCAGCTTGGAGTTGCCCTCGGTCATCTGCTCGGCGTCGCGCAGTTCCTGGATGACGCTCCGCCACAACCGTCCGGGGCGGCCCGCCCAGCGGACCCGCACGCCCATCGCGTGGAGCTGATCCCTGCGGCGGCGGATGACGTCGCGGTTGAAACCCATCAGGAAGCGGACCTCGTCAGGGGAGCGCTTCCAGTTCTCCGTGGAGAAGGCGTAGGCCGACAGGTAGGGGATGCCGAGCTCGATCGCGCCCTCGATCACGTCGAAGAGCGACGCCTCGCCCGCCTTGTGCCCCTCGGTACGGGGCAGGCCCCGCTGCTTGGCCCACCGGCCGTTGCCGTCCATCACGATCGCCACGTGCCGCGGCACGAGGTCACGCGGGATCGCGGGCGGGGTTGCGCCGGAGGGGTGCGGGACGGGCGGGCGGACGTTCACGTGGCGAGCTCCCTTTCTACGTGTCGGAGAGAGCGTATGCCGTGTTCCAGGTGCCACTGGAGGTACGCGGCGACCAGACCGCTGCACTCGGCCCGGTGCCTGGGCCCCGAGGCGTCGGCGGTGGGCCAGTCCCCCTTGAGGAGCGCGACCATCAGGGCCAGGGTCTCCCCCTCGGGCACCGCCGCGCCCGCGGGACGGCAGGCCCCGCACACCACGCCGCCGGCCACGATGGCGAAGGCCCGCACCGAGACCGCCTTGCAGCGGGCGCAGGCCTCCAGGGCGGGGGCGTAACCGGCGACCGCGAGAGAGCGCAGGAAGTAGGCGTCCAGCACGAGCCTGGCCTCGTGGGCGCCGGAACCGAGTGTGCGCAGGCCGCCGACCAGCAGCAGGAACTGGCGAAGGGCCGGCTCCTTCTCTCCCATGATCAGACGGTCGGCGGTCTCCAGCATCGCGGTTCCCGCCGTGTAGCGCGGGTAGTCCGCGACGAGCGGCCGGCCGTACGGCTGGATGGTCTCGGCCTGGGTGATCACGTCGAGGGTGCGGCCGGTGTGCAGCTGGAGATCGACATGGGTGAACGGTTCGAGCCGGCTGCCGAATCGTGATGTCGTGCGCCGGACGCCCTTGGCGACCCCCCGGATCTTGCCCATCCGCCTGGTCAGGACCGTGACGATGCGATCGGCCTCGCCCAGCTTGTGGGTGCGCAGCACGATGCCGTCATCACGGTACAGACTCACCCGCACAGTGTAGTGGGGGCGCGGGACGGTTCACTTGGCAGAGGTGCAACCATGATCAAACGACACGGATAGATCACTGGTGCGTGTTGTTCGCCCAAAACTCACTAAACTTTGGCCTCTGACGCAACGTATCCTCCGCTACACCGCCTCACACCCGTCTCCGCACGAAAGGGTGCCATGCCCCGCGTGGTCCTGCTGGGCTCATCGCCCGGCCCCTATGCCGCTACCGGCCAGGCGACGCCGCCCGCCGCGTTGACCCTGCCCGCGCTTGCCGGCTGCCCCACGGTGATCGGCAAGCTGCACGGCCAGCTCGCCTCGCTCGACTCCGAGCCGGTGACGATCGCCCGATCGAGCGAGGCCGCCGCCTACCGCGGTTTCCCCGGCAGGCTCGTCGAGACCTCCGACCTGGCCGGCGACCTGCGCGCCCTGGCCGACGCGGTCGAGGACGCCACCGAGAACCTGCTCATCCTGCCCGCCAACTCACTGATCCACGACGAGCTGATCTACCAGATCACCAAGTCGAAGCGCGGGGCGCTCGCGCTGATCGTCAGGGAGCCGCGGGAGGAGGACGAGAACGGCGACGCCATCGTCCCCGACGTCCCGATCGACGAGGCGCAGCCGGAGATCGGCGACCGGAGGCTGGAGGACCTGCCCGTCCGGGTACGCGCCCGCAGGTCCCGCATCATCTCGGTGGGCTCGGCCTTCCATGCGGTGACCAGGCCCAACGCGGTCCTGCTCGGCCCGCTGCACCTGCACCACAAGCACGCGCCCGTCCTCGCCGAGGCCGCCCGCGAGCTGGCCGACATGGCCCACCTGCTGGGCCCCGACGACGACCTGGTCCAGTTGCTGGTCCTGGGCCTGGTCCGCAAGGGCGTCTCGGTCGGCGTCCGCGGCCGCCGGGACCTGTTCTACCGCCGGGTGTCCACTCCCGAGCAGGCCACCGAGGCGCCGGCGGAGATGGCCACGTTCGACGAGGACCGGGCCAGGCTGAACAACGCGGTGAAGGGCGCCGACGGTTTCTTCACCACCTATTTCGTCAGCACCTACTCCCGGTTCATCGCCCGCTGGGCGGCCAGGCGGGGGCTGACCCCCAACCAGGTCACGCTGATCTCGATCGCGCTGGGTGTGGCCGCGGCGCTCTGCTTCGCCACCGGCGAGCGGGCCGGTATGGTCGCGGGCGGTGTGCTGATCTACTTCGCGTTCGTGTTCGACTGCGTGGACGGCCAGGTGGCGCGGTACGCCCGCAAGTTCGGCGTGCTCGGGGCGTGGCTGGACGCGACCTTCGACCGGTTCAAGGAGTACGTGGTCTTCGCCGGTCTGGCGGTCGGCGCGGCGGTCTCAGGTGTGGGCGACGTGTGGACGCTGGCGCTGATCGCGCTCGGCGTGCAGTCCATCAAGCATCTGCTCGACTTCTCCTACGGCGCGGCGAACCGGCGCAAGCCCCCGTCGCCGCTGCCCTCGGTGCCGCTGTCGGTCAGCGCCGACACCGGCCTTCGCCAGGCGCTGGAGCAGCGCAGGGTCGCCCAGGGCGGCGGGATCCGCAACCTGCTGAGGATGTGGGGCAGGGCCGGCAGGTTCCGGGCCGTGCACTGGGCCCGCAAGATGATCGTGTTCCCCATCGGTGAGCGCTTCGCCGCCATCGCGATCGTCAGCGCCCTGTTCGACGCCAGGGTCACCTTCCTGACACTGATCATCTGGGGTGGCATCGGCGCCGCCTACTCGCTCACCGGACGCCTGATGAGGTCTCTCGCATGATCACCCAGCCACAGACCATCCCCGCTCCGGACCCGTACGAGGAGCGGCTGCGCATCCAGACCGCGCGGCTGCTCGCCTACCGCGACGACGGCCCGCTGGTGACGCTGCTGCGGGACAAGGTCGGCCCCGGGCTGCCCCCGGTGCCCGCCACGCTCGCCGCACTGCTGGCGATCATCGCGATGGCGGTGACCGGGATGCTGGTGGACGGGCCGATCCTGCTCGTCCCGGTGCTGATCATGATCGTCCTGGTGCTGCCCACCGCGGCCCGCGACCATCTCGGCAAGCTCGACTGGCTGGCGCCGCCGCTGATCCGCGGGGCCGAGTTCCTCGCGATCATCCTGATCGGCCTGGCGGCCGACGCGCCCAAGTGGCTGCTGTACGTGCTGATCTACGTGATCGGCTACCACACCTACGACACGGTGTACCGGACGCGGCAGAGCATCTGGCCGGCCCCCTGGGTCTTCCGGGCCGGCCTGGGCTGGGAGCTCAGGCTGCTGCTGATCGGCGCCGGTGCCGCGCTGGGCGTGCTGACCTGGGTGCTGGCCGCGCTCACCGTCTACCTCGGGGTGCTGTTCGCCGTCGAGAGCGTGACGAGCTGGGTCGGCCTGGACAAGCAGACGGCGCTCGCCCAGGCGGGCGACGACCTGGAGGCCTCCCCCGAGGAGGCCCAGGAACAGGCCACCGGCGAGGCCGAGCAGACCTGACCGGAAACCGCACACCTGGCGGATGCCGCCGGACAGGTCACCTGTCCGGCGGCATTTCCATTCATCAGCAGGACCGGGGGTGACCGCGGGTCGCCACCACTCGCCGTGAGCCCGGACGGACCCGAAGCGATATACAGGTCAGCGTGGAACTGGACAGGCTGGATCGCGACATCATCGGGGCGCTCGTCGAGGACGCCCGAGCCACATACGCGGAGATCGGACAGCGCGTGGGCCTGTCGGCGTCGGCGGTGAAACGCCGGGTGGACCGGCTGCGCGAGACCGGTGCCATCACCGGGTTCACCGCCAGGGTGGAGCCCGCGGCGCTCGGCTGGACCACCGAGGCCTACGTGGAGCTGTTCTGCGCGGGGAAGACCTCGCCGTCGGAGATCGGAGTGGCCATCGGCCGCCATCCCGAGGTGGTCTCGGCGTGCACCATCACCGGCGAGGCCGACGCGCTGCTGCACGTCAGGGCCACCGATGTGCGGCACGTGGAGAGGGTGATCGAGCGCATCGCCTCGGAGCCGTTCGTGGTGCGGACCAAGAGCTCCATCGTGCTCTCCCGGCTGATCGAGGCACCGCTCATGACCTCGCGCGGCGAACCGTTCGTCGCCCCGCACAACGAATCACCGTTCATCGCCTGAAGCGCGCAAGAAACCCGCGTCAGAACGCAAGAGCAAGCTCTTGGCCTGCGAGAACACCGTTTCCTAGGCTGATGTCGCCGCCATTGGGCCGGCATTTCACTCACGACCTTCGATACGGGGTTATTCATGACGAGGCACTACCTCATGTGTCGGCCCGACCACTTCGCGGTTGAGTACGCGATCAACCCGTGGATGCATCCCGAGGCCGGAGCCGACCGTGAGGTGGCGATCAGGCAGTGGGAGACGCTCAGGAGCGCCTACCAGGAGCTCGGTCACCGCGTCAGCCTCATCGACCCGGTGGAGGGCCTGCCGGACATGGTCTTCGCCGCCAACGGGGCGCTGGTGGTCGGCGGCCGCGTGTACGGCGCGCGGTTCGCCCACCCGCAGCGGGCGGCCGAGGGCCCCGCCTACCTGGACTGGTTCGTCGACAACGGCTACCAGCGGGTCCGCGAGGCGACCTTCACCAACGAGGGCGAGGGGGACTTCCTCACCCTCGACCACCTGGTGCTGGCCGGCACCGGCTTCCGCACCGACATCACCGCTCACAAGGAGGCCCAGGAGTTCCTCGGCCGGCCGGTGGTCACCCTGCAGCTGGTGGATCCGCGGTTCTACCACCTGGACACCGCCCTCTTCCCGCTAAACGGACACAACGTGGCATACTTCCCAGGGGCTTTCTCCCCTGGAAGCCAGGAGGTGCTCCGCTCTCTCTTCCCCGACGCCATCATCGCGAGTGAGGACGACGCCTCCGTGCTGGGCCTCAACGCGGTCAGCGACGGCACCAACGTGGTGATCAACGTCGAGGCCGCCAACCTCCAGCTGGAGCTCAAGCGCCGGGGCTTCGAGGTCGTCCCCGTGGACCTGTCGGAGCTCCGCAAGGCCGGGGGCGGTCCGAAGTGCTGCACGCTGGAGATCAGGGGATAGTGCCGGGCGAAACGGCCACGGACCAAGGAGGGGCGGATACCGAATGACCAGCACGGACGAATTCATCGAGCTCAGCGAGCGCCGCAGCGCTCACAACTACCATCCCCTGCCCGTCGTGATATCCGAGGCGCAGGGCGCCTGGGTGGTCGACGTGGAGGGCAGGCGGTTCCTGGACTGCCTGTCCGGCTACTCCTCGCTGAACTTCGGGCACGGCAACCCGAAGATCATCACAGCGGCCCAGGAGCAGCTGTCCAGGCTCACCCTGACCAGCCGGGCCTTCTTTCACGACCAGTTCGCCACCTTCGCCGCCGGGCTGGGCGACCTCACCGGCAAGGACATGGTCCTGCCGATGAACACCGGCGCCGAGGCCGTGGAGACCGCGATCAAGGTGGCCCGCAAGTGGGGCTACGAGGTCAAGGGGGTGGCCGCCGAGCAGGCCAACATCATCGTGATGGAGGACAACTTCCACGGTCGCACCACCACGATCGTCAGCTTCTCCACCGACCCCGACGCCCACGACGGCTTCGGCCCGTACACCCCCGGCTTCAAGATCGTAAAGTACGGCTCCGTCGAGGCGATCCACGAGGCCATCGACGCCAACACCGTCGCGGTGCTGCTGGAGCCCATCCAGGGCGAGGCCGGCGTGCTGGTCCCGCCGGACGGGTACCTCACCCAGGTCCGCGAGTTGTGCACCGCGGAGAACATCCTGATGATCGCCGACGAGATCCAGTCGGGTCTGGGCCGCACCGGTGACACCTTCGCCTGCGACCACGAGGGCGTCGTCCCCGACATCTACGTGCTGGGCAAGGCCCTGGGCGGCGGCGTCGTCCCGGTCTCGGCGATCACCGCGAACGAGGACGTGCTCGGCGTGATCAGGCCGGGGCAGCACGGCTCCACCTTCGGCGGCAACCCCCTCGCCTGCGCGGTCGCGAACGCGGTCATCGAGATGCTCGGCACCGGCGAGTACCAGGCGCGGGCCAGGGAGCTCGGCGAGGTCATGCACGAGAGGCTGCGCGGCCTGATCGGCCAGGGCGTGGTCACCGTCCGCGGGCGCGGCCTGTGGGCGGGCGTCGACATCGACCCGTCCCTGGCCAGCGGGCGCGAGGTCTCCAAGGCGCTCATGGCCCATGGCGTCCTGGCCAAGGACACGCACGGCTCGACCGTCCGTCTCGCCCCGCCGATCGTCATCTCCGAGGAGGACCTCGTCTGGGCGATCGACCAGCTCGGTGCCGTCCTCGCCGAACTGGCGGAGTGAGCCGTCGGCTCGGACGGGCCGGCGGAACCTCGACATGACGGAGCCGGTGCGGCTCTCGCCTCCATGGACGCGAGAGCCGCACCGGCTCCGTTGCGTTTCCGCCCCCCAGGTCCCCGGGCGGGGACCTGGGGGGCGGCTCCTACGTCGTCCAGCCGTCGCGGGTGGTCAGGCCCAGCCGCTCGCGCCGTTCCTCCTCGGCCACCAGCCAGGCCGGCCTGGCCTTGGCCGGAGGCCGGTAGAGCCGCTTGACGGCGACCCCGCCGAAGACGAAGGACCCGAAGAAGGCGAGCCCGACGAGCGCGTCGAGGAGTTCCTGCCCGGACACCCAGGTGTAGGCCAGCATCACCGCCCAGAGGGAGAACATGATCGCCCCCGGGAACTGGGCGAAGGGCAGGTTGCGCCACTCCTTCGGCTTGGCCTCGTCGAAGTAGCGCTCGGCCCACGCGCTCTGCGCGTCCGCCCCGCGGAACCGGCGATGGTTGACGAACCCGAGGATCGCCATGAGGGCGGCGGCGAGCACCGCCCACACCGGCGCGTGCGGGTAACCCGTCAGCACGGCTGTCTCATCCAAAGAGCTTGTTCCATCCCTTCTTGATCCCGGAACCGATGGACTTGGCGGTGTTCACCACAGGATCTCGCATCTTGTCGTAGGCGGCGATGGCGGTGTCACCGACGACTCCGCCGACCATACCTCCGATGTAGGCACCGGCCGCGCCGCAGACCGCCGCGAGGACCACTCCGGGGCTGCACGCCGCGGCCCCGATGGTGGCACCCGCATAGGCGCCGCCGGCCACCGCGGCACCGCGGATACCGGCTCGCAGGGCTTTCTCGCCCTTGTTGATGTCCTTTCCACTGTCGGAGTTCCACTGGGTCAGCGCGCCGTCGGCGAAGGTGGTCACCAGCCCGAACCGGCCCAGGAACTTTCCGGCCTTGGCCAGGCGGCCGCCCCACTTGATGCCGCGCGCCTCCACCCTGACCGACTTGGCGTCGTACCACTTGCGCAGCCCGTTCCAGAACCAGCTGCTCTTCCAGTTGCCCTGCGGGTAGCTCGCCGCCTTGAGGGCGTAGATGCCGCCCATCACGCGCCCGTTCTCGGCGACGTTGGTTCCCCAGGTGTTGAGCATGTCGGACGGGCCGCCGAAGCCGTAGGCGA
Source organism: Streptosporangium sp. NPDC002544 (assembly GCF_040295965.1). Taxonomy (NCBI): domain Bacteria; kingdom Bacillati; phylum Actinomycetota; class Actinomycetes; order Streptosporangiales; family Streptosporangiaceae; genus Streptosporangium; species Streptosporangium sp. NPDC002544. Next base: position 361,117 of record NZ_JBEOWJ010000003.1, on the reverse strand, counting down.
GCCAGCCCAGCGCCGTGAACTTGCGGGGATCGACGCTGCTGAGGGTGTTGTTCTTGACGGTACTGCCGTAGGAGGTGGTCACGCCGCCGCTCGGCGCCGGGCGGTGCGGTGCGCCGCCACCACCGCCACCGCCCCCGCCGCCTCCGCCGCCCTTGTTGCCGCCACCGCCGCCGCTGTTGAGCAGCGCCATCAGCGCCCGAATGATCGCCAGCAGAGCGGCGATCCAGCTTCCCCAGAACTTGCCGTCCGGGTCGGTGAAGGTGACCGGGTTGTTGTTCGCGTAGGCGTACCCGTTCATCTGCTGCGGGTCCTGCGGGTCGATGATCGGGTCGACGCTGATGAAACGGCCGGTCGCCGGGTCGTACTCGCGGGCGCCCAGATGTGTCAGGCCCGTGGAGGAGTCGACGGTGCCACCGACGAACCCCTTCTCCGAGGGCCATGTCCCCGGTGGCGCCCCCCGCAGCTGGCCGAAGGGCTTGAAGCGGCGCTGGGAGACCGCCTGGGTGGTGGCGTTGATCGCGAGCTCGCCGGTGCCGTTGTGGTCGTTGGCCAGGAAGGTCACGCCCGCCGTGGTCCTGACCGCGACCGCGACCGTGTCGTGGACGTAGTACCTGGTGGCCTCGACCTTCGTGGTGGCGTTGTCCAGCCGGAGTTCCATGCCCGGCAGGTACAGGGTCGTGGCGGCCGGTTCCCTGCGGATCAGCCGGTTGCCGTCGGCGTCGTAGAGGTAGGAGGTGACCTTGGCCCCGTCGGTGACCTTGCTCAGCCGCCCCTCGGCGTCCCAGTCGAGCTTCTGGTCGACGGCGCCGATCTTGCGGCTGGTCGTGTTGCCGGTGGCGTCGTAGCCGTAGCTCTCGACGCGCGCGCCCGCGCCCCCGGTCTGGGTGACCGAGGCCAGCGCGTGCGGTTGCGGGGCCCCGGGGGCCGGGTAGCCGTAGAGGCGCTGGGTGTCGGCGGTCCCGCCGATGCCGTGCTCGACCTCCCTGGTCCTGTTGCCCGTCGCGTCATAGCCGAACGACTGCCAGTACGGTGCCACACCTCCGACGAGGTTCGCCGCCGGTGCGGTGGCGCAGCTCTGGGTGCCCTGCGTCCACGCCTCGGTCATCCTGCGCAGGTAGTCGTAGGAGAAGCACTGGGTGTCCGTGCCGGACCGGGAGACGTCGGAGACCGCGGTGACGTTGCCCGCCGCGTCGTAGCTGTAGGTGGCGTTGCGGTCCACCCCGGCGACGTCCTCGCGGTCGACCCGCGCCGACTTCAGCCGCTGCGTGCCGTACTCGTAGGAGTTGGTCAGCCAGACCTTCTTGCCTCCGGTGGAGAGCTCGTACTGCTCGGGCTTGCCGGTGAGGCTGTGGATCGACCTGGTCACGTAGGAGGTGAGCCCGGAGGTGACGGTGGGCCGCCGCAGCTCGTCGTAGGAGTAGACGACGGTCTCGGCCGCCAGGCCGCCCGAGGCCGGGAAGGTGGCGGACTGTACCGTGCCGTCCAGCTTGTAGCGGGTGTCGAACTGGTAGCTGCCCGCCAGCTCCTTCTCGGTGCCGGGGATGGTGACCGTGGTCCGGATCGCCCGGTCCAGGTTGTCGTAGGCGTTGACGGTCGTGGTGTACGCCTGGCCGGCCACGTTCCTGGTGGAGCTGGAGAGCTGCCCCTTGCGGACCGTGTCGTAGGTCCACGCCGTCAGGACGGTGCCGGTCTGCGACCCCTCACGGACCTCGGTCTTGCGGCCGAGCGCGTCGTAGGTCGTGAACAGCTTGGCGCCCCTGGCGTCCTCGGTGGAGGTCACCCGGTCCAGGTCGTCGTAGCTGGACCTGGTCGTGCCCTTGTCCGGGTCGTCCACCCGGATCTCCCGGCCGCGCAGGTCGTAGTGGTGGGTCCAGGTGTTGTTCGCCGCGTCCTTGACCGTGGCGAGCTTGCCCAGCGGGGTGTAGGTGTAGAGGGTCCGGTCGAAGTCGCCGGTCGGCGAGTCCCCCCGGTACTGGCGCAGCTCGACGATGTGGTCGCGCGCGTCGGTGAAGGTGGTGACCGGCGTGTCCCCGGTCGGCGGGTCCACCGTGACCCGGCCCCCGGCGTAGGAGGTGGTCGTGCGCCATTTCTCCTGGGTCTCGCCGTTGCCGACGAGGAACCGCTCGACGGTCACCCGGTTGCGGCCGTCGAAGTCGAAGACCTTCTGCGACTCGACGTTGCCGTCGAAGGCTCCGAAGAGGGTCGTCGAGGGCGCCCCGGTCGAGTAGTACTGCCCGTACTCGCGGGCGACGTTGCCCCGGGAGTCGTAGAGCTTGTCGGAGATCAGCCGCCCGCCGTCCGGCCCCGGATCCTGGGTCTGGCGCAGCCGCAGCCTGCCGTCGTACAGCTCGTAGGTGGGCTCGGTCTGGCCGCCCTCGGCGGTCAGCCGCTTCGTGCCGATCGCGATGATCTGACCGTCGGTCACCCGGTAGCTGAACTCCAGGTTCGGTGTCTGCCCGGACGCCTTGGAGCGGTCTGCCATCCACACCTTGAGCAGGCGGCCCAGCGCGTCGTACTCCAGGTCGGTCCGCTTGCTGTTGGCGTCCAGTTTGACCGTCTCGAAGCCGAAGGCCGGGTCGCGCTCCTCGCTCGTCACGTGGGCCGTGCCGGCGTCACCGGGCTTCACCGGCGGTCCGGTGGTCTTCACCAGCGTGGCCAGGCCCGCGGTGTCGGTGTAGGCGACGGTCGTGACGTTGCCCGCGGCGTCCTTCGTGGTGAGTTCGCGGCCGTAGGAGTCGTAGGTGGAGACCTCGGTGGGGACGTACGTCGCGGTGGTGCCGTTGTGGCTCGCGATCTTCTCGACCCTGGTGACCTCTCCCCTGGTCGGCGCCGCGCCGAAGGCGCCGTTGTCGTAGAAGGAGCGCCCGTCCTCGATCACGTGTTTGGACCGGTCGGGCGTGACCGAGCAGGCCACCGAGAGGCTCTCCACCCGCGAGGGGAACTTCAGCATCCAGGCGGTCTTGTCCTGCGCGTACGTGGTCCTGACACACCGGTCGTCGGCCGCCGTGGCCAGGTCGCCCTTGTCGTCGACCTGGGTGGCCAGGCCCGTGGCGGGATCGTAGGAGGTCACGGTCTCGGTCTCCCGCCACTTCCCCTCGTCCATGGCGGTCCAGGTGTGGCTCTTGGCGACGTCCGTCAGGTTGGCGGTGACCGTCCCCCAGCTCCTGGTCCGGCTGGCGGTCTGCTGCCGCCACGGGGTGTTGACCGTCTTGACGGCCACCGCGCCGCCGACCCCCTCGTACTCCGTCCTCTTCAGCTCGAAGCCCTGCAGCGCCTCGTGGTCGACGTGCTCGCCACCCTCGCCGTCCTTGACGGAGACCTTCTTGGTCCCGCCGTCGGCGTTGAGCCGGTCACCGTCCATGCCCCTCAGGAACAGGCGTTCGTTCTGGGAGCGCAGGTCGTTCCACCCTCCCGTCTTGACCCGCACCCGGCCGTAGCCGCGCCACTGCGACCAGGTCTTGTACTTCTCCTTGGTCATGCCGTCGTCATCGTCGTAGTGCCAGGCGGCACCGTCGAGATACTCGTAGGTGGTGAGCATGTCCGGCGCCTTGCCGGTCCTGTCGCTCTGCACGACCTGGGTGACCACGTACTTGTGGAACCAGTCCCGGATCGGGTCGGCATGGCCGGCCGGTGTCCACTTGACCGGGAAGCAGCGCCGGGTGTTGGTCTCCGGCGTCGGCAGCGAGGACAGTGTGCAGTCGGCGTCGGAGTAGTTGACGTCGATCTGACCACCGGACTCGTCGTAGATCGCCCCGACTCTGTACTTGATGAACGGCGCGATGTCATCGCCCAGTTTGTCCACCCGGTTGGGCAGCTGGACGTGGTTGAACGTCACCGGGGGCAGCGTGATGGCCGGGGACGCCGCGTGGCCGGTGTGCTGGATCGACTTGACCAGCAGGGCCCTGTCGATGTCGGCGTCGCCCCACAGGTGGTCCAGTTTCCAGGAGTCGACGTCCCGGTAGTCTCCGTCGGCCTTCAGCACCTGGGTGGTGACCTTGGTCAGCCGCTTGCGCGACCAGAAGGTGGGCGCCAGCGTGCCGTGGGTGCCCTTGCACTCGGTGCCGGCGGCGCAGTTCAGGTCCCAGGGCACGTCCGGCCACCTGGTCGGGTTGGCACCGATCTTGTCCGCCGCGCAGTCGGCGGCGGTCGCCGACAGGCAGCGCTCCGAGACGCCGAAGACCACCCGGGCCGACGGCTTCGCCGAGAACAGGGTGCCGGCGCGCTGGCCGTAGTCGATCCGGTCCAGCCAGCCGCCCCGCACGTAGGGGGTGTCGTCGGCGGGCTTGAGGTTGCGGCCGTAGTGGTTGCCCTCCTGCGTGTAGAAGTAGGAGATGGCGTTGCCCCGCGGGTCCACGACGTAGTCGAGGTTCCACCGGTAAGCCTGCTGGCACCAGGAGGTGGCGAACGTGGAGCCGTGGCAGGGCTCGCCGTCGTCGTCGCCGAAGACCGGGTGGGTCCACGTCGACTTCGTCTCCTCCTTGCCGGTGCTCCAGCCGGGCAGGCGGTTCAGGCCGAAGAAGTACTGCACGCCCTCGGTGGTGGTCAGCTTCCAGTACTCGCCGTCGTTGTCACCGTTGGCCTTCCCGGTGTCCTTGATCCGCTCGATGCGGGTGCCGTCGTCGTTCTTCATCCGCCAGGTGCCGTCCGCGGCCTGGACCAGCTCGCCGCCCTTGCCGTTCCAGCTGAGCGTGGCGTTGTCGTAGGCCCAGCACTGGTCGCCCGGCGGGGTGCCCCACTCGTCCTTGGGAGCGCCGTCGTCGGCACACGGCTTGTAGCCGCGCTGGATGTAGCCGGGCCAGTAGTCGAAGCCCTCTCCCACCCAGGACGGCTGGTTGTTGGTGTTGGACGTGCGGCCGTCCATCGCGCCCGAGGAGTAGCCGATCTCCACCTTGGGCGCGAGCTCGCCGGGGACGGGGGGCACCCGCATCGGGTACGACCAGGCGAAGTCGCCCGACTGCTCGGAGACCGCCCAGGTCGACGAGGCCGACAGCGCCGTCGCCTTGTAGTCGCCCTTGTCACTGGACTCCCCCGCCACCGCGGCGAGCACCGTCGCCTGCGGTGCGGCCGTCACCTCGGCCGACAGCGTTCTCGCCTCGGTGTCGTTGCGCGAGGGGACCTCGGTGCCGGTACGGCACTCCGGCGCGTCAGGGGTGGTCAGCGCGCAGGCCGGCAGCCGGACCAGGCGCAGGCGGCTGCCGTAGGACCCGCCGAAACTCCCGGCGAACCCGGAGTAGTCCAGCTCGACGCCGACCTGGCCGGTCCCGGGGCCGCCCACGGTCAGCACGACCCCGTCCACGCCGGCGCGCCGCGCCGCCGCCTGTTCCAGGACCTGGACCTTCACCTCTTCCACGGGGGGCGCCGCCCCCCTGGCCCGTGACTGGGGAGCGCGCACCCGGACCGGCAGGTTCCCGGCGCGGACCGCCTCCCCGCTCGCCGGTACCCTCGCCTCGGTCACGCCCGGCTCCGGCCAGCCCTTCGGGGCCGGGTCGGGCTCGGCCGCCGCGGGGTCGGGCTTGCGCGGTCTCACCGTCTCCGCCCTGCCGGGTACCACGCGCTCGGCGCTCTCGACCTCGGGACGCTCTCCGTCCGGCCCGACCGCGGCGTGCGCCGGCGGCGCCACCAGCAGGCCCGCGGCGGTGACCAGTGCCGTGAACACGGCCAGCCATCGCCGGGTACCCGATTCGTATAACCCCTTCATGAACATCCTCCGCACAGGCGCAGGCCACCGGCCGCCGCACGCGGCGGCCGGGGCACCTCAGGAAATGGGGGTGGAAGGGGGATCGCGAACCGTGGCCCGCGACCCCCTTCTCAGGTCAGGGGCCGGTCTCGGTGTCGAGCTCGTTGCCCGCGGCCAGCATCTGGATCTGCTCCTGTGTGGCGACCCCCTGGAAGGCCCACACGTCGTCGATCACGCCGGGCCAGTACTCGCCCCAGGCGCCGTCGCCCTTGGTCCGGCCGAGCTGCAACCCCTTCGTGGCGTTGAAACCCAGCACGTTGAACCGCCAGGACACCTGCTCCTCGGTCTGCTCCAGCTCCCCGTTGACGTAGAGCCGCATCTCGTCCTGGAGGGCGTCGTAGGCGATCGCCACGTGGTCCCACTCGAAGCTGGACTGGAAGGCCGAGTGCTCCGTGGTGGGGCGCGCGGCTCCCGCGGCGTCCTTGTCCGGCATCTCGATCTGGTAGCCGCCCGCGTTGGCCGGGTCCGCCGGGTCCGGCCGATAGCGGAGGGTGAAGGCGCTGTTGACCGCGCCCTCCTGGCTGAAGACCGCCGCCGTCCGGCCGGGACGGCCCGCGCTGGTCACCCAGCCGGCGACGGTGAAGCTGTCGTCCGTGCGCACCACGGGACCGGCGCTGGCCGCGTAGTCGCCGTCGCCGTCCAGGACCAGTGCGCCCGGCGGGGTGCCGACCCAGCCCGCGCCCTGGTCGATGCGGGCGTTGCCGTACAGGGTGACGTGACGGCCCGCGGTGCCGTCGTCGGCCGCGATGGTCAGCGGGGAACCCGAGGCCAGCGTGGCGATCTCGGAGTCGGTGACGACCTGGTCGAAGATCCGCAGGTCGTCGATCTCACCGGGGAAGAACGATCCCGCCGCGCCGTCGTAGGAACCCGCGCCGAGCTGCACCGGCCCGGTGGCGTTCCACGGCGTGGTGAACGCCGTGGTCGAGGCCAGCTTGCCGTTGACGTAGAGCCTGATCTGCTTGGTGGCCGCGTCGTAGGTTCCGGTCAGGTGCGTCCACACCCCACCCTGTGGCACCGAGGTGGACTGCGCCCGGATGATCGTGGCGGAGGCGTTGTTCGCGCTGAACCGGTTGAAGATCCACCGATCGTAGGAGGAGGAGTAGTACAGCTCGAACGCCGGTTTCACCGTCGCGGTCTGGGTGGCGATGATCCCCGCATGGGTGGGTTTGGTGGCGGGGAGCCTCGCCCAGGCCGACACCGAGAAGCTCTTGGTGGTGTCGAGCACGGCTCCGGTGGTCTTCAGGTACCCGGTCGTGCCGTTGAGGGTGACGGCCTTGCCGAACTTCCCGGTCGTGCCGAAGGTGACGGTGCCGACCTTGCTCGCGGGGTGGACGCCGCCCGCCTCCTCGGCCCGGGTCGCGCCCGCCGCCTCGTCCAGCTTCCAGTACGCCTTGCTCGCCCGGACCGCCGAGGCCGAGTCGTTCAGCTTCCAGCGGGCGTTCACCACCGGGTGCTGGCTGAAGAGGTTGCCGACCTCCTCCGGGGTGACGATCCGGTCGAAGATCCGCAGATCGTCGACCTCACCGGGGAAGAACGCGTCCGGGACCGTGCTGTACAGACTCGCACCGATCTGTACGGGTCCGGTGGCGTTCCACGGCGTGGTGAACGCCGTGGTCGAGGCCAGCTTGCCGTTGACGTAGAGCCTGATGTGCTTGGCGACCGAGTCGTACACGCCGACCAGGTGCGCCCACTCCCCGCCCTGCGGCGCGGTGGTCCCGATCGCCCGCACGATCGTGGCGCTCGTGCTGTCGGTGCTGAACCTGTTGAAGATCCACCGGTCGTAGGAGGAGGAGTAGTACAGCTCGAAGCCCGGTCGCGCCGTGCCCGCCTGGGTGGCGATCACCCCGGCGTGGGTCGGTTTGACCTCCGGGAGCCGCGCCCACGCCGACACCGAGAAACTCGTGGTGGTGCCCACCACCGGAGCGGTGGTCCTGGCGTACCCGCTGACGCCGTTGAACTGCGCGGCGCTCTTCGAGATGCCGTCCACACCCAGCGTGACGCCGCCGGTGACGGTGGCGGGGAAGGTTCCCCCGATGTCCGTGACCTGCGGGGAGTCGATGGGCTCGTCCAGCGGCCATTCGGCCTTCGCCGGCGCTCCGGCCTTGACCCTGAAGGCGTGGCGGCCGATCTCGCTGGCGTTGCCGGCCGCGTCGAAGGCCTGGACCGTGATGTAGTTCAGCCCCGCGTGCTCGGGCGCGATGTCGATCGTCACCGGCCCGCCGTTGGTGCTGGGCTTGCGCTCGTTGGCCTGCGTGGGGTTGCCGTTGATCCCGAACCAGTACTTGACGACGTCGGTGGAGGCGGAGTCGGCGGTGAAGGCTCCGTAGCGGCCCACCCCGTCGTACCACGGGTCGAGCTCGTTCTCCGGGTCCGACGCGGGATAGGCGGTCGAGGTCAGCACCGGAGCGGCCGGCACGCTCTTGTCATAGGTGTAGTAGCAGCCGGTCGCGTCGCCCGCGTAGCTCCACGGGCTGTACTGGTAGCCGTCCCAGGTGCGTACGGACCAGGCGATCGTCTTCTTCTCGGGGATCGTCGAGGGCATCTTGACCTGGAACGTCGATCCCGTGGTCTTGGGGCCGATCCTGCCGGAGGTCCACTTCGTCGCGCCGTCCCAGCTGGCCTGGAACTCGGCGTACACCTTCTTGGCGTCGGCGGAGTCGGAGTCGTGCAGCACCGCCGACAGCGTCGGGGGCACCCGCACCGCCGGGGCCGGGGAGTAGACGCACTTGCCTCCCGGGTCCATCGTCAGGTTGGCCATCTTCGGCTGGGGCGGCGGGGTGTTGTAGTTGACCCGGAGCCAGGCGTCGTCGGCGAACCGCTTCCATCCGTACGGGTCGGTCTCGTACCCGGCCTTGAGGCCGAACGTGGTGGTCGACCACTTGCCCGCCGCGGCGTCCTTGACCGCCTTGGTCGCGTTGAACTCCACGTCGCCACCCGGGCAACTGGAGGACCAGCCCTTCGCCACGTCCCGGGTGTCGAGGTGTTCGAGCCAGTTGTCCTTGGTGGAGTTCCAGGTCGAGCCCTCGACGAACCCCTTGGTCCGCCAGAGCTGCACGGTGCGGCCGTCGCAGGAGTAGGACCAGGTCTCCTTGGCGACGAACTCCGCGGAGATGATGTACTTGCCCGCGTAGGCGCTGGTGGGCATCCGGTAGAAGATGCGCTTCACGTCCGAGGGCGCGCACTTGGAGTCGCCCGAGCAGTAGCCCATGCCGGAGTCGGCCTTGCCGCCGAACTTGTAGTACGACGTGCTCGGGTAGGTGCGGGAGACGTACCCCCAGGCAGAGGCCTTGACCGTCTTCCACACCGGGTCGATGTAGACGGGAAAGCGCGTGTCGGGAGCCGTCAGCAGCGCGGCCTCGGGAGTGAGGGTGAGTGATCCGTCCTCGACGGCGGCTCCGACGTCGGCCACCTTCGAGGTCGGTGCGGGGCCCCTGGCGAGGTCCTCCTGCGGCTCGGCCGCCGCGCGCCTCTCCGTCCCGGCCGACGCGGTCCCGGCCTGCGTGCCGGAGTCCCACATGATCGCCGACGGGGCCTCGAAGACCGCGCCTCCTCCCCCGGTGTCGACGGCTCGCAGTTGCCCGTCCGTCTCCGCGCGCACCGCCAGCTCGGTCCCGCCCAGGTCGAAGCCGAGCCGGGCGAGGGCTCCGCTCTCCGCCGCCTCCCTGGTCTTGACGACGAGCGTGTGCGCGAACCCGTCGGTGTCGGCCCGGACGACCAGGTCGACGTCCTTGAGCACCGACCGGTAGACGGCCGAGTCGCCCTGCAGTTCAGGTTCCGGCAGTTTCCCCGGCCACTTCAGCGACATCTCCCGGCCGGCCCGAGCCATCCGCACCATGGGCTCGTCCCCTCCACCGGAGAGGGTCAGATCGACGGTGGAGGCCCGGGGCCCGATGGACCCGTCGGGCCTGCGGATCAGGGTGACGTCCGGCGCCACCCAGGAGCTGTCCTGCCGGACCCTGACAGGGCGCAGGTGCTCCACCGCGGTGAAGGAACCGTCGGGGTTGGCGAAGACCTCCCTGCTCTCACCCCGCTTGGCGAGGATCTCCGTGCTGCGGCCCGTCTCGCGGGCGATCCTGCCGGCCTGCTCATCCGTCGGAGCCACCGGCTCCGCCGAGGACGCGACCGCCCTCGGAGCCCCTTCATGGACGTCGATCCCGACCGTTAACCCCGTAGCGATAACCCCGACGGCCAGTACGGCCGCCAGGCCCCGTAACGTTGACATGCGCCTCACCAGAAAAAGGGATGACGGCAGCCCAAAGCTGTGTCACCTGGTAGAAAAGGGGCAAATCAGCGCTGATGATCACCATGTAAAACCGGGTGACGCTCGTTGTCAATGATCTTTTTGCGATCGAAACGAACGTACTTACGGCTCTCGGTAAGCGGTTTCCACAACTTCCCAGGTGGGTGCGTTCCACAGCTTCCCGGGCGCGCGAGAAGAATGCCCCGGTTCTCTGGCCGGACGTCGCCCGGAAACCGCGGCGCGCCCCGGACCTCTCGGCACGGGGAACGGAGGCGCTTCGCTAGATCCCCTTCAGCTCCACCGTGGTGATCTCCGAGACGTCGGTTCCGGTGGCGGTGTCCCAGCGGACCGAGGTGGGGGCGGTGTCCAGGGACAGCACCGCCACCGCGTTGGAGAACCAGGGGCCGTTGGTGATCCGCCACCTGAAGGGCGCCTTGGGGATCTTGGCCAGCCGGGAGAGCGAGCGTCCGATCAGGCTGGCGACACCGAACTGGGCGACGATGTTGGCCAGGCGGAGCGTGCGGCTCAGCGGGTTGCGGATCGGCGAGCAGACCAGCTGGTAGACGGGGAGCCCGTGCGCCTTCGAGACATAGGAGTAGTGCACGTCTCCAGAGAGTATGATCACCGGCCTGCCCAGCCCGGCCAGCAGCCTGGACAGGTCCTCGAAGGAGCGCCGGAAGGCCGCCCAGTGCTCCAGGTCCAGCCCCTGGCGCAGCGCCTCCGACCAGCGGGCCACCCTGGCGCCCCAGGCCCCCTGCGCCAGCGCCTCGTTCCAGTTCTGGATGTGGTGGATGCCCGCGGGAAGCAGGAACGGCACCGAGGAGCCGATCACGTAGCGCTTCGCGCCGTCCCGCTGGAGCTGCTCGGTGAGCCACTCCCACTCCACCGGGTCGATCATGCGCCGGTCTTTCGGGGTGAGCCGGCGGGAGCAACGGGAGTCCAGCATGATCAGGCGGGTGTCGCCGAGGTCGCGGGCGTAGCTCCACCGGCTGTCGGCGGGTACGTCGTAGGCGTGCTCGGCGAACGCGTCGAGGACCTCCCCGCCGTCCCCCTCGGCCGCGCACACCTTGCTGAGCAGTTCGTCGGCGGCGCGCTCCGCCGGCGACAGGTTGCCCAGATGCTGGTAGACCCAGTAGGCGCCGATCCCGGAGATCACCCGGTGCCGCCACCACGGGACGTGCTCCATCTGCTCGCGCCAGGTGCTGGAGGTGTTGAAATCGTCGCGCAGGTCGTGGTCATCGAAGATCATCGCGGTGGGCACCGTGGAGAGGATCCAGCGGATCTCCGGGTCGGCCCACGCCAGGCGGTACAGCTCGGCGTACTCCTCGAAGTCGGCGATCTCCTTCTTCGGCTCGCCGTCCCTGCGGTTTCCGATGAACTTCAGCATCTCGGCGGAGGGCTCGTCGGCGTAGACCTGGTCGCCGAGGAGCAGCAGCAGGTCGGGCCAGCGGTCCTCGGGCGCCTCCATCAGGGTGCAGCCGTACGCGCGCAGCATGTCCACCCCGTGGGAGATCGTGTGCAGGGGGTCGTGCGGCACGCTGGTCCGGCAGGAGCCGAACATCACCCGGTCCGGCCCGTCGGGGCCGAGCAGGCGGATGCGGCTGGGCGGCTGGTCGGGCAGCGGCCACACGGTCTCGGTGTCCAGGCGCACCTGGTAGGTCCCGCCGCCCGCCACGTCCACGATCGCGTAGTGGTGACCGTGCACCGTGAACGTCCTGGCCTGCGAGCTCACGCCACCGACCTCGACCGTCACCTCGCACGGCTCGCTCGTCTCCAGCCATACCGACGCGCTCGTCTCGTCGACGTAACGCAACATCGGTCCGAGCACAAGTTCCGGCACGTTCATCCCCTCAGTCACCGCACGACGGCGGGAATCCTTTACCGGAGCCCGCCAGATCCGTACCTTCCTCCCAGATTGCCCAGAGACGCGGACAGATAACAACGCACCATCCGGTCGCGGTGGCGCGACCAGGCCTCGGAGCGGTCACGAGAACGAAACACTGCCCGTCCCCGCAGGCAAAAAAGCGCACCTACTCTGATCGTGACCAGCTGCCCCGGGCGGAGCAAAGGCGCTCCGCTCACCGTACGGAGGTTTCCCTTGAGGACGCTCACGGTGCCGTCGACGACGCCGGCCACCATCGCTCCCGTCAGCCCTGGCCGTCAGGCCCTCGACACCGCGCTCTTCCAGCTCGGCCAGGCGGCCGACCGGCTGGACCTGGACGACAGCCTGCGCGCCATGCTCGCCACTCCCCGCCGCTCACTCACCGTGTCGGTGCCGGTCCGCCGCGAGGACGGCCGGATGGACGTCGTGCAGGGTTTCCGGGTGCAGCACAACATCACCCGTGGCCCGGCGAAGGGCGGCATCCGTTTCCACCCCCGCACCGACGTCCACGAGGTCACCGCGCTGGCCATGGGGATGACGTGGAAGTGCGCGCTGGCCGGCATCCCGTACGGAGGCGCCCAGGGCGGCGTCTCGGTGGATCCCGCCTCGCTGAGCACCCGGGAGCTGGAGCGGGTCACCCGCCGCTACGTCAACGAGGTGCTGCCGATCGTCGGCCCCGAGCGGGACGTCCCGGCCCCCGAGGTCGGCGCCGACAGGCGGACCATGGCCTGGATCATGGACACCTACTCGGTGAACGCGGGCTACCCGCTGCCCGGCGTGACGACCGGCGGATCGACGACCTCCGGCTGCGCGCCGGAGCGGGCGGAGGCCACCGCACGCGGCGTGCGGTTCGCCACGCTCAGGGCCATGTGCGGCTCCCCCGAGGGCCGTACCGTCGCGATCCAGGGCTTCGGCAAGGTCGGCGCCCCCACCGCGCGCCACCTCGCCGACGCGGGCGCTCTCGTGGTCGCGGTCTCCGACAGCACCGGGGCCGTGGTCAACCGTTCGGGCCTGGACGTCGACGGCCTGCGGGCGTGGTCGAAGGAGACCGGTGGAGTGCGCGGCTACCGCGAGGCGGACCCGCTGTCCCACGACGACCTGCTGGAACTCGATGTGGACGTGCTCGTTCCCGCGGCTCTGGAGGGGGCGATCACCGAGCAGAACGCCCCCCGGATCAGGGCCGGCCTGATCGTGGAGGGTGCCAGCTGCCCCACCACGCCCGGGGCGGACCGCGTCCTCGCCGACGCGGGCATCACGGTGGTCCCCGACATCCTGGCCAACGCGGGCGGTGTGATCGTCTCCTACCTGGAGTGGCTGCAGGAGGCGCAGGCTCGTTCCTGGAGCGCGCGCGAGGTGGACGCGAGGCTCCGCGGCCTCGTGGAGAACGCGTTCGACACGGTCGCGGCGGTCTCGGCCGAGGGAGGGATCACCCTGCGCCAGGCCGCCCACGTGATCGGCGTCGGCCGGGTCGCCGAGGCGCACCGTTCGCGCGGGCTCTGATCCTGAAACCGCGCCCCGTCACGCGCTACCGGGCCGCGGCGGTGACGATTTCCTCGCAGATCGCATGGGTGGCCAGGGCGTCGGCGGCGTCGACGACGGTGCCGGAGCGGACCGCGTCGAGGAACTCCAGGCAGACCTGCTCGATGCCCCGCTGCCGGGAGACCGGGGTCCAGTCGCCCCGCCTGGTCAGGGTCTCGGCGCCGGCGTGGTCGGTCACCTCGGCCATGTTGACCACCCGGCGCTTGGCGCCGCCGCCCATGACCTCCACGCTCTCCTCCGCCAGGCCGCCCATCCTGTTCATGATCCCGAAGGCGGTGAAACCGTCCCCGGAGAGCTCCAGCGTCACGTGCTCCAGCAGTCCCTCCCTGACCCGGGTGCGGACGACGGTGTGCTCGACCTCACCCGGCACCAGGAACCTGAGCGTGTCCACGACGTGGATGAAATCGTCGTAGACGACGGCTCGCGGGTTCTCCGGATGGCGCGCACGGTGCTTCTGCATCACCACCAGATCGCGGGGAAGATCGCGCAGAGCGGCGTAGGACGGCGCCCTACGGCGGTTGAAACCGACGAGCAGCGACCGCTCGCTCTCCCGCGCCAGCCGCACCAGGCGCTCGGCCTCGGCGAGGGTGTAGGCGATCGGCTTGTCCAGGTAGACGTGGACGCCGGCCCGCAGCAGCGGCTCGACGACCTTCACGTGCGCCTCCGTCGCGACGTGCACGAAGGCCGCCTCGACCCCCGCGCCGAGCACCTCGTCCACCGAGGAGAGCCGGCGTTCGACCCGGTAGGCGTCACCGAGGCGGTCGAGCGTGGCACGGTCGCGGGTGCACAGGTGCAGGTCGAGGCCGGAGGTCGCGCCGAGGACAGGCAGGTAGGCCTTCTGCGCGATGTCCCCGAGGCCGATGACAGCGATCTTCATGCTGAGAGCCTACGGCGCGCGCTTTTCCGGCGCGTACGTCGCGCCCCGGGCCGGCGCACCCGCCGTACGGCGTCCGGCCGGTTCCTACGCCGCCGCGGCCAGACGGTCGCGCCACCACGCGATCGTCGCGACCAGCGCCTCGTCCATCGGGGTCGGCGCGATGCCGAAGGCCTCCTGGAAGTCATCCGAGTCCAGGACGAAGGGCCGGACGAACTGGTAGCGCAGCTCCTCCAGCTCGCCGAGCATCGGGGAGAAGGTCCCGGCGGCGCGCAGCAGCCAGTGCGGCATGGCCTTGACTCCCGGGTCGGGGATTCCGGCGAGCGCGCACAGCCGCGCGGCGACCTCGCGCACCGTCATCGGCTCGTTCGTCGGGATGTGCCAGGGGCGGCCCCAGGCCCGGTCACCCTCACCCGCCGCGATCAGGGCCCGCGCGACATCGGGCACGTAGGTCCAGCTGTGCGGCTGTGCGGGGTCGCCGACGACGCGAACGGCCTTGCCCGCCAGCAGCCTGGGCACGAGCCTCTCCCCCAGGTGTGACTGGTCCAGGCAGCCGGGGCCGAAGAAGTCGGATCCGCGCACCTCGGTCACCCGGACCCGGCCCGCCTCGTGCGCGGCCAGGGCCTCCTGCCACAGCCGGACCCGTATCTCGCCCTTGGCGCTAGGCGGGGTCAACGGGTCACTCTCCCGCATCGGCCTGGTGGGAGCGGCGTAGACGTAGAGGTTGCCGAGGATGACATATCCGGCGCCGGTGTCCTCGGCGGCTCCCAGCAGCGACGCGGCGAGCGGCGGCCAGTCCCGCGCCCACCGGTGGTAGGGCGGGTTGACGCAGTTGTAGAGGACGGCGGCGCCCCTGGTCAGGGCGGTCAGCTCCGTGCGGTCGCCCGCGTCGGCGGCGACCCTGCGAATGCCCGGCAGTTCGGGTCCCGAGCCCGAGCGGCTGACCAGGACCACCTCGTGGCCCTGCCCGGCCAGCAACCGGGCGACCTCGGAGCCGACCTGACCGGCTCCCGCGATGACGTGCTTGGCCATGATGGTTCTTCCTTCACTGGTTCCAGAGGAGCCGCAGCGCGGCATTGACGACGAAGAGTGCGGCGAAGGCGATCCCGGGGACGACACGGCCGGCCATGACCAGCGCCGCGGCGCCGCCGCCGAACCAGAGCACCTCCAGGACGGCACGGGCGAGACCGGTGAGCGGGATCGTCGCGCCGTTGGGCGCGCCGAAGATCGCCCAGGCCACGACGAACAGCGCGGGGCCGCCGAGGCCGAGGAGCAGCTTCACCGGCCAGTTCGAACCGGTGACGAAACCCCAGTAACCGACCGAGGCCAGCACGCCCAGCTCCAGCAGGAACATGACGAGCAGGTTGGTGTTCTTGGCCAGGGAGATCATGGGGGCTCCTAAGAGATTGCCGCTCCGTTCTGAGAGCAATGCTCTCGTTAAAGAGCGCCGTTCGTCAAGAGCAGTGCTCTCGTTTCTTTCCACTGCTCTGATATGGTCGGGACATGAGTTCGAGCCTCACCGCACGCGAAAGGGTCAGGGCCGAGCTGACCCGCGAGATCGCCGACGTCGCCCGCGGGCAGCTGGCCGTCGACGGCGCGAGCGGCCTGTCCCTGCGCGCGGTCGCCCGCGAGATGGGCATGGCCTCCTCCGCGATCTACCGCTACTTCCCCTCCAAGGACGACCTGCTCACGGCCCTGATCATCGACGGCTACAACGCCCTCGGCGAGGCCGTGGAGAACGCCGACGCGGCCGTCCCGCACACCGACCACGCGGGCAGGTGGATGGCGGTCTGCCACGCCGTACGGGACTGGGCACTGGCCCACCCGCACGAGTACGCCCTGCTGTACGGTTCCCCCGTCCCCGGCTACCAGGCTCCGCAGGACACCGTCCCCGCCGCGATCCGCGACACCGTCGTCTACGGCCGGATCGTCTCCGACGCCCACCGGGCCGGAACCCTGAACCCACCCGGCGACCACCCGCCCGCCCCGCCGTCCTTCCGCGAGGACGCCGCACGCCTGCGCGAGCTGATGCCCGACGTCCCCGACGACGTGATCGTCCGCGGCCTGATCACCTGGACCGGCCTGTTCGGCTGGATCAGCTTCGAGTTGTTCGGCCAGTTCAACAACGCGATCCTGGACCGCGCCGCGGCCTTCGACCACACCATGCGCTGTCAGGCCCGCACCCTCGGCCTACCCGCCTGACATGTCACGACTTAGCGGCGATCGGTAACGGTTGCCGATTCAACGTGATAAACGAGAAGAATCGGCTTTCGAGTGAGCCGTCCCCCCACAGGCGAGAGGCGCTGCCGACTTCATGGTGGACAGTCCCATTCACGGCGAGGGTGTGACGGTCCGCACCCTCTTCGAGCGGAACTCCTTCGCACTGGACTACTACCAGCGTGAGTACACCTGGACCCGGCACGAGGTCAGCACGCTGATCGACGACCTCAGCCAGCGCTTCCTCAGCCAGTGGAACCCCCTGCACGACCAGGAGGAGGCCGGCCGCTACGCCCCGTACTTCCTGGGCCCCTACGTCTACCACGAGAGCGACGGCCGCACCTTCCTCGTCGACGGCCAGCAGCGCGTCACCACCCTCCACCTCGTGCTCATCTATCTCCGGCAGCTGCTGCTCGACCAGGAGATGTGGATCAACGTCGACGAGTTGGAAGGGCTCACCTACACGGCGCGGCACGGCAGGCGGAGCTTCAAGGTCGGCAGCTCCGAGGAGCTGTCCCGCGCGCAGCTGCTCAACTCCCTGGTCACCGATTGGAACGGTCTCAAGGGGTTCACCCTGCCCGACGACGCGCACATCTCGGTACGCAACCTGCACGACCGGAGCAGGGAGATCGACGGGGAGTTCCCCGAGGAGTTGCGCGGCGAGGCCCTGGTGCCCTTCGTCCGGTGGCTGCTAGACCGGGTCTGCCTGGTCGGCATCCGGGCCCTCGACCAGGAGAACGGCCGCGAGATCTTCGTGTCGATGAACGACCGGGGGCTCCGGCTGAGCCACGTGGACCTGCTCAAGGGCCATCTCTTCCGGCGGATCGGCGAGCAGCCGCGCGAGGAACTGGGCAGGGAGTGGGCCGACATGCTGGCCCGTCTCACCACCGCGGAGACCGACTCCCCCGAGGCCAACACGCCCAGCGCGTACGTCCGCTCGTTCCTGCTGGCGCAGTACGCGCACCTCGACAAGGACTCCGAGGACGCCGCCGAGATCGGGCGGGCCGTCCACGAGTGGATCCTGCGCAACGACGTCCAGCTGGGCCTCGGCCGCCCGGCAGAGGCCGAAAAGTTCGTGCGGAAGCTCACCGACGTGTCGAAACGCTACTGCGAGCTGCTCCGCGCCTGCCGGGAGTTCACGCCCGCCCTGGCAGCCGTCTACTTCAACGGCTACAACGGCATCGACAACCAGTTCACACTGCTGCTCTCCGTCGTCTCTCCCGAGGACACCGACGAGGTGTTCGTCCGGAAGACCTCGATGGTCGCCTCATTCCTCGACCTCCTCTACGTGCGCAGGTGCGTCAACAATCTTCCCGTGCAGCGCCGCGACCTCGACGAGGTCATCCACCGGCTGATCCCCGTCCTGCGGATCTGCCGGACCGCCGAGGACGTCGCCACGGTCCTCGGCCGGGAGACCTCCCTGCTCGACCACGACTTCCGCGAGCTGGCCTCCTTCGGGCTGCGGGCCAACAACCGCCGCGTGGTCCGCTACCTGCTCTCCCGGATGACCGCCCACGTCCAGCGCGCCTGCGAGGGAGGGCAGCACGAGTACGCCTTCCTGCGGGGGCGGCGCGACTACGAGATCGAGCACATCTGGGCCAACCGCTTCGAACGGTACCGGGACGCCGTCAAGACCACCGCCGAGTTCTACATCCGGCGCAATCGCCTCGGCGCCCTGCTGCTCCTGCCCAAGTCCGTCAACGCGAGCTTCCGCGACGATCCCTACGACAGGAAGATCGAGCACTACTACGCGGAGAACCGGCTCGCCGCCTCTCTGCACCCCAAGAGCCGCCTGCGCAACACCCCGTTCACCCATTACCTCAGGGACTCGGGGCTGGACAAGGCGTTCCGGCCCTGCCCCAGTTTCGGGGTACGGGAGATCGAACAGCGCCAGCACCTCTACCGGCTGCTCTGCGAGGAGATCTGGAACCCGGCCAGGCTCGGCTTCCGCCTGCCGGTGATCCCGCTCCCGACTCCTGTCGAGTCGCCCACGACCCGCCGCCACTACGGCGTCGAGGTCGCCGACCTGATCAGGAGCGGCCTGATAGCGCCGAACGCCAAGATCTTCCGTACGGTCAAGGGCGAGGTCCACCACGCCACGATCGAGGAGGACGGAAGGATCAGGCTGGCGGCGACGGACCAGGCGTATCACTCCCTGTCCGCCGCCGGGGCCGCGGCCGCGGGGAGCAAGGCGTGCGCCGGTTGGGACGTCTGGCGCATCGACCGCGACGGCGCGGCGATCCCGCTGAAACGCCTCCGCGAGGAGGCCATCACCCGCGGCCTCGTCTCCACGAACTGACGAACCGGCCGGAGGGTGAAGCCTCCCTCAAGCGAGGTGCGGTCCGACGTCGACGTTGCCCGGCAGTGCCGTGGAGTAGGGGCGGTGCCGGTGTGCCCGTCCGGCGAGACAACCGGCTGGCCGGGGATCCACCTCCGGCAGGTGGACCGTCACCTCGACACCGATGAGGGAGAATCACCCGCGAAGAGACGATCGTTGACGAACGGGTTGCGGAACTTGCCCGTGGGGTCGAGGTCGGCGGCCAGCCGCCGGAAGTCCGGTAGCCGGTCGTACCGGGACGCCAGGCGCTCGGGGCCCATCAGGAAGAGCTTGCCCCAGTGGGGGCGGGCCTCGAAGGGCTCCAGCAGATCCTCGATCACGGTGAGCACCCGGCGCACCGCGGGCCAGTCCTTCTTCCAGGTGAAGTGGACCGCGACGACGTCCTGGCGGTAGGAGGGGCTCAGCCACAACTCGTCCGCCGCGACGGTGCGGATCTCCGACACCTGCAGGACGGGGGAGACGACGTCCCTGACCCCGTCCAGCGCGCGGAGCGCGGTCAGGGCGTGGCGGCGCGGGAGCAGATACTCCGACTGGAGCTCCTCCCCGCTGCTCGGGGTGAAGTCCAGGCGAAAGTGCGGCAACCGGTCGTACCAGGGGCCGGGCACCCCCAGTTGCGCGGTGCAGTTGACGGCGGACAGCCCCGGCAGCGGGTGCCGGTCGGCCGGCGCGGCCGTGGCGTCCAGCCAGCGCGACACCGGCTCCCACGGGCCGGGCTCGCCGTCACGCCGCTTCACCCACACCTGGTCGATCACCGGGCCGTCCCATCCGGTGAACATGCTCACGCTGTATCCGGCCGAGGTGATCTCCTCGAAGTGCTCCTCAAGGCGCGCCCAGGGCAGGTTCTCGTAGACGTGCTGCCGCACCTCGAAGGCCGGGACGACGTCGAGGACGACCCTGGTGACGACTCCCAGCGCGCCGAGCCCGACGACCGCCCCCGCGAAGCGATCGCCGTCCCGCTCCCGGCTGAGGAAGGTGACCTCACCGTCGGCGGTGACCAGTTCGAGGCCGGAGACCGCGGTCGCCAGGTTGCCGTTGGCGTCGCCCGAGCCGTGCGTGGCCGTGGCGCAGGCACCGGCGACCGAGATGTGCGGCAGCGAGCCGAGATTGTGCAGCGCGTAGCCCGCACCGTGCAGATAGCGGCTCAGCTCGCCGTAGCGCACCCCGGCGCCGACCGTGACCGTGCCGCGTGCCGGGTCGAGCTCGGGCCCACCCGGCAGACCCTCCAGCGAGACGAGGTCACCGCCGGGACGGTCGGCGATCTCGTTGAAGGAGTGCCGGGTGCCGAGTGCCCGGACGGCGTCGCTGCCGGCGACCAGTTCCTGGAGCTGCTCCATGCTGCCGGGGCGGTGGAACCGCGCGGCGCCGTAGGTGATGTTGCCCGCCCAGTTCAGCAGCCGTCCGGTCAAGTCGTGCCCTCTCTACGCCTCGCGCCAGGCCGTGCACGGCGGATGCGCGCCGCACACGGGTGGCCATGCGAGGGCGCGACGACGGCATCACCGCCCCAAGGGTATTTCAGGCTCGTACGGCGGCGGAATGCCCCGCCGCCATGCAAGCCGATGTTCCGGGGATCGGGCCGCCGTTTCATGACGGGCGGCGGCGGCCCGATCCTCTCCAGACGCCGGCGGGTGAGTGCTCTCCTCTCCCGGCCCCTCGAAGGTCAGGACCTAGAAGTCGAAGACCGGACCTGTCGCGGCGTGCATGTCGCACTCGTTGCTGAAGGTCCGCCGGTACTGGATGTACTGGCCGTCCCACGTGCCGGTCGCACTCGCCGTCGTGGGGTCGTACACCCGCGCGCACCCCATCCACGTCGGCCCGACCAGGGCCGGGTCGCCCTGCGCCGGGTAGAGCGCCGCGCACGCGTCCGCCGCGCGCGGGTGCGTCCCGAAGACCGGCGAGCAACTGAGCTGGACGCTACGGGTGCCCAACCTGCCCGCGATGGTCAGTGAGAGATCCCTGCCCAGTGGTACGCCCACCGTCACGGGCCACGACGGAATCGGGCGCGGCGGCCACGGGGTCGGCCACGGCGGAAGCGGCCATCCGGTCGGCCTTGGCGGGAACGGGCGCGGCGGCCACGGAGTCGGCCACGGCGGAATCGGGGTCGGGCGAGGTGGGATCGGCTGGCCCCAGGTGCCGGGTGGCCACGGGAGCGGAGGCCGCGGCGGCCACGGAGGTCGTGGGGGTGGGATCATCGACCCGGGTCCCGGAGGCAACGGCCCAGGCCCCGGGGGCAGCGGCCCCGGCCCCGGAGGCAGCGGCGGTCGCGGGGGCAGCATGATCGATCCGGGTCCCGGAGGCATCGGCCGCGGCGGCCACGGAGGCGGATCGGCGATCGGCCGGCCCACGGCCGGGTCGGGCCCGCGGCCCGGCGGCTGCGGCAGCGCGTCCGCGGCGGCCGTCGTGCCGCTGAGAAGGACGAGCCCGGCGGTGGCCAGGCCAAAGATACATCGCATGAATTCCCCCGATGAATACGAATTTCGTACATAGCCGAAAATGTCGTTTTCGGTGTGTTCGGGGGGAGCGAATTACGCCCTGAACTGGAAAGATGCTATGTCGCTAACGATGGGGCACCTCGGAGCGACTCGCCGTGGAATGCCATGAATTCACCAGTTTGGAAAGGCCTCGGCCGAACCCGCTTCGTACCGCCGGTCGCCACTGCGGAAGCAGGATGCCAGGTGACGGCGCCCGCACCGGCGCACGTTCAGAGCGACCGGACGCCCGGCCGTCCCTCCAGCAGGAGGAGCAGCTCGCCGAGGAGTTCCGCCAGCTCCCGCTGCCGCTCCACGGCCAGGCCGGCCAGCAGCGACGCGTCGTAGTCGACCTGCTCGGGGAGCATCCGGTCGATGAGCGTACGGCCCTGCTCGGTGAGCGAGAGGTGGGACACCCGCCCGTCCCGGTCGTCGGGACGGCGGGCCACCAGTCCGCGCTCCTCCAGGAACCGTAGCCGCTTGGTGACGGCGGCGCCGGAGGCGAAGGTCTCCCTGGCGATCTGGCTGGGGGTGAGCTCCCGATCCAGCCGTCGCAGCGCGCCGAGGATGTCGAACTCGGACCGGGTCAGACCGTGCTCGCGCAGCGGCGCGTCGGCGGCCTGCTGGATCAGCAGGGAACAGCGGTTGAGGCGGCCGATCACGGCCATCGGCGCGGTGTCCAGCCCCGGGTGGACACGCTGCCACTGGCGCATCACCTGCGCGACGATGTCCTCCACGCCCCCGCTTCCCTCACCCGCTGATCGACTTTGAGGCGACTCTATCCCGGGCGGGTCCCCTCAGGCGCGCGAGCGTACGGTGGCCTTCCTGCTCGGCCTGGGCGATCTGTTCCGTCGGCAGCACCCGCTGCCACCACTCGCCGGCGGCGATCTCGGCGGCCTCCCGGAGTTCCACCAGGGCGGCGACGAGCAGGCCTCGGGCCCGGGAGATGTCGCCGGGGCCCGCGGAGCCGCTCTCCAGCAGGTGTCCTGCCGCGGCCTGGGTGACGGCCACCCGGTGCAGGGCGGCGTCGACCCGGCCGGCGGTACGGCGGTTGGTCACCAGCAGGCAGCCGAGCAGTCCCGCCGCGACGCCCACGCAGGTGTCCAGCCAGCGGTCGGCGATCAGCTGCCCGGCGGGCTGGTACCCGGAGAACTCGGTCAGCAGAAGGGCCATCGGAGTCACGCACACCGTGCCGAGCCAGTAGTTCCGGGTGATCAACGCCTCGGTGCAGAACTGGAGGAGCAGCACCAGCAACACCAGCGCGAGCTGCCCGGTGCGGCTGATCGGCAGCAGCAGGGTGAAGGCGAGCAGTCCGAACACGCTGCCGAGGGCGCGCTGCAGCGCCCGCTGCCAGGACAGCATGGCATTGGCCTGGAAGACGGAGGCGGCCATCACGACCGCCCAGTAGGGGTGACCGACCCCCAGCGCCATCGAGGTCAGCCCGGCCAGAGCGGAGCCGACGGCGACCCTGATCCCGATCGGGAACAGCGCGGAGGCCGGATGGAACGCCCGCAGCACACTCGGCTCGCGGCTCCGGACGGCCCGTTCCATCGCGATGCCGGTCAACTCGGCGGCCTCGTTCTCGGTGAGGCTCGTGCGAGGCAGCGGCCGGTTCCGGCGCAGGTCGGTGGCCCAGCCCGTCAGCCGGGCGGCCTCGGTGGTGAAACCCGTCGCGAGGGTCTCCTCGGCGTGTACCAGCAGGCGCTCCAGCGCGCCGCGGTTCGGGCTCGCGGGCACCGGCAGGAGAGTGCGCCAGGCGGCGTTCACCGCCGCGGCGGCGTCATGGCGGACCCGGGGTACCGGGGTGATCCGCGCCGGGGTGTCGTCCTGGGGGTCGCATCCCGAGGAGGCCGCCCGCGGGAGCCGCGCGACCGCCTCCAGCGCGCGGGCGACGGCGATCCGCTGGGGGCCCTCGGGCCGGACGAGCGCCGGGGCCATGCAGACCAGAGCGGCAAGGAGGGCGCCCAGCGCGGCGAGCGCCAGGTGGAAGGGCACCTCACTGAGCCGCTGGGGGATGAAGGCACAGGTGGCGGCCATGAAGGTGAAGATCAGGTTCCCGGGCGGGCCGATCCGGGTGGCGTCGCAGACCACCTTGTGCAGGGCGGCCAGCACCGCGGACACGATGATCAGGATCGCGGTGGACCGGGTGAGGCCGGACGCGACGAGCGCCACCCCCACCCCGCCGATCATGCCCAGCGCCACCCAGATCAGGCTGCGCGCCCGCGCCGCGTACGGCAGGCCGTGCGCGTACAGGGCGCACATCGCTCCGGCGGAGGTGTAGACCGCCAGATCCAGCCGGCCCATGGCGAGAAGGATCAGGTCGGGGATCGCCAGCGCGATGACCGCGCTGAGCGCGTGCTTGTGCCAGATGTCGCCGAACCGGCCGAGCCGGAACACTCCCCTCAGCGGCAGCCGCCGCGTCCGTCCGCCCGGCTGTTCCTTCATGATCCCCGTTCATATGATTAGCAAGTGTTTTACCTATAAATCATATGGCGGCAGGACGACCGGTTTCCCCGTCGCCCCGGCCACCTGCCGAGACGACTCGACCGCGCGTCCGCGGGTTACGCGGGAGGCGCGGTCGAACAGGCGACAGATGACCTTGTGGATCGTTGTCGGACGCGTTGCCCCGGCGGGTCGTGGGGACTAGCGGTTGGCGCGGTTGACCGCGGAGATGACGGCCTTGAGCGCGGCGGCGGTGGTGTTGGCGTCGATGCCGACACCCCACAGGGCCTGGCCGGCGATCTCGCACTCGATGTAGGAGGCGGCCTTGGCGTCGGTGCCGGCGCTCAGGGCGTGCTCGGCGTAGTCGAGGACGCGAACCTCGATGCCGACCCTGGCCAGGGCCTCACAGAAGGCGGAGATGGGACCGTTGCCGACCCCCTCGACCTCCCGGATCTCCCCGTCGATCCGCAGGTCGGCGCTGATCGCGTCCTTCTCGTCGCCCTGGGAGGCGGTGCGGTGGGCCAGCAGGCCCAGCCGGCCCCACGGGCCGACCTCGTTCGGCAGGTACTCGTCGGTGAAGATCTCGAACATCTGGGCCGGGCTCACCTCGCCGCCGAGGGCGTCGGTGCGGCCCTGGACGACGCGGGAGAACTCGATCTGCAGGCGGCGCGGCAGGTCCAGCTGGTGGTCGGCCTTCATGATGTAGGCGACCCCGCCCTTGCCCGACTGGCTGTTGACCCTGATGACCGCCTCGTACGTACGGCCGATGTCCTTGGGGTCGATCGGCAGGTAGGGGACCGCCCAGGTGAACTCCTCGACCGGGACGCCGGCGGCGGCCGCGTCGCGCTCCAGGTGCTCGAAGCCCTTCTTGATGGCGTCCTGGTGGGATCCGGAGAAGGCGGTGTAGACCAGCTCGCCGCCCCACGGGTGGCGCGGGTGGACGGGGAGCTGGGTGCAGTACTCGGTGATCCGGCGGATCTCATCGATGTCGGAGAAGTCGACCTCCGGGTCGATGCCCTGCGAGAACAGGTTCATGCCCAGCGTGACCAGGCAGACGTTGCCGGTGCGCTCTCCGTTGCCGAACAGGCAGCCTTCGATCCGGTCCGCCCCGGCCAGGTAGCCCAGCTCGGCGGCGGCGACGGCGGTGCCCCGGTCGTTGTGGGGGTGCAGGGAGAGCACGATCGAGTCGCGATAGGCCAGGTTGCGGTGCATCCACTCGATCTGGTCGGCGTAGATGTTGGGCGTGGCCATCTCGACGGTGGCGGGCAGGTTGATGATGACCTTGCGGTCGGGGGTGGGCTGCCACACGTCGTTGACGGCGTCGCAGACCTCCACCGCGTACTCCAGTTCGGTGCCGGTGAAGGACTCCGGGGAGTACTGGAAGTAGATCTCCGTGCCGTCCATCTCGGCGGCCAGCTTCTTGCAGAGCTTGGCGCCCTCGACCGCGATCGCGGTGATGCCCTCGCGGTCCTGGCCGAAGACGACCCTGCGCTGGAGGGTGGAGGTGGAGTTGTACAGGTGGATGATCGCCTGCTTGGCCCCGCGCACCGATTCGAAGGTCCGCTCGATCAGCTCGGGTCTGGCCTGGGTCAGGACCTGGATCACCACGTCGTCAGGGATCAGATCCTCTTCGATGATCTGCCGTACGAAGTCGAAGTCGGTCTGGGATGCGGCGGGGAAGCCCACCTCGATCTCCTTGTAGCCCAGCTTCACCAGCAGCTCGAACATCTTGAGCTTGCGGTGGGGGTCCATGGGGTCGATCAGCGCCTGGTTGCCGTCACGCAGGTCGACGGCACACCACCGGGGTGCCCGCTCGATGACCTTGTCCGGCCAGGTCCGGTCGGCCAGCCGGATCGGCGCGAAGGACTCATAACGCTTGAACGGCATGGGGCTGGGTTGCTGCTGCGGATACATGCAAAGGCTCCTCGACTGGGAAAACAATCGTGGCCGACACGCATGGCTCGCTCCGCGACGAGGGAGCCGGCCCTTACAGGCCCTCGTCGCGGCAGCTAAGAAGCAGCCCGCGCAGCATGCATAGCACGCTATCAGACGGGTCCGAATGCCCGAGCCCCGGTCTCACATGGCGGAACTCGAAGATCTCCGGGAGTCCTTCCGAGGATGGGCACGCGACGCGAAGCACGCCGGCGCCACCGGCTCGGCTTCCGACGGTACGGTCACCTGAGGAGAACTCTGACAGGGGGAACTGCCATGAGGGACGTCGACATCCTCGCCCACATCAACGAACTCATCGCCGAGGAGCGGGAGCTCCGGAAGAGACTGACTTCGCACTCGATCTCCTCGCATGAGGAGAACAACCGGATCCAGCAGCTGGAGGAGGCTCTCGACCAGGCATGGGACCTGCTCAGGCAGCGCCGGGCACGCCGCGAGTTCGGTGAGGACCCCGACTCCGCCGCGCCCCGCCCGATCGACGAGGTCGAGGACTACCGTCAGTGACCGCCCGCCCCGAAGGCCCCTGCCGGAGTCGGGGTCGGAGTCGGGGACGGGGACGGTGGGACGGGAGCGGGTTCCGCGGCCGGGCGGCCCTCGCAGCGTGAATCGGCCGGGGTCCGCTGCGAGACCGGGGCGAGCCAGGAGATCACGCTCTGTTCGACGTACCAGCCGTGCAGGTTCGCCCATGTCCTGGGCACCTCGCCGGGGTCGGGGCAGAGCACCTTCGACCGCAGCCGCTCGTTGGAGATGAAGCTCACCGCACCGTCGCGGTGCAGGACCGTGGTCATCAGGTCGTCACTGGCGACCATGTAGCCCACGAGCACCTCGGAGGACTCCTCCCCGGTGATCTCCAGGGCGATCAGCGGGAGGATCGGCGCCCTCATCACGACCGCGCCGACCAGGAACGGGGTGAACACCGCCATCGCGATCGCGATGCCATGGGTCAGCACCCTGGCCGACGCCGCGGGCACCGGGCCGGTCAGCAGCGGCGCGCACACCGGGGGAAGCGTCAGCAGGATCGCGGTCGCCATGTCCCGCTCGGCGAACGCGGTGACGATGGCGGGCCACAGCAGCACGTACGACAGCACCGCGGCGATCAGCGGCAGCGCGTAGCAGAACGTGGTCCGCAACTCCTCGTGGGCCGGGAACCGCTCGCGCACGATCAGGCCCGCCAGCGCGAGCGACAACATCATCAGCGTCGGCAGGAAGCGCAGTTGCCAGGTGCCCACGCCCACCACGACGGCCAGGCCCGCCACCCAGCCGGGCAGCCGCCGGGCCGCGCGCACCAGCCATGAGGAGCGGCCCGTGCTGATCCAGCAGAGGGTGCCGAGGAGCCGGCCGCCGACGACGACGACGGGCAGCACCCACACCGTGGTCAGCAGGATCGCGCTCAGCATGCCCAGCGGGCTGATGGTCTGCACGAGCAGGAGCAGCGTCTGGGTGTCCTGCCGGCTGGCGTACCACAGCCGCATCACCAGCAGGACGATCGGGAACACCGGCAGCAGCGTGAGGAACCACTCCTGGTTCCTCGGCGCGTCCCTGACCCGCCTGTCGGTCTTCAAGGTGCGGAGGGACAATCCTGGACGGGGAGGGTCCGCTCCCACGGCCAGCGGCGCACCGGCGGGGGAAGCGCGCACGGCTGCTCCGCCTGGGCCACGTTCACCCCCGGGTTGGTCTTCAGCAGCGGCTCGATGTGGGTCTTGTACGCCTCCTCCCAGCGCTGGTTCTGCGGATCGGCGTAGGAACGGTAGAGCGCGAGGTCGACCAGGGTGCGCAGCGCGGCGTTGGGCCCCGCGTTGACAGCCCACATCTCCGTCTTCTCCAGCGCGATGTCGTGGTGGCGCAGGTTCCTGTCCTGCGCGACGAACCCGGCCAGGAGTGCCGCGTCGGTGGTCACCGCGTCGATGTCGCCCCTCTGAAGACGCTCCACGCACTTGCTGATCAGGCCCTCGGCGATGGGATTGCCCCTTATCGCCTTGCTCAGCTCGACCAGGGAGGTCGAGGTCCCGAGCGAGCAGACCTTCTTGCCCTCGAGCTGCCCCAGGGAGGCGACGTGTTCGTCCTCGTAGTCGGATCTGGTCACCACCGACTGCTCGGTGAAGAGGTAGGGCGTGGAGAAGCCGACCGAGGGGTCCGCCTTGCGGTCGGGCGTCACGCTGAAGGTCGCCACCACGAGGTCGACCCTGACGAATTCCCCGTTCTCGTTCCGGGCCTGCATGCGCGCCCTGTCCTCGGTCTCGATGGACATGAACTCGACCTGGTCGCGCCGGAAGCCCAGATCCGCCGCGATCATGTAGGCGATGTCGATGTCGAAGCCCTCGAAGCCGCTCCCGTCCTTCGACCGCAGGGCGATGCCCGGGGTGTCGTCCTTCACCCCGATCCGGAGCCTGTCCTTGCTGAGGAGTCCCGCCTTCTCCCGCAGCTCGGCCTCGGTGGGCGGCCCGTTCACCCATGCGATGGACACCCCGACCACGACCGCTGCGACGACCAGCGCGATCCAGGCCGTCAGCCGGAACCGGCGGAACCCGCGCCTGGCGGGCGTCCCCGGCGGATCGATCCGCGCCCCGGGGTACGCGTCCTCGAAGGGCCGCACATCCCCGGGCCGCGGGTCGCGGCCGTACCTGTCGTCGTCCCACCGGTCACGCTCGTATCGCTCGTCGAACCGGCGCTCCTGACCGTATCTGTCGTCGTCCCACCGGCCGCGCTCGTACCGGCCGTCGAAGCGCCGCTCACGGTCATGTCGATCGTCGGACCATCGGTCACGATCGTCACCGGGCGATCCGCCGGTCTCGGCGCCCGATCGCCCCTCGCGCTCGTCGTCGGCCGGCCTGCCGGTCTCGCGGCCGGGCTGCCGGTCGGAGCGACCGTGACTCCCGGGAGGGTCCGGTGTCCCCTCCGCTCGCGTCCCCCCGTCCGCAGGTTCCTCCGCCATGACACCCCCGGACTCCCTTTTTGCTGGGTAGGTTATGCCGCCACCGCCCGCAGCGGGAGGTTCTTCATCAAGAAGAGATCAAATACGACTTTCTTGATATGAAATAGTGCGGTTCACACAGCGAGAAGGCGGTGAATTTCCTCCCCGTGTAATTCCTCCACCGCCCCCGAATGAGCGACGTGCCCGGCGTCGAGGATGAGAAAACGGTCGGCGAGGCGGAGCGCCAGGTCCAGATACTGTTCGACCAGCAGGAGCGACAGGCCGGAGGCGTGCAGCCGCTCGATCGCCTCCTCGATCTCGATGATGATCGAGGGCTGGATGCCCTCGGTGGGCTCGTCCAGGATGAGCAGCCTGGGCCGGGTGACGAGCGCGCGGGCGATCGCGAGCTGCTGCTGCTGTCCGCCGGACAGGAATCCGGCACGCCGCTTGAGCAGCGGCTTCAGCCGGGGAAAGGTCTCCAGCGCCTCCTCCAGCGCCTCCTGCGGGCCGCCGGAGGCCTCCAGCGTGACCTGAAGGTTGCCGAGCACGCTGAGCTGAGGGAAGGTCTCGTGCCCCTGGGGGACGTACGCCATGCCGAGCCGTACCCGCTCGTGCGGCGGCAGGCGCGTCACGTCCCGGCCCTCGAAGGTGACCGAACCCGCGGTGGCGGGCAGCACGCCCATCACGGTGTTGAGCAGGGTGGTCTTGCCCACCCCGTTGCGGCCCATCACGCACACCAGTTGCCCTGGCTCCACCCGCAGGGAGACCCCGAACAGCACCCGGGCCCTGCCGTACCCGGCGTCAAGATCCTGTACTGACAGCATCTCCGCGCTTCCTTCCGAGATAGACCTCCTGCACGCGCGGGTCGTCGCGGACCTGGTCCACCGAGCCCTCGATCAGCACCTTGCCCTCGTGCAGGACGGTGACCTGCGAGGCGTACCTGCGCAGGAACTCCATGTCATGTTCGATCACGATCACCGTGTGGTCGTTGGCCACGGACGTCAGCAGCTCGCCGGTCCGTTCCCGCTCGTCCTTCGACATCCCGGCCACCGGCTCGTCCAGCAGGAGCAGCTTGGGGCTCTGGGTGAGCAGCATGCCGATCTCCAGCCACTGCCGCTGCCCGTGGGAGAGCACCCCCGCGGGCCGGTCCGCCAGCTCCCGCAGCCCCGTGGTCTCCAGCGCGTCGGCGACGGCCGTGGAGATCCCGCGCCTGCGCCGGGCCAGCGACCAGAGCGGGCGGCGGAAGGAGGCCGCCAGGTCGAGGTTCTCCAGGACCGTGAGCTCCTCGAAGACCACCGAGGTCTGGAAGGTACGCCCGACGCCGAGCCTGACGATGCTGTGCTCGCGCAGGCCGGCCAGGCTGCGGCCGTCGAAGACGACCTCGCCGGTGGTGGGGCGGGTGAGGCCGGTGATGACGTCGATGAGCGTGGTCTTCCCAGCGCCGTTGGGGCCGATCAGGAAGCGCAGTTCCCCCGCCTCGACGGTCAGGTCGATGCCGTCGATGGCGCGGAAGCCGTCGAAGACCACCGACAGCCCGCGTACCTCGATGATCGGGCTCATCCGACCTCCTCCATGACTCTCCTGCCGGGGGCGTCGTCCGCAGGCGGGGGTTCCGGGGCCGTGGGGCGCTTCGACCGCCGGGCCAGGGCGTCGCGGGCCGACGCCGCCAGGCCGAGGATCCCTCTGGGGGCCAGGGTCATCACGAGGATGAACAGCGCGCCCTGCAGGTAGAGCCAGCCGTCCGCGAACTGCTCGCTGAAGGAGGTCTTGGCGTACCCCATGACGACCGCGCCGAGGACGGCCCCGGCGAGGGCGAACCTGCCGCCCACCGCGACCGCGACGACGAGTTCAAGCGAGGGGACCACCCCCAGCAGCGCGGGCGAGATGATGCCGACCACCGGCACGAACAGGGCACCCGCCAGCCCGGCCATGCCCGCGGAGATCGCGAAGACGACGGTCTTCACCCTGGCCGGGTCGTAGCCGAGGAACCTGACGCGGTCCTCGCCGTCCCTGATCGCGACGAGCAGCCGCCCGAAGCGGCTGCCCACCAGCTGACGGGCACCGAGGTAGAGCAGCCCGGTGACGATCGCGACCACGAAGTAGAGCCCGCGCTGGGTGGAGTCCGCCGCCAGGTCCTGGCCGAACAGATCGAAGAAGTTGGTCAGACCGTTGGTGCCGCCGGTCAGGCCCTGCTGGCCGACGAGCAGGATGACGAACGCGGCGGCGAGCGCCTGGGTGAGGATCGCGAAGTACGCGCCGCGCACCCGCTGGCGGAACACCAGCAGGCCCAGCACGGTGGCGATCAGCATCGGCCCGAGTACGACCATGGCCAGCGCGAACACCGGGTTGGCGAACGGTTTCCAGAGCGCGGGCAGCTGCTCGACCCCGCTCCAGACCATGAAGTCGGGCAGGTCTCCCTGGGCGTCCACCAGCTTCAGGTGCATGCCCATCGCGTAGCCGCCGAGCCCGAAGAACACGCCCTGGCCGAGGACGAGCATGCCGCCCTGCCCCCAGGCCAGTCCGATGCCCAGGGCGATGATCGCGAAGCAGAGGTACTTGGCCAGCAGGCCGAGGCGGAAGGGTTCCAGCAGCAGCGGTGCGACGACCAGGGCGAGCACGGCCACCGCCGCGAAGAGCCCCGGCCCCTTGAGGCGGGTGAGATTCATGTGAGCGCCCTCGAGCGGAGTACGAACAGGCCCTGCGGGCGGAACTGGAGGAAGGCGATGATCGCGGCGAACACGATGACCTTCGCCAGGCTGGCGTCACTCCAGAACTCGGCGTAGGAGTTGAGCAGGCCGAGGCCGGCGGCGGCGATGACGGCGCCGCGCAGCTGGCCGAGCCCTCCGGCGACGACCACCAGGAAGGCGTCGACGATGTAGTAGGTGCCCAGCGCCGGGCCGACGGGGCCGATGAGGGTGAGCGCCACCCCGGCGACCCCGGCCAGCCCTGAGCCGATGAAGAAGGTCCGCTGGTCCACCCGGGCGGTGTTGATGCCGCTGACCGCGGCCAGCTGCCGGTTCTGCATCACGGCCTGCATCCGGCGGCCGGCGCCGGTGCGGTTCATGTAGGCCCAGACGCCGATGACCGTGGCGACGGCCAGGCCGAAGATGAACAGCCGGTTGTACGGCAGGGACGCGATGCCGCCCTGCAGCCAGGTGGGTGCCTGGACCTGCACGTTGGGCGCCCCGAACAGGTCGCGGGCGAGTTGCTGGAGCACGAGGCTGACGCCCCAGGTGAGCAGCAGGGTGTCGAGCGGGCGGCCGTAGAAGTGCCGGATCGCGGCCCGTTCCAGGATGAGCCCCATCAGCCCGGCGACCAGGAAGGCGACGGGCAGGGCCACGATCACCGCCATCCGGCCGGTGAGGTCCTGGAGCAGGTAGGCGGTGTACGCCCCGGCCATGATGAACTCGCCGTGGGCCATGTTGATCACGCCCATCTGACCGAACGTGAACGTCAGCCCGAGGGCGATGAGGAGCAGCACGGCGCCGATGGACAGGCCGATCGGGAGCTGGTTGAGAAAGGCCTCCACCGAAGGTCCCCTTCCTACGAGTGTGTGGCTCCGGAACCGGGCCGCGCCGCGTCGTGGGCGCGCCACGGTGCTTTCCGTGATCTGGTCACGGCCCGGTCCGGAGCCGGTCTTGAGGGGGGTCAGCCGGTGGCCAGGCCACTCGCCCAGGGGTAGCCCTTGAGGTAGGGGTCGGGCTTGATCGGCTGGCCGGAGTTCCAGACCTCCTTGATGAGGCCGTCGGGCTGGATCACCCCGATCCTGGCCGTCTTGTACATGTGCTGGTTCTCACCGTCGATGGTGACGAGGCCCTCGGGACGGTCCAGCGCGATGCCGCCCGCCGCCTTCCTGACCGCCTCGACCTCGACGCTGCCGGCCTTCTTGACGGCCTCGGCCCAGAGGTAGACGGCGTTGTATCCGGCCTCCATCGGGTCGGAGGTCACCTTGTCCGCGCCGTACTTGGCCTTGAACGCGGCGACGAACTTCTCGTTGGCCGCGTTCTCGGTGGTCTGGTAGTAGTTCCAGGCGACGGGGTGGCCGGCGATGTTGTCGACGCCGATGCCCTTGACCTCCTCCTCGGCGACGCTCACCGACAGCACGGGCATCTTCTCCGCGGTGACCCCGGCGCTGTTGAGCTGCTTGAAGAAGGCGACGTTGCTGTCGCCGTTGAGGGTGTTGAAGACGGCGTCCGGCTTGGCCTGGAGGACCTTGTTGGTCAGCGTGCTGTACTCGGTGTGGCCGAGCGGGGTGTACTCCTCACCGAGGATCTCCATGTCGTTCGCCGCCGCGTACGCCTTGATGATCTTGTTGGCGGTCCGGGGGAAGACGTAGTCGCTGCCGACCAGGAAGATCTTCTTCTTGCCCTGTTCCTTGAGGTAGTCGAGGCCGGGGATGATCTGCTGGTTGGTGGTGGCGCCGGTGTAGAAGATGTACGGCGAGCTCTCCAGGCCCTCGTACTGCACCGGATACCACAGCAGGGCCTTGCTCCGCTCGAAGACCGGCAGCATCGCCTTGCGGCTGGCGGAGGTCCACCCGCCGAAGGTGGTGGCGACCTTGTCCTGGCGGATGAGCTTGGTGGCCTTCTCCGCGAAGGTGGGCCAGTCGGACGCGCCGTCCTCCACCACGGGGACCAGCTTCTTGCCGAGCACTCCCCCGGCGGCGTTGATCTCCTCGATGGCGAGCAGTTCGGCGTCTCTGACGGTCACCTCGCTGATGGCCATGGTGCCGCTCAGCGAGTGCAGGATGCCGACCTTGATGTCTCCGTCACCGCCACTCGCGGCAGCCGCGTCCTTGTTCGCAGGGGCTTCACCGCCGCAGGCGGTCAGCGTCGCGGCCAGCGCCGCGACGGCCACCACGGAGCACCATGCTGTCTTCCTCAATGACTTTCCTCCTTGCCGGTACGGCCCCCGCACCGATCTATCTGCCGCCAAGGTGACTGAGTGAGGTTTCCCGCCTAGTTCGCGGTTGTTAATTGCGGTTTACCGGCATATCACCGCCGTGACAGAGCGCGGCGATGCAGACAGGCTGCACACACTTGTACAGACAAATCACGAATCGACGTGATACTGAGCAGCGGTAATGAGTTTCCGGTGCGCGCAATCTGAATGACAGTCGTCATACACCATGCCGTTACCGGGGCGCTTCAGGCTTATCTCGCCTCAAGAACCCCATAAGGAGCCTGAATGCGCCGGTTATTCATGGTGGCGGCAGCCGTAGTGACACTCGGTCTGACAAGCGGCCTGGTGAACGTCCCTGCCTTCGCCGCCACGGACGGCACGCTGAACGTCATCTCGGCTTCGGTGAAGGCCGGTGAACCGATCAGCCTGACCTACTCCACCCCCCGCCCCGACCCGAAGAACTGGATCGGCCTGTATACGGACCCCGGCAACGGCCCGGTCGCCGAGAAATACGTCGGCCCCTCCCTGAAGTGGGTCTACATCCCCGAGGGCTCCGGCACCGCCACGCTGCCCACCGACGGTCTCGAACCGGGTGACTACGTCGCCTACTCCCTGGCCAAGGACGGCTATGCCTGGCTCGCCCAGCCCGTCAAGTTGAAGATCGTGAGCGCCGAACCGCTGCACTTCGTCAGCGACCGCGCCCCGTTGCGCAACGCCCGCGCGCTGAAGCCGTACGCCGCGACCGTCGGCGGCCTCACCCGGGGTGACGCCGAGGGCCTGACGTTCCGCAAGATCTCCGGGCCCCGCTGGGTCACCGTCGGCTCGGACGGCAGCATCTCGGGCACCCCGCGCCCGCCGGACGCGCTCCGGCCCGCGGCCGTGCGGATCGAGGCGCGCAACGGCGCCGGCGAGACCGCCTCGGTGACCGCGGCGATCGAGGTCAGGGTTCCGGGCGCCAAGCTCGTGCCCGACCTCAAGGCGATGAGCTGGAACCTCTGGCACGGCGGCAGCCAGGTGAAGGGCGCCCGCGAGAAGCAGCTGAAGTTCCTGCTCGACCACGACGTGGACGTGGTCGGTATGCAGGAGACCTCCGGCACCTCCGCGAAGGAACTGGCCGAGGCGCTGGGGTGGGAACACTTCCAGGCCGGGAACGACCTGGGCATCGTCAGCCGCTACCCGATCACCTCGCGCGGCCCGCTCCCGGCCGCGTCGGGACTGGCCGGGATCACCGCCAGGATCCGGGTCGACGACCAGCACAGGCAGGACGTCGTCATCTGGAACGTCCACCTCGGCTACACGCCCTACGGTCCCTACGACGCCTGCTTCGGGAAGATGAGCCACGAGCGGCTCCTGGCCAACGAGGTCTCCTCGGGGCGCACCCCGCAGATCACCGCGGTCCTCGCGGCCATGCAGTCCGACCTGCGGGACGCGAAGCGGACCCCCGTCCTGCTGACCGGTGACTTCAACGCCCCCTCACACCTGGACTGGACGCCCGCGACCAGGCGCTGCGGCTATGACTCCGTGGCCTGGCCCGCCTCGGTCCTGCCGGAGAAGGCGGGCCTGAAGGACTCCTACCGGGTCGCCCACCCCGACCCGGTCGCCGCCCCCGGCATCACCTGGTCACCGATCTACCCGACCTTCACCGGCGGCTACGGCCACGACGCCCACAAGGGCGAGCCGGAGCCGCAGGACCGGATCGACTTCGTACACTACGCGGGCGATCTCCGGGTGCTGGACTCCAGCGCCCTGGTCGAGGGCACCCCCGCCCCCATCCCCGGCCACTCCGGCAATGCCTGGACCTCCGACCACGCCGCGGTTCTGACCACCTTCAGGATGCGTTGACCCGGCGCACCGAACCTCCCCGCGGAGGAAGGGCGGCTCCATGCCGCCCTTCCTTCGTCCGTACAGCCCGCGCCACCTGGAAACCGACACGACATCGACGTGCAACGTCACCGAAACCACCGGTTCCTATGGTCCGGGAATGCGGCTCACACCACACGAGCAGGAACGCCTGCTCATCCACGTCGCCGCCGGTCTCGCCCGCGACCGCAGGTCACGTGGCCTCCGGCTCAACCACCCCGAGGCCACCGCGATCATCGCGTCCTTCCTCATGGAGGGGGCCAGGGATGGGCGGACCGTCGCCGAACTGATGGAGGCGGGGCGCAAGGTGCTCTCCCGCGACGACGTCATGGAGGGGGTGCCCGAGATGCTGTCGTCCGTGCAGATCGAGGCCACCTTCCCCGACGGCACCAAGCTCGTCACCGTCCACCAGCCGATCCCGTGACCCCGAAGAGCGGTGAGCGCCGATGACACCCGGCGAGATCCTGTACGGCGACACGCCCATCCCACTCAACCCGGGCCGCGAGCGCGTCACCGTCCGCGTCATCAACACCGCGGACCGGCCGATCCAGGTCGGCTCGCACTACCACTTCTCCGCGTGCAACCCCGGCCTGGAGTTCGACCGCCAGGCGGCCTGGGGCACCCGGCTCGACGTCCCCGCGGGTACGGCGGTGCGGTTCGAACCCGGTGTGGAGCGCGACGTGACCCTCGTGCCGATCGGCGGGCTGCGGATCGTCCCCGGTCTCCGTCCCGAATGGGCCGGACCTCTCGATGGGAGTCCCGGTGTTCATTGAACGATCCCGCTACGCCGCGCTCTACGGCCCCACCGTCGGTGATCGGATCAGGCTGGCGGACACCGACCTGCTCATCGAGGTCACCGAGGACCTGTCGACGGGGCCCGCCGGAGCGGGCGACGAGGCGGTCTTCGGCGGCGGCAAGGTCATCAGGGAGTCGATGGGCCAGGCCAGGACCACCAGGGCCGAGGGCGCGCCCGACCTGGTGATCACCGGCGCGGTGATCCTCGACCACTGGGGCGTGGTCAAGGCGGACATCGGAGTCAGGGACGGCCGCATCGTGGCGATCGGCAAGGCCGGAAACCCCGACACCATGGACGGTGTCCATCCGGACCTGGTGATCGGCCCCTCGACCGAGATCCTCGCGGGCAACGGGAAGATCCTGACCGCCGGGGCGATCGACTCCCACGTCCACCTGATCTGCCCGCAGATCCTCGACGAGGCCCTCGCCGCGGGAGTGACGACCATCGTGGGCGGCGGCACCGGACCCGCCGAGGGCACCAAGGCCACCACCGTCACCGGCACCTGGTATCTCGCCCGGATGCTGGAGTCTCTCGACTCCTACCCGATCAACGTCGCGCTGCTCGGCAAGGGCAACACGGTCAGCCGCGAGGGGCTGCTGGAACAGCTCCGCGCCGGAGCCTCCGGTTTCAAGCTGCACGAGGACTGGGGCACCACTCCGGCCGCCATCGACGCCTGCCTGTCGGTGGCCGATGCCACCGGCACCCAGGTCACGATCCACACCGACACCCTCAACGAGGCCGGGTTCGTGGAGTCGACGCTGGCGGCGATCGGCGGCCGGATGATCCACGCCTACCACACCGAGGGAGCCGGCGGCGGGCACGCGCCCGACATCATCCGGGTCGCCTCCTACGGCAACATCCTGCCGTCCTCGACCAACCCGACCCGCCCGCACACCGTCAACACGCTCGACGAGCACCTCGACATGCTGATGGTCTGCCACCACCTCAACCCGTCCATCCCCGAGGACCTGGCGTTCGCCGAGTCCCGGATCCGGCCGTCCACGATGGCGGCCGAGGACATCCTGCACGACATGGGCGCGATCTCGATGATCGGCTCGGACTCGCAGGCGATGGGCCGGGTGGGCGAGACGATCATCCGGACCTGGCAGACCGCGCACGTGATGAAGCGCCGTCGGGGGGCTCTGCCGGGTGACGGCCCCGCCGACAACCTCCGGGCCCGGCGCTACGTCGCCAAGTACACGATCTGCCCGGCCGTGGCCCACGGCCTGGACGGCGAGGTCGGCTCGGTGGAGACCGGCAAGCTGGCCGACCTGGTCCTGTGGGACCCGGCCTTCTTCGGTATCAAACCGAACCTGGTGGTCAAGGGCGGTGTGATCGCCTACGCCCAGATGGGCGACGCGAACGCCTCCATCCCGACGCCGCAGCCGGTCATGCCGCGCCCGATGTTCGGTGCCGCCCCGGTCACCGCCGCCGCCACGTCCGTCCACTTCGTCGCCCCGCCGGCGATCGAGGACGGCCTCGCCGACCGGCTGGCCGTACGCAGGCGCCTGCTGCCGGTGGCCGACGTCCGCCGCAGGGGCAAGGAGAGCATGCCGCTGAACGACGCCATGCCCAGGATCGACGTCGACCCCGACACCTTCGCGGTCAGCGTCGACGGCGACCTGATCGAACCCGCCCCCGCCGAGACCCTGCCCATGACCCAGCGCTACTTCCTGTTCTGATCTCCTGCCCGGCCGAAGGGAGCCCCAGATGAACGCCGCGCTGCTGCTGCTGGCCGATTCCCGGCTGCCCGCCGGGGGGCACGGTCACTCCGGTGGCGCCGAGGAGGCGGTCAGGATCGGCGCGATCCACGACCTCGCCGGCCTCGCCGCCTTCCTGCGGGGCCGGCTGGCCACCGCGGGCCTGGTGACGGCCGCCCTCGCCGCCGCGGCCTGCGATCTCGGCGCGTCTCCCCCCGCGGCGACCGGCCGCCCGGAGTGGACGCGGCTGGACGCGGAGGCGGACGCCAGGATCTCCTCGCCCGCCCAGCGGGAGGCGAGCCGCACCCAGGGCAGGCTGCTGCTGCGGACCTCGCGGAGGATCTGGCCCTCCCCGGTGCTCGACACACTGGCCGGGGCGCTGCCCCAGGGCGCCCACCACCCCCTCGCGCTCGGCGCGGTGGCGGCCGTGGCGGGATGCTCCCCCGCCGAGGCCGCCCTCGCGGCGGCCTACACCTCCGTCACCGGGCCCGCCACGGCGGCGGTACGGCTGCTCGGCCTCGACCCCGTCGCCGTCCACCGACTGCTCGCCGATCTCGCCCCGGCCTTGGAAAGGGTCGCGGCCACCGTCCCCACCGGCTGGGAGGCGCTGCCCGCGCATGCCTCCCCCGCGCTCGACCTGCTCGCCGAACAACACATTCGTGCGGATCTACGGCTTTTCGTCTCCTGACGACCACCTGGAAGGACGGTGACCCACATGGGCGCCAACCACGACGACCACCACCACGCGGCCGACCCGCACGGCCGGGCGTTACGCCTGGGCATCGGAGGCCCCGTCGGCAGCGGCAAGACCGCGCTGACCGCGGCGCTGTGCCGGACGCTCGGCCCGTTCATGCACCTGGGCGTGGTCACCAACGACATCTACACCACCGAGGACGCCGACTTCCTGCGCAGGGCGGGCGTGCTCGACCCGGAGCGGATCGTCGCCGTGCAGACCGGGTGCTGCCCGCACACCGCCATCCGGGACGACATCGCGGCCAACCTCGACGCGGTGGAGACCCTGGAGGAGCGGTTCGGCCCGCTCGACCTGGTGATCGTGGAGAGCGGCGGGGACAACCTCACCGCCACCTTCAGCAGGGGCCTGGCAGATCGGCAGATCTTCGTGCTGGACGTGTCCGGCGGCGACAAGGTCCCGCGCAAGGGCGGCCCCGGCGTGACGACGGCCGACCTGCTCGTGATCAACAAGACCGATCTGGCCCCGATGGTCGGCGCGGACCTCACGGTCATGTCACACGACGCGGCGGCCGTACGGGACGGCAAACCCGTGCTTTTCACCTCGATCAGGGAGGATCCACGAGCGTACGCGGTCTCCGAATGGGTCACCGGCCTCGTCGAGTCCTGGGCCCACGAGCACTCCCACGCCTGACCCATGCCCCGCACCGACCCGGTCCCCGCACCCGCCCTGCCTGCTCCGGCGCCGGCGGGGTCCGTACCACGGCCGGAGCAGGCAGGACGGCGGGAGATGAGGGCACGGGCGGCGATCGCCACCCGGCGGGACGCGGCCGGCCGGACCGTCCTCGCCACGATGCGTTCCGGCCCACCGCTCACGCTGCGGGCGACCGCGCCCGGCCGGGTGCATCTGGTGTCCACCGCGGCGGGTCCGCTGGGCGGTGACGATCTGGCCCTCGACATCGAGGTGGCGCCGGGAACCGAACTGGAGGTGCGGTCGGTCGCGAGCACTCTGGTGCTGCCCGGCCCCGCGGGGGCCGAGTCACTGATGACGATCACGGCCCGGGTCGGCGCGGGCGCCTCGCTCAGGTTCGCGCCAGAACCGACGGTGCTCGCGGCGGGCTGCCTGCACCGCATGGTCGTCCGGCTCGACCTGGCCGAGGACGCACGGGTGCGCTGGCGCGAGGAGATCGTCTTCGGCCGGTACGGCGAGCGCCCCGGACGCTGCCACTCACGCTTCGACGCCGTTCTCGGAGGGGTCCCGCTGCTCCGGCAGGAGTTCGTGGTGGGCGACCCGGAGATCGACGGCAGTCCCGCCGTCTACGGCGACGCCCGCTGCGTGGGCAGCATCCTGATCACCGGCCGGGCGCCGGAGACGGTGGTCGGCCAGGGCTGGGCCGCCCTGCCCCTGGCCGGGCTGGCCACCCTGGTCTCCGCGCTCGGCCGGGACGCGGTCGAGCTGCGGCGACGGCTCGGGCACGGAGAGGAGGCCATCACCGACCGCCGCTGAGGGAGCACTGAGGGAGCACTGCCACGGCCTCGGGAGCCGGGCCCGCACAGCCGCGGCTCGCGCCACCGTGCCGGGAACCGTCAGTCGTAGAAACCCAGGCGGCGGAGCTGCTTGGGATCGCGCTGCCAGTCCTTGGCGACGCTGATGCGCAGGTCGAGGTAGACGCGGGTGCCGAGGAGCGCCTCGATCTGCCGGCGGGCGCGGCTGCCGACATCCTTCAGCCGGGAGCCCTTGTGCCCGATCACGATGGCCTTCTGGGACGGACGCTCGACGAACATGTGAGCGTAGATGTCGAGGAGGTCGTCACGCCCCTGTCTGGGAAGCATCTCGTCGACGACCACCGCGATCGAATGCGGCAACTCGTCGCGCACCCCCTCCAGGGCCGCCTCCCGGATCAGCTCGCCGACCAGCACCTGCTCGGGCTCGTCGGTGAGCTGCCCTCCCTCGTACAGCGGCGGGCTCTGGGGCAGGCGCTGGACCAGCACGTCGGCCAGCACGTCGAGCTGCTCACCCGACTGCGCGGAGACCGGCACGATGTCATCGAACTCGGCGAGCTGGGAGACCGCGAGCAGCTGCGCGGCGATCTGCTCGCGGGTCGCCAGGTCGCACTTGGTCACCACGGCGACCACCGGGGTCTTCTTGACGCCCGCGAGCTTCTCGGCGATGAACCGGTCGCCCTTGCCGATGGGCTCGTTGGCGGGCACGCAGAAGCCGATCACGTCGACCTCGGTGAGGGTGGAGAGCACCAGGCTGTCCAGCCGCTCACCCAGGAGCGTGCGGGGCCGGTGCAGGCCCGGCGTGTCGACGATGACGAGCTGGGAGTCGGGACGGTGCACGATGCCACGGATGGCCCGGCGGGTCGTCTGGGGCTTGGAGGAGGTGATCGCCACCTTCGTGCCGACCAACGCGTTCATCAGCGTGGACTTGCCGACGTTGGGCCGGCCGACGAAGCAGGCGAAACCGGCATGGAAATCAGCAGCTGAGGAACTCACGTCAACCATTGTCGCCGATGCCGGACTCAGCTCTGACGCGGTGTCCCGTCAGGACCGGCCACGAGCAGGGTCTCGGCACCCAGGTCGCGGACCGCCCGCGTGTCGTCGTCGGAGGGCCCCTCACCCGCGGTGACCAGCGCGGCCGCCTCCAGCGACTCCGCTCCACCGGACACCGCCATCGCCACGGCGACCTGGATCGCCGACAGGGTCAGCGACGGCAGCGCCACGTTGGTCGCCGAGTAGGTCCGGCCTGTCTCGTCCCGTACGGCCGCGCCCTCGGCGGCTCCGTTGCGTGCACGGGCGGAACGGGCCAGCACGATGATCTTCTTGTCCTCGGGATCGAGGGTCGCGTCACTCACAGCACAAGGGTATTCAGCTCCCGGCGCCAAGGGCGACACGGGTGCGGCCCCGGCACCAAAACGACACGGCTGCCGCCTCGCTCAGGCGGCGACCTCGTCGACCAGCAGGCGGACGAGCTCCCGGGTGCGCTCGGCGTCGACGTCCCTGACACCGGCGTGCACCAGTGAGATCAGGGTGTGGCCGCTGAGGGCGAACACCAGGTGCATCTCGTACGGATATCCGTTCAGCCTGCCGTTCAGCCGCCTGGCCTGCACCTCGTCACCGACCCCTGCCAGGTTCAGGGGGGAGACCCGAAGGGCGGTGCCGCGGCCCGCCACCTGGGCACGTGCGACCGGACAGCCGCTCAGCGCCTCCGTGAGCTCGTTGAAGTGAAGCTCGGCGTCGTCACCGCGGTAGGAGGCCAGACCGAATCCGGCCAGCTCCCCGACCCCGTCACCCTGGTAGGTCACGGCCGCCCGCGCCCCCAGTGCCCGCTGCGGCGGCCTGCCTCCCGCGGTGTCGAGAACGAGCCGGCAGTCCTCGTTCACCGGCTGGAACGGGGCGCGCCAGCCGTCCTGCGGACGGGCCGAGAACCCGTCGGGCAGCCCTCGCGTCTCGTCGAGCACTCCCCGCAGCCGGTTCAGCTCCGCGGCGCCGTCCATCGCGTCGCCGGCCCCCGCTCCGCCGGCGCATCCGGCCGCCCCGCCCACGATAAATCCACATAACACCACAAAAGCGACAATATTCATCCCCCGCGTCATGACCATCCCCCCGATGTCATGTGCGAGGCGTCTCGTCCTCGCCGATTCGCTTTCTTCCCCGTCCGCAAAAGCGGCAATCATTAAGAAACGCCTAAGGGTGCCCTCAACCGTATTTCACGGTCGAGAACACCCCTAAGCGAGTGACGCAGGACAGCCACGAAGCCCTACGTGAACTCTTCTCCCCCATGGGCCGACCCGCGCGCCACGAACCCCTCCGGACGCGGGAATCTCCCACCGGCTCCCGCGCGACCAGGTGCCGTGCGAGAAGCATCCCCCGTGCCGCTTGCAGGGCACTTGCGGACGACTTGGGGCGAATCCACCGCCCCGACCCGTCACTGGTCGGGGGAGGCCGAGACCGAGTCGGGCTCCGCGGGGGCGATCCTGGTGACGAGGACCGTGCCGATCCGGTTGCGGCGCCCGGCGAGGCTCTCCGCCGTCAGGCTGAGACCCTCCACCACCGCCTGGGAACCGGCGATCGGCACCCGGCCCAGCGCGTGTGCCAGCAGCCCTCCGACGGTCTCGACGTCGTCGACCTCCAGTTCGATGCCGAACAGGTCTTCCAGATCGTCCACCGGGAGCCTGGCGGTCACCCGCACCGCGCCGCCCTCGAGCGGCTCCACCCTGGGGACCTCCTGGTCGTACTCGTCGGTGATCTCACCGACGATCTCCTCCAGGATGTCCTCGATGGTGACCAGGCCGGCCGTGCCACCGTACTCGTCGATGACGATGGCCTGGTGGATCTGGCGGGCCTGCATCTCGCGCAGCAGCTGGTCGATCGGCTTGCTCTCCGGCACGTAGGTGGCCGGGCGCATGATGGACTCCACCGGCTCGGCGCGCCCGTCGTCACCGGTGTCCTGCACCCGGCGTGCGATGTCCTTGAGGTAGGCGATGCCGATGACGTCGTCCTCGTTCTCGCCGACCACGGGAATCCGGGAGAAACCGCTGCGCAGCGCGAGGGACATGGCCTGGCTCAGCGTCTTGCCGCGCTCGATGAACACCATGTCGGTGCGGGGCACCATGACCTCGCGGACCAGGGTGTCGCCGAGCTCGAAGACCGAATGGATCATCTCCCGCTCGTCTGGCTCGATGACCCTGCGCTCCTCGGCCAGATCGACCAGGTCCCGCAGCTCCGCCTCGGAGGTGAAGGGGCCCTCGCGAAAGCCCTTGCCCGGCGTCACCGCGTTGCCGAGCAGGATGAGCAGCTTGGGCAGGGGGCCGAAGATCCGGGTCAGGCCGTACACCACGGGGGCGCTGGCGAGCGCGATGGGCTCGGCGTGCTGGCGGCCCAGCGTGCGCGGGGAGACCCCGACGATCACGTAGCTGATGACGATCATGACCGCCGCCGCCGCGGCGTAGGCCCAGCCCTGGTCCCCGAGCCAGTCGATGAAGAGCAGCGTGCCGATCACCGTGGCGACCAGCTCGCAGCTCAGCCGGAGCAGGAGCAGGAGGTTCAGGTAGCGCGGCGGGTCGGCGACGATGGCCTGCAGACGCACCGCGCCCCGGCGGCCGTCACGGACGAACTCCTCCGCGCGAACCCTTGAGATACGAGTCAGAGCCGTCTCCGCGCTGGCGATCAACCCGCCGACCACGACGAGGACGACGGCGGAGAACAACCACCCGTTGGCGAGGTTCACCGCTGGGGGCGCACCTCCTGCCACGACTCCAGAAGCTCGCCCTGAAGGCCGAACATCTCCTTGTGCTCCTCGGGCTCGGCGTGGTCGTAGCCGAGCAGGTGGAGGATGCCGTGCGTGCACAGCAACTCCAGCTCGGCCTCGGTGCCGTGCCCGGCCTCGGCCCCCTGCTTGGCGGCCACCTGCGGGCAGAGCACCACGTCACCGAGGAGCGCCGGGTCGGTGGGCGAGTCACCCTCCTGCCGTGCCCCCGCGCCCGGTCCCGGCCGCAGCTCGTCCATCGGGAAGGCGAGCACGTCCGTGGGGCCCGGCTCCCCCATCCACCGTTCGTGCAGAACCGACATGGTCTCCTCGTCGACGACCAGGATCGACAGCTCGGCGAGCGGGTTGATGCCCATCCGCTCCAGCACATGCCCGGCCAGCGAGACGATGAGCCCCTCGTCGATCTCGACGCCGGACTCGTTGTTGACCTCGACGCTCACAGGTCCCCCCCTGCTTCCCCCGTGCCGCGCGACCCGCTCCGGAATCGTTCCGCGCTCATGTCCTCTCCCGAGGACGCTGCTTGACCATGCCCTTGATCTGCTGCGGCGCGCGCTGGCGCTGCGTCTCGTCATAGCGCCCGTACGCGTCCACGATGTCGCCCACCAGCTTGTGG
This sequence comes from Streptosporangium sp. NPDC002544, assembly GCF_040295965.1. Classification (NCBI taxonomy): domain Bacteria; kingdom Bacillati; phylum Actinomycetota; class Actinomycetes; order Streptosporangiales; family Streptosporangiaceae; genus Streptosporangium; species Streptosporangium sp. NPDC002544. The sequence goes on along the minus strand of NZ_JBEOWJ010000003.1, from coordinate 316,689 downwards.
CGCACCACGTCGTCGCTGGTCAGACGGCTGAAGTGGATGTCAGAGATGCCTTCGAGGATGTCCTGGACGACCCGCAGACCGCTCTGCGTGCCGTTCGGCAGGTCGACCTGGGTGACGTCGCCGGTGACGACGATCTTCGAGTTGAACCCCAGCCGGGTCAGGAACATCTTCATCTGCTCCGGCGAGGTGTTCTGCGCCTCGTCCAGGATGATGTAGGCGTCGTTGAGCGTGCGGCCTCGCATGTAGGCGAGGGGGGCCACCTCGATCGTGCCCGCGGCCATCAGCCGGGGGATCGACTCGGGATCGAGCATGTCGTGCAGCGCGTCGTAGAGCGGGCGCAGGTAAGGGTCGATCTTCTCGTAGAGCGTTCCCGGCAGGAAGCCCAGCCGCTCGCCCGCCTCGACCGCGGGGCGGGTGAGGATGATCCGGTTGACCTTCTTCTCCTGGAGGGCCTTCACGGCCTTCGCCATCGCGAGGTAGGTCTTGCCCGTGCCGGCCGGGCCGATGCCGAAGACGACGGTGAACTTGTCGATCGCGTCGACGTACCGCTTCTGGTTCACGGTCTTCGGGCGGATGGTCCGGCCCCGCGAGGAGATGATGTCCAGCGAGAGCACCTCGGCGGGACGGTCGGAGGTCATCCGCAACATGGCGATGCTGCGCTCGACCGCGTCGACCGTGAGCTGCGCGCCTCCGCGGACGAGTTCGGACATCTCCTCGAAGAGCCGCACCACGGTGCTGCTCTCCTCCGGGCTGCCGGTGACGGTGATCTCGTTGCCCCGGACGTGGATGTCGGCGCGAAAGGCGCCCTCGATGACGCGCAACAGCTCATCGCGCGAGCCCAGCAGGCTGACCATCGACTGATCGTCCGGAATCACCACCTTTGCCTGAGTCCGGCTGGAACCTCTGGACCTCGGCGACGTTCTGCTGGAATCGTTTGTCTCGGACATGAGCTGGCCCTACGGCCTGTTCGCCTCCAGATATAGGCGTGGAACTTCAACGCCATCGTATCCGTGATCGCCAGGATCGCGCTTGCCGGTTTTCAGCCGGGCGGCCACTTCAGCCCGCGCCCCCCGATCACGTGTCCATGCACGTGGAAGACGGTCTGACCGGCCTCGGGTCCGGTGTTGAACACCAGCCGGTAGCCCGATTCCGCGACTCCCTCCTGACTGGCGACCGCGTGCGCGGTCTTGAGCACGTCGTCGGCCAGCCCCTGGTCGGCGGCCGCCAGCGCCGCGGCGTCCCGATGGTGCTCCCTGGGGACCACCAGCACATGGGTCGGCGCCTGGGGGTTGACGTCGCGGAAGGCCAGCGTGCGATCGGTCTCATAGACGATCTCCGCGGGGATCTCCCCGGCCACGATCTTGCAGAACAGGCAGTCGGCTTCGCTCACCATGCAGGCACCTTACCGCCGAGGACGTTGTGAATCGGTGATGGTTCCCGTCGGCAAACAAAGATCCGCCCGGATATGGTGGTTGTGCAAAACTTCAACCAAGACAGCCTTTGCGCACAGCACCATATGGCCGCCTGGCGAGGACACGACTGGGTCATGCCCCTTAATGAACCGGAAGAGCGTAAACCCTCTGGGAAGGCCGAGCGTCCCACTGATGTGACCACCGAGACCCTCGTGGCAGACAGATCGCTCGGGGCGGCGCCCGTCGGGTGGGATGCCGACATGGCCGTTACCGCGCTCTACAGCGCGCACTATCGGTCTCTTGTCCGTCTCGCCGTACTCCTCGTTCGCGACATGGCGACCGCGGAGGAAGTCGTGCAGGACGCGTTCGTCGCCATCCATGGCGCCTGGCGTCGCCTGCGCGACACCGACAAGGCACTGGCCTACCTGCGACAGTCGGTCGTGAACCGATCACGTTCGGTGCTTCGGCACCGGGCGGTCGTCGAGAAGTACGCGCCCAAGGGCATGCCCGACGCGCCGAGCGCCGAGAACGGGGCGATCGGCGAGTTCGAGCGCTCCGCCGTCATCGAGGCGCTCCGCGGGCTGCCCACGCGCCAGCGGGAGGCCCTGGTCCTGCGCTACTACGGAGACCTGTCCGAGGCGCAGATCGCCCACGCGATGGGCATCAGCAAAGGCGCGGTCAAGAGCCACACCGCTCGCGGCATGGCCGCCCTACGAACCTCACTGGAGCAACTGTCATGACCGACTCCCCGGATGAGTACGGCGAGCTGCTCCGCCGTGCGCTCAGCGCGGAGGCGAACTCGGTCGTTCCCTCCCCTGACGGGCTGGAGATAATTCGCGCCCGTATCGAGCGACGTGGGCTCCGCTGGCTGACGTGGTGGCGGACCGGAGCCTCCGTCGCCGGTGCGCTCCTCGTCGCGGCGACCATCGTCATGGTGGTCCCCCAGTTCCGCGAACAGGTGATCCCCCAGGTGAGCACCGGCACGGTCAACTTCACCGAGTCCACTCCCCCGCCGGACGGATCAGCCACCTCAAGGCCCCCGGCTCCGTCCCAGCCGTCGTCCGGCCCCGCCCAGCTCCCCGCCGTCGGCAAGTCGGAGGCGGGCAACGGCACGCTCCCGCCGACGCCCACACCGTCCAGGAGCACGACGCCCAGCACGAGGCCGACCTCCAGGGCGACCCCGGCACCGTCGGCTCCCAGGCCGACGCCGACGCCCACCTGCCCCACCCCCCTCGACGAACCGCCGGTCGACCCCAGCGGGATCTCCAAGCAGTGCGAGGAGGCCGAGGCGACCCCCACGCCGACGAAGGCGAGACCGTCGGCTCCCTCGGAGAGCCCGTGCTCGGCCGATGAGTGCGGGCCGTCCGATGACGCGTCGCCCCCGATGCCGACGGAGGCGAGCATCCCCGTGCCGACCCCGGTCAGCAGCTAGGCCCTGTCCGGCGGATCCCGGCGTGCCGAGGATCGGTCAGACGGCCTCTCCCGAGGCGGAGGAGGGAGCCGCGGCGTGCCACGGTGCCCGACGCGGTAGGCGGAAGGCGCCGGGCGCAGGGCTCAGGACCGTCGGCCGGGGATCACCAGCGGCCGCTGCGTGCCTGGAGCACCGCCGCCGCGACGACCCCGGCCGTCGAGGTACGCAGCACCGTCGGCCCGAGCAGCGCCGGCACCGCCTTGGCCTCGCGGAAGACGGCGATCTCCTCCTGCGACACCCCGCCCTCCGGGCCGACCACCACGACGATGTCGCCGCCCGCGGGGAGCGGCAGGCCGGACAGCGGGGAGGCGGCCTCCTCGTGCAGCACGACGCCGAGCGCCGCCGCCGACAGCAGGGCGGCGACCCCGGCGGTGGAGGCGAGCTCGGTCACCTCGGGCAGGCGGAAGCGACGTGACTGCTTGCCCGCCTCACGCGCCGTGGAGCGCCAGCGGGCCAGCGCCTTGGCCGCGCGCTCGCCCTTCCACTGGGTGACACACCTGGCCGCGGCCCAGGGGACGATCACGTCCACCCCCGCCTCGGTCATCATCTCCACGGCCAGCTCGCCCCGGTCGCCCTTGGGCAGCCCCTGGACCACGACCAGACGCGGGGACGGCACGGGCACCTCGTGACGGCGCAGTACCTGGACCCGGAGCGAATCCTTGCCCGCCTCGATCACCACGCACTCGGCGACGGAGCCCGCCCCGTCCGTCAGGTCAAGCCGCTCCCCGGCCCGCAGCCGCCGTACGGCCGCCGCGTGGCGCCCTTCGGGGCCGCCGAAGACGAACTCCGGCCTGGCCAGGTCGGTGGGTTCGGCCAGGAAGACCGGAACGGTCATGAGCCGTCGGGGCGTGAGCGGGAGCGGTCCGGGTCAGCGGCCATTGAAGGCGTCCCGCAGCCGGGAGAAGAAACTCTGCTGCCCGGGGGCGAACTTGCCGGGCGGGCGCTCCTCGCCGCGGAGCTTGGCGAGCTCCCTCAGCAGCTCCTCCTGTGCCGTATCGAGACGGGAGGGGGTTTCCACGTTCACGTGGATCAGCAGATCGCCACGACCGGTCTCGTTCAGGCGCTGCACACCGCGGCCGTAGAGCGGGATCGTCTGCCCCGACTGCGTACCGGGACGGATGTCCAGCTCCTCGGCTCCGTCGAGCGTCTCCATGGTCAGGACGGTGCCGAGCGCGGCCGCGGTCATCGGGATCTGCACCGTGCAGTGCAGGTCGTCGCCGCGCCGCTCGAAGATCTCGTGGGGGCGCTCGACGATCTCCAGGAACAGGTCGCCGGGCGGGCCGCCACCTGGGCCGATCTCGCCCTCTCCGGCGAGCTGGATGTGGGTGCCGTCCTCCACCCCGGCCGGGATGCGGACCTTGATGGTCCGCCGGGTACGGACCCGGCCGTCGCCGGAGCACTCCTGGCAGGGGTGACGGATGATCGACCCGAAGCCGCCGCACTGGGGACAGGGCCGTGAGGTCATGACCTGGCCGAGGAAGGAGCGGGTGACCTGGGAGACCTCGCCCCGGCCATGGCACATGTCACAGGTGTCGGGGTGGGTGCCTGCGGCGGCGCCCGAACCCGTGCAGACCTCGCAGACCACCGCGGTGTCGACGACCAGCTCACGGGTCGTGCCGAAGCCCGACTCGCGCAGGTCGAGCTCGACCCGGATGGTGGCGTTGCGTCCGCGACGGGCACGCGAGCGGGGGCCGCGACCGCCGCCGCCACCGGCTGCGCCGAAGAAGGCGTCCATGATGTCGCTGAACGGGAAACCGGCACCGAAGCCTCCGGCCCCCGCACCGCCCGAGGCGAACGGGTCGGCCCCCATGTCGTACATCTGCCGCTTGCTGGAGTCGGACAGGACCTCGTAGGCCTGTGTGATCTCCTTGAAGCGCTCCTGAGTCTCGGGGTCGGGGTTGACGTCAGGATGCAGTTCGCGCGCCAGACGTCGGTACGCCTTCTTGATCTCTTCCGCACTGGCGTCACGGCGCACCCCGAGGGTGCCGTAGTAGTCGCTCTTAGCCACTTTTAGTTGACCTCTTATGATGCAGCCAGGATCTGGCTGACGTAGCGTGCCACCGCGCGCACCGCGCCCATCGTGACCGGATAGTCCATCCGCGTTGGGCCCAGCACACCTAGCCGGGCCAGTTGCTTGTCCCCAGAACCGTATCCGGCGGCGACGATCGACGTGCCCTGGAGTCCGGTGTAGGGGTTCTCCGAGCCGATCCGCACGGTCAGCGCCGACAGGTCGGAGGTCTCACCGAGCAGTCGCATGAGCACGACCTGCTCTTCCAGCGCCTCCAGCACATCGCGGAGCCCGACCGTGAAGTCGGCTCCCGCGAGGTTGGCGGCCCCGGCAAAAACGATCTTTTCATCGTGCCTGTCCACCAGGGACTCCAGCAGCACGGACAGGATCGTGGCCGCGAGCGGCCGGTCCTCGGCGGGCAGCCGCTCCGGCAGGTCGGCGACCTTGTCGGGAACGCCGGTGAGCCCGCACCCGTCGAGGGAGGTGTTGAGGATCGCTCGCAGATGGGCCACCCGCTGCTCGTCCACGACGTCGGGCAGCTCGACCACGCGCTGCTCCACCCGGCCGGTGTTGGTGATGAGCACGAACATCAGCCGGCGCTCGCTCAGCGGCACCAGCTCGACGTGCCGGACCGTCGAGTTGGTCAGCGTCGGGTACTGCACCACGGCGACCTGCCGGGTGAGCTGGGCAAGCAGCCGCACCGTTCGCATGACGACGTCGTCGATGTCCACCGCACCCGCGAGAAAGCTCTCGATGGCCTTGCGCTCCGCGCTCGACAGGGGTTTCACCTGCGAGAGCCGGTCAACGAAGAGCCGGTAGCCCTTGTCCGTGGGCACCCGGCCGGCGCTGGTGTGGGGCTGGGCGATGTAGCCCTGCTCCTCCAGCACCGCCATGTCGTTACGGATCGTCGCCGGGGACACCCCCAGACTGTGCCGATCCGCGAGAGCCTTGGAGCCCACCGGCTCGTTGGTGGACACGTAGTCCTCGACGATGGCGCGAAGCACGGCGAGCTTCCGGTCGTCGACCAACGTGGTCACCTCCCTGCCTGCGTTCAGATGGGAAACACGAGGTCTGGCACTCTGTGTTCCCGAGTGCCAAGTGTACGGCCCCCGTGCGGAAGGCGCGATAAGCAAGAGGTGCGGATGATGACGCCAAGCCATTGGCAAGTCAACTGCTATCGCGTTTCAACCGGTTCCCATCACAATTCGTACATGTCCAACGATTTTGGTTCTTTTCCGGGCGACGCCTCCCGCGGCCCCGGTTACGGCTCCCCCCAGCAGCCGTATGGCCAGCAGCCCCACCAGAACGGCCCCTCCTACGGTTACGCACCTCCCGGCTACGGCGCCCCGCAGAGCCCGCCCCCCACCGGGAAGATCAAGCCCGGTATCGGATGGATCGTCGGGGTATGGCTGCTCGCCCTGGTCAGCATCATCGTCGGCATCGGCGGCTTCGCCGGTGGCGTGCTGGGCGCGGTCACCAGCGCGGCGCCGACGAAGACGTTCGCCCCCGGCGAAAACACGACGGTCACGCTCGACCCGGCCGACAAGCCCGCCATCTATGTCTCCACCAGTGGACCCACCAATTTCGAGTGCACGCTGACCGGCGGCACCGGCACGCCCAGCCTGCAGAAGCCGCTCGTCCAGCAGACCGTGGCGGGCTCCGACGGCGTCGTCTGGGAGATGGGCCTGCAGATCGGCGTGGAGCAGGCAGGCGACTACCAGGTCACCTGTACCGCCGACCCCGTGGAGGGCACCACGTTCGGCGTGGGCCGGGAACTCTCCGCCGGATCACTGGTCGGCGGGGTGATCGCCCTGTTCGCGGTGCCCGGCATCGGGATCCTGCTGGCCATCATCGTGACGATCGTCGTATTGGTGAAGCGGAGCAACGTCCGCAAGCGCAGGGCCGCCGCGTCGGCGGGGCAGTGGGGAGCGCCGGGACCCTACGGCAGGTGACCGTGGCGTTTGCTAGCGTCCCACGTGATCCTTTGCGAGAGACGGTGGGCGGTCGGTGATGTACGAGCGTGACGTTCTGGCGGGAGACTGGCGGCGCCCCCGCAGAGGGGGGATTCCCCAGGTTCCCGCCGAACTCGATCTGGTCGTCGAGGACGCCGACGGCGGCTTCTGCGGCGCCGTGGTGGCCTGCGACAAGGAGGCCGTCACCCTGGAGGACCGCTTCGGCCGCCGGCGGGTCTTCCCACTGGAGCCCGCCGCGTTCCTCCTGGAGGGCAAGGCGGTGACGCTCGTGCGCCCGGCCGCCGCGCCACGTGGCCCCAGGCGGAGCGCGTCGGGCTCCATCGCGGTGGAGGGCCTGCGGGCCCAGGTGGCCAGGGAGAGCCGGATATACGTGGAGGGCGTGCACGACGCCGCGCTCGTGGAGAAGGTCTGGGGCCATGACCTGAGGGTCGAGGGGGTGGTCGTGGAGTATCTGGAGGGGGTCGATCACCTGCCCGCCGTCGTCGAGGAGTTCCGACCGGGCCCTGGCCGCCGCCTGGGTGTGCTCGTCGACCACCTGGTCCCCGGTTCCAAGGAGAGCCGGATCGCCGCGCGGATCTCCTCCCCGCACGTGCTGATCGTCGGGCACCCGTTCGTGGACGTCTGGCAGGCGGTCAAGCCGCACACGCTCAAGATCTCCTCCTGGCCGTCGGTGCCGCGCGGCGTGTCCTGGAAGGAGGGCGTCATCGCCGCGCTGGGCTGGAAGACGGAACCCGGCGACGCGTGGCGCCGCATCCTCGGATCGGTTACGACATATGCCGATCTGGAGCCCGAGCTGCTCGGTCCGGTCGAAGAGCTGATCGACTTCGTCACGGTTCCCGGCGAGGATGGCTAGGCCGTCAACCCATCAGGAGGGGCCATGAACGAGAACCTTGGGGATTCACCGGGCGAGGACCGGACGGAGCGGCGCATCGGCGATCCTCCGCCCGGCCACACGACACCCGGATACACCATGCCAGGCCACACGACGCCGGGCCACACGACGCCTGGATACACGACGCCTGGATACACCATGCCCGGCCAGAGCGCCCCGCCGCCGGGCCAGGGCTACGGGCAGCCGGGCCAGGGCTACCCCTCCCCCCCGTACGACCCGAGCGGTCACGGCTACCAGGGATACGCCCAGTACGGCGGGTACGGCCGGCCGGTGGGTCACGGCTACCAGGCGCCGCCGGGGACCTACGGCCCGCGGCCCGGCAGTGACGACACCACCATGGCGATGCTCGCCCACCTGCTGGGCCTGCTGACCAGCTTCGTCGGCCCGCTGGTGCTCTACCTCGCCAAGAAGGACGAGTCACCCTACGTGCGGGACCAGGCCGCCGAGGCCCTCAACTTCCAGCTCACGGTGATGATCGCCTATTTCGTCTGCATGGTCCTGGCGTTCGTGCTCATCGGCTTCGTGCTGATGTTCCTCGTCTGGATCGGGTCGATCATCATGATGGTCATCGCCGCGGTGGCGGCCAACCGGGGGGAGAACCACCGCTATCCGATGAGCATCCGCTTCGTCAGCTGACCGGGGCCGGAGCTCAGGTGAGGTCGCGGACCAGGGCGTCGGCCAGCAGGCGGCCGCGCAGGGTGAGCACCGCCCGGCCCGCCTTGAACGGCTCCGTCTCCAGCAGGCCGTCGGCCAGCGCGCGGGCGACCACCCGGGGGCGGTCGAGCTCCCCGAGCGGGAAGCCCTGGGCGAGCCGCAGCTCCAGCATCAACCGCTCCACCGCCCTGTCCCCGGGCCCCAGCACCTCTCGCGCCTGGGCGGGCGAGGTGCCCGCGGCCAGTCGCCGGGCGTAGGCGGCGGGGTGCTTGACGTTCCACCAGCGGGTGCCGCCGACGTGGCTGTGCGCCCCCGGACCGACGCCCCACCAGTCTCCGCCGGTCCAGTAGAGCAGGTTGTGCCGACATCGCCCGGCCTCGGAGGTCGCCCAGTTGGACACCTCGTACCACTCGAACCCCGCCTCGGCCAGCATGGCGTCGGCGATCAGGTAACGGTCGGCGGCCACGTCGTCGTCGGGCATCGGGAGCTCACCCCGCCTGATCCTGGCGGCCAGCCTCGTCCCGTCCTCGACGATCAGCGAGTACGCGGAGACATGGTCGGGTCCCGCCTCGATCGCCGCGGCCAGCGAAGCACGCCAGTCGTCGTCGCTCTCCCCCGGCGTGCTGTAGATCAGGTCAAGGTTGACGTGCTCGAACCCCGCCTGCCTCGCCTCCCGTACGGCCCGCGCCGGGCGGCCGGGGGTGTGGCGACGGTCCAGCACCGCGAGCACGTGCTCACGGGCACTCTGCATCCCGAAGCTCATCCGGTTGAACCCACCCTCGCGAAGCTCCGCCAGGTAGGCGGGGTCCACCGACTCGGGGTTGGCCTCGGTGGTCACCTCGGCGCCGGGAGCGAGCCCGAACTCCTCCTCGATCGCCCCCAGGATCCGTACCAGGTCTCCGGCCGGTAGCAGGGTCGGGGTGCCCCCGCCGAAGAACACTGTCTCGACCGGGAGGCGCGCGGCGCCGAGGTTGGCCCGCGCCCGCCGCACCTCGTCGACGGCGGTGTCCGCGTAGTCCCGCTGCGCGGCGCCGGGACCGAGTTCCGAGGCCGTGTAGGTGTTGAAATCGCAGTAACCGCACCGGGTCACGCAGAAGGGCACGTGGACGTAGAAGCCGAAGGGCCGCTCGCCGAGTCCGGCGAGCGCGCTCTCGGGGAGTTCGCCCGAGGCGGGTACGGGATCCCCGTCGGGAAGTGTGGATGGCACGCCCCAAGTCTGCCGCTCCCCACGCGATGCCCGGGACGTCGCCCCGGCCGTGGAGCGCCCGCCGCCGGCCGTTCATCGGTCAAACCACCGCGGGCCGTTGACGGCCGGATCGCACAGGTCTACGATCCGGGAAAACTTAAAGGAAAGTTTCCTATAAGTTACTATTCCGAGCAGTGGAGAAGCCCGTGCAGAGACTCCTCCGGAACATGATCGCGGCAGCCCTCGCCGCAGGTCTCGCGGCGGTGGCCTTACCGGCCCCGGCCCAGGCCCAGACCCCCTCAGGAAACGGTGACCGCTTCAAGCGGGTCGCCTACTTCATCCAGTGGGGCGTCTACGGCCGCGACTACCACGTCAAGGACATGGAGAGCAGCGGCGCCGCCGCCAAGCTGACTCACATCAACTACGCCTTCGGCTTCGTCAACGCCGAGGGTGACTGCTACTCCGCCGACCCGTGGGCCGACTGGCAACGCCCGGTGGCCGCTGAGCAGAGCGTGGACGGCGTCGGCGACGCCGAGGGCCAGGCGTTGAACGGCAACCTGAACCAGCTGAAGAAGCTCAAGGCCAAGCATCCCGGCCTCAAGACGCTGATCTCCCTCGGCGGCTGGACCGGCTCGAAGTACTTCTCCGACGCGGTGCTGACCCCCTCCGGACGCGCCAGGCTGGCCTCCTCCTGCATCGACCTGTGGCTCAGGGGCAACCTGCCCGGCACCGCCCCCGGCACCGGAGCGGGCGTGTTCGACGGCATCGACCTCGACTGGGAGTGGCCGGGCTCCTCCGGCAACGAGGGCAACGTCATCCGTCCCGAGGACAAGCGGAACTTCACCCTGTTCGTCACCGAACTGCGCCGCCAGATGAACGAGTTCGACCGGCGCACCGAGCTGACCGCCTTCCTGCCCGCCGCCGCCGCGAAGATCGACGCGGGCTTCGAGGTCCGCGACGTCTTCAAGCAGCTCACCTTCGCCACGGTCCAGGGCTATGACCTGCACGGCTCGTGGGAGAACGTCACCGGCCACAACGGCAACCTGTTCAACGACCGGCGCGACCCCAACCCGGTGAAGTACAGCGTGGACCAGACGGTCCGCGACTACCTCACGCGTGGCGCCCCGGCCAAGAAGATCGTGGTGGGCGTGCCCGCGTACGGTCAGGGCTGGACCGGCGTCACCGGCGGCAGGAACGGCCTGTACGGCACCGCCACCGGTCCCGCGCCGGGCACCTTCGCCGCCGGCAGCGAGGACTACAAGATCCTGGTGAACAAGCCGGGCAAGCGCTACCGCGACCTGCTGACCGGAACCGTGTGGCTCTACGACGGCAACGAGTTCTGGTCCTACGACGACCCGGCCTCGCTGGCCCAGAAGGCGGCCTACATCCGCCTGAAGGGTCTCGGCGGCTCGATGATGTGGTCCATCGACCAGGACGACACCTCGGCGTCGCTCACCTCGGCGCTCTACAGAATCCTGCGCTGAGCGACCCTCTCATACCGGGCGGGGCCGCAGAATCTGGGTCACCTGCGGCCCCGCCTGCACGTTCGTCCCCGGACGCCTAACCGCGCTCGCGGCCCAGCACCCGCTCGGCGACCCTGTCCCACCTCTCCGGGTAGCCCGGGTGGGCGAGCAGGCGGCGCAGCAGGTCTCTGTCACCGTGGTAGGCGCGGAAGGACTCGGTGACCGTGACGCTGCCCTCGGGGCGCGAGACGATCTCGACGGTGTCGCCCCGGCCCAGCTCGCCCGGCTCGACCACCCGCAGGTAGGCACCGACCCGCCCGGCCCGGGTGAAGCTCTTGAGCCAGCCCTGCTCCCCGATCCAGCTGCGGAACACCGAGCACGGCACCCTCGGTCCGGTCACCTCGGCCAGAACCGTGCCCATCCGCCAGCGCTCCCCGATCTTGGCCCCGTTGACGTCGAGCCCCGCTGTCGTGAGGTTCTCCCCGAACATGCCGTCGCGCAGCTCCCGGCCCAGCTCGGCCTGCCACCAGTCATAGTCCTCCCGCGCGTAGGCGTAGAGCGCCTGATCGGAAGAGCCGTGGTGCTCCAGGTCGGCCCTCTCGTCCTGGGCCAGACCGCTCTCCGAGGCCCCGACCCGGCCGTCCACGGGGGTCTTGTCTATCGCGGTGCGCTTGAGACGACCGGCCCACTCCGCGTCGACCGCGCGACCCACGTTCACCGAGACAATGTGCATGACCGGACGGTACCGGAGCCCTCGATCGGGAGGCGAACCGATATCCACCGCTAGTCCATGCCCGGTTCCAAGCCTGGCCGGGCCCTCGGCGTCCTTTACTTCTTGGACTTGTCCGCGGAGGACTCGGTGGACAGCGCGGCGACGAACGCCTCCTGGGGCACCTCGACGCGGCCGACCATCTTCATCCGCTTCTTGCCCTCCTTCTGCTTCTCCAGCAGCTTGCGCTTGCGGGAGATGTCGCCGCCGTAGCACTTGGCGAGGACGTCCTTGCGGATGGCGCGGATGTTCTCACGGGCGATGACCCGGGCGCCGATGGCCGCCTGGATCGGCACCTCGAACTGCTGCCTGGGGATGAGCTCGCGCAGTTTCTTGGCCATCTCGACGCCGTAGGCGTAGGACTTCTCCCGGTGAACGATGGCGCTGAAGGCGTCCACGGCCTCACCCTGGAGCAGGATGTCGACCTTGACCAGGTCCGACTCCTGCTCACCCGAGGGCTCGTAGTCCAGCGAGGCGTAGCCGCGCGTACGGGACTTGAGCTGGTCGAAGAAGTCGAAGATGATCTCGCCGAGCGGCATCGTGTAGCGGATCTCGACGCGATCCTCGGACAGGTAGTCCATGCCCTGCAGGTTGCCCCGGCGGTTCTGGCAGAGCTCCATGATGGCGCCGATGAACTCCGACGGGACGAGCACCGTCGACTTCACCATCGGCTCGAAGACCTTGTCCACCTTGCCGGTGGGGAACTCCGAGGGGTTGGTGACGACGACCTCCTTACCGTCCTCCATGATCACTCGATAGACCACGTTGGGCGCGGTGGAGATGAGCGAGAGGTTGAACTCGCGCTCCAGCCGCTCGCGGACGATCTCCATGTGGAGCAGGCCGAGGAAGCCGCAGCGGAAGCCGAAGCCCAGGGCGGCGGAGGTCTCCGGCTCGTAGACCAGGGCCGCGTCGTTGAGCTGGAGCTTGTCCAGCGCCTCGCGGAGCTCGGGATAGTCGTCACCGTCGATGGGATACAGACCCGAGAAGACCATGGGCTTGGGGTGCTGGTATCCGCTGAGCGCCTCGGCGGCCGACCTCGACACGGAGGTCACCGTGTCACCGACCCGCGACTGGCGGACGTCCTTCACACCGGTGATCAGGTAGCCCACCTCACCGACGCCCAGCCCCTGGTCGGCGATCTTCGGTTCGGGCGAGATGACGCCGATCTCCAGCGTCTCGTGGGCCGCGCCGGTGGACATCATCAGGATGCGCTCACGCTTGCCCAGGTGCCCGTCCATGACCCGGACGTACGTGATCACGCCTCGGTAGGTGTCGTAGACCGAGTCGAAGATCAGCGCGCGGGCGGGCGCGTCGGCGTCGCCGACCGGGGCCGGGATGTTCTCGACCACGTGGTCCAGGAGCTCGCGAACGCCCACACCGGTCTTGCCGGAGACCCTCAGCACGTCCTCCGGGTCGCAGCCGATGAGGTGGGCGATCTCCGCGGCGTACTTCTCCGGCTGGGCGGCGGGCAGATCGATCTTGTTGAGCACCGGGATGATCGTCATGTCGTTGTTCATGGCCAGGTAGAGGTTGGCCAGGGTCTGCGCCTCGATCCCCTGTGCGGCGTCGACCAGCAGGATCGCGCCCTCACACGCCTGGAGCGACCGGGAGACCTCATAGGTGAAGTCGACGTGCCCGGGAGTGTCGATCATGTTGAGGACGTAGTCGGTCTCGCCGACCTTCCATGGCAGCCTGACCGCCTGCGACTTGATCGTGATGCCGCGCTCGCGCTCGATGTCCATCCGATCGAGATACTGGGCGCGCATGGAACGGTCGTCGACCACTCCGGTGATCTGCAGCATGCGGTCGGCTAGCGTCGACTTGCCATGGTCGATATGCGCGATGATGCAGAAGTTGCGAAGCACCGCGGGGTCGGTCTGGCCAGGCTGAATGCGCACCGGGGTCCGTTTCAACAGATTGATGACGATCACACGACTGGCATGCCAGCCGCCTTCCATGGTGACATGTCCGGGTGATTGCCCGGACCAGAGCACGACTCGGCCTGCGTTTTCTCGCTGTGGTGGCGGCCCTGCTCCTTGCGCTTCCAGGGTTGGCCGTGGCCACCCTCACCCTGCAGTTTACCGGGACGCCCGCCCCGTGGGCGAAGACGACCGGCCACGACGCCCTGTGGCTCGGCCACGCATGGGTCGACGGCAGGAAGACCCACGACGACGTGCGAACGCTCGCCGCCAGGCTCCGCAAGACCGGTATCAAGGACGTCTATCTCCACTCGGGACCGTTCGACCACGACGGGACGTTGCCCATCGAGAGATATCCCAGGGCCGTCGACCTTCTGAAGTGGTGGCGCGAGGAGTTGCCGAAGGTCAGGATCTCGGCCTGGCTCGGCCAGAAGGTCGACGGCACCCTGGACCTCGACGACGCGGCCTCCAGGCAGCGTGTGCTGGACGGGGCGCGCGCGATCATGGCGCTCGGCTTCGACGGCGTGCACTACAACTTCGAGCCGATCGGCGACGGCGACACCGAGTTCCTCGACCTGCTGACTCGGACCCGCGCGATCGTGGGCGACGGTCTGCTCTCCACCTCGACCCCGCAGATCGAGCCGTTCCCGCTCACCCGCCCGGCCGTACGCGCCGTCCTCGGCCACGACAAGTACTGGTCGCCCGACTACTTCAGCCAGGTGGCGAAGCTTACCGACCAGGTAGCGATCATGACCTATGACTCGTATCTCCCCTTCCCCTCCGTATACGGCGGCTACGTCGTGCGGCAGAGCACGCTGGCGCTGGGACTCGTCCCCGAGGAGAAGACGGTGCTGATCGGCGCCCCGGCCTACCACGACCACGGCGTCTCCTGGGCCGACGAGGCCGAGAGCGTCGAGAAGGCGGCCAGGGGCGCCCGGCTGGCGCTGACCTCGTACGGCAAACCCCGTGAGCGGTTCGGGCTGGCGATCTACGTCGACTTCGCCGCCACCAAGGAGGACTGGGCTGAGTACGACAAGTTCTGGTTCAAGCCGTGAGGATTACGGTCCGAGCGATCAAAATCACACGCTAAACTGATCAGGCATCCCTCTGCCCGGCCTGTCGATTTGAGCGACGACCTCGGCAGTTGGTAGCCTAGTCAACTGCGTGTGGCGCGCCCTCTCTGCCCGCGCGCCCCATCCAACGACATTCACCGAGGCTTCTTCGTGGCGAACATCAAGTCCCAGATCAAGCGCAACCGGCAGAACGAGAAGGCCCGGCTGCGTAACAAGGCTGTCAAGTCTTCCCTGAAGACGGCCATCCGCAAGTTCCGCGAGGCCGCCGACCAGGGTGACGTCGAGCAGGCCGCTGTGCTCCAGCGCGCCGCCGCCCGCCAGCTGGACAAGGCTGCCAGCAAGGGCGTCATCCACAAGAACCAGGCCGCCAACCGCAAGTCGGCGATCGCCCAGCGCGCCGCCGCCCTGTCGACGGCCACCAAGTAGTTTCAGGTTTCGCGGACGCCGCCTCCCTCACGGGGTGCGGCGTTCTTGCGTTTCATCCGCCCGTGACGCTTGGCGCATCGAGTTTCTCGCCCCTGGTGGCCTCGGGACGCGTCGCCGACGGCACGCCTCGCGGGCCGGGGCGGCGTGATGCCGAGCGTGTCCCCGCCCGGCTGGCCCCGTTTTCCGCACCTGCCGCATCGTTGCAGATCAGCAGCCATATCTGATCCGATGCAGCGGGTGATCACCCCGGGTCGATCGGGGTCATGTGCGGAATGCAGGCTAGCGTCCGGTGCGGCTGGCGACCACGGTCTGGACCATGTGCTCCAGCGCGTACGCGGGGTCGGCGCCGCCGCCCTTCACCTGAGCGTCGGCGGTGGCGACGGCCTGGATCGCGCGGGCGAGGCCCTCGGGCCCCCAGCCGTTCAGCTGCCGCTGGACCCGTTCGATCTTCCAGGGCGGCATGCCGAGCCGGCCGGCGAGTTGACCGCCCCTCAGGTTGCGGGGAGCACCGCCCACCTTCGCCAGCGAGCGCAGGCCCCCGGCGAGCGCGCTGACCAGCAGAACCGGTGCCGTACCGGTCGCCAGGGCCCAGCGCAGTTGCTCCAGGGCGTCGCCCAGGCGCCCCTCGACTGCCGAGTCGGCCACGGTGAACCCGCTGACCTCGGCCCTGCCCCGGTGGTAGCGCGCCACGGCGGCCTCGTCGATCGCCTTGCCGGGGGTGTCGAAGGCGAGCTGGCTGCAGGCGGCGGCGAGTTCGCGCAGGTCGTTGCCCACGGCGTCGAGGAGCGCGGCGGCGGCGTCCGCCCCGATGGTGCGCCCGGCCCGTTTCAGCTCCGCCTTGACGAACGCCAGCCGCTCGGCCGGTTTGGTCACCTTGGTGACCGAGACCACCTGTGCCCCGGTTTTCTTGACCCCGTCGACCAGTGCCTTCCCCTTGACGCCCCCCGGATGGACGAGGATCAGCACGGTCTCCTCGGCCGGGTGAGCCGCATAGGAGACGACTTCGGCGATGACGTCCTTGCCGAGGTCCTGGGCCGAGCGGACGACCACCACGGACCTGTCGCCGAACAGCGAGGGCGACGTCAGACGGGTGAGCTCCCCGAGCTCCATCTTCGCACCGGGGAGATCGTGCACCTCGGCGGTCGGATCGGCCGCCCTGGCCGCCGAGGTCACCTCGCTCACCGCGCGGTCGGCCAGCAGTTCCTCGTCGCCGAGTATCAGGATCACGGGTGCCGGATCGGTTGCCGCCATGCCGAGCAGCATGCCACGTCCCGGTGGCGGAAAGGGCATCGGCAAGTCGTTCGCAATTGGAATGCAGGTGCCGTGAGGCACCCTGGGAACATCACAGGAGGTGAAAATCATGACAAAATCCACCATTCGCCGCCATGCCTGCCCGCGCTGCGGAACATCCCTCGACGAGGGCCCGATCATGTACCGCTGCGCGCGCTGCAGCCGGTCGGTCTACGCCGCCGACGTGGACACTGAGTTCCGCCGCCCGGCCAAGGTCACGTCCTAGCCCCGCACCGGAGCGTTCCTCTGGGGGATGACGGACAGGGCTCCCCCACTGTCCACCACGGCGAGGTCCCCCGACAGGTCCGTCCGGTGGACGCGCACACCGAGCCGGTACAGCGTGGCCAGGGTCGACGGGGCGGGATGGCCGTAGTCGTTGTCCGCCCCCACGCTGATGAGGGCGGCACGAGCACCGATGGCGGCGAAGAAGGCCGGGTCGTACCTGCTGGATCCGTGGTGCGGAACCTTGAGGATCTCGGCGGGCGGCAGGCCCCTGCGGAGCAGCTCCGCCTGAGCCTCGGTCTCGATGTCGCCGCTGAGCAGAGCCGACCCCGCGGCCCAGCGAACATGCACCACGACGCTGGCGTTGTTGACGGCTGCTCCCTTCCCCGCGCCGATCAGGGACGCCTCGGCCACCGGGCCGATGACCGTCAGCTCGGAGGGCCCGAACCGCCAGCTCGCCCCCGGACTCGCCGCCCACTCGACCACACGGCGGCGGGCGAGATCCTCGCTCAGCCTCACCTCCTCGTGCTCCCCGGCATCGCCTCCGGCGCCGCGCGGGGTCACCAGCACCGCTCCCACCGCACGCCCGCGGAAGACACCGTCGAGCCCTCCCACATGGTCGAGGTGCGGATGGGTGAGGATGACCAGTGGCACCTCCCCGATTCCCATGGAACGCAGACAGCGGTCCACCCGGACGGGATCGGGCCCCGCGTCCACCACCACGGCTCGCCCAGGCCCTGCCGCGACCAGCAACGCGTCTCCCTGGCCGACATCGCAGGCCACCAGCAACCATCCGCGAGGCGGCCAGCGAGTCACGATCGGCGCGGCCACCGTCACGGCGAGAACCAGGCCGACGACGGTCGCCAGGGCGATCAGGCGTGTCCCCCGGTGCCGCAGTACCAGCACGGCGAGCGGGACGGCAGCGGCCAGCAGGAGCAGCCCGGTGACACCGCCCGGCCACGGGAGCACACCCAACGGGAGCCCCGCGGTGTGCCCGGCCACCTCGATGATCCATCCGGTGGCCAGACCCGCCGGCCGGACCAGCAGCTGAGCGAGCCCCATGTGCAGGGGGGCGACCAGCGCCACCACGAAGCCGAGCAGGGTGGCCGGGGCCACGGCCGGGCCCGCGAGCAGGTTGGCCGGGATCGCCACCGGTGCGAGCTGCCCGGACATGAGGACCAGGACGGGGGTGACGGCGGCCTGGGCCGCGGCGGCCACGGCGATCGCCTCCGCCGCCCAGCGGGGCATTCGGGTCGAGAGCCGGTCGCGCCAGCGCGGTGCGAGGACCAGAATGCCCGCGGTGGCGAAGACCGACAGGGCGAAGCCGTAGGAGCGGGCGAGGTCGGGGACAAAGAAGATCAGCCCCAGAACCGTCGCCGACAGAGCCGCGACGCCGTCGCGCGAGCGGCCCGTGCCGAGTGCCACGGCGGCGACCCCGCCCATCAGGAGAGCCCTGAGCACACTGGGCGAGGGCCGGGCGACGATCGAGAAGGCGACCATGGCCGAGATCGCCAGCACCGCCCGCGCGGCGAGTGGCAGACCGGCCATCCTGGCCATCGCGACCGCCGCACCGGCCACGACGGCGAGATTCGCGCCGGAGACGGCGAGCAGGTGGCTGAGACCGGCCGCCTTGAAGTCGGCTCTGACCTGGTCGTCCATCCGGGACACGTCACCGACCACCAGGCCGGGCAGCAGCCCGCGCTGCGCCGGCGGCAACACCTCGGCCGCCTTCCTCAGCCCCGATCTGAGCACCCCGGCCGCGCGTTGCTCCCAGGAGGGCCCGCTCAGGACTCGCGGTGCCCCCCTGACCAGCACCACCGCCGCGAGCAGCTCACCGGGGTCCGCCGGGCCGAAGCGCCCGCTGACCTCGACCCGCTGGCTGGGCAGCAGCGAGCGCCACTCCGCGCCGGAGACGAAAAGCAGCACCGGAGCCCGCAGCGTCACCCTGTCCGCTCCCGTCCCGACCGACTCGACCCGGGCGGGCACCACGAAGCTCTCCCGTCGGAACAGCCCACCACGCCGGGCCACCTCCCGGGGGTCGTCGGTCACCACCGCCTCCGCCACCGCCGAGGCGTGCCTTCCGGCCAGCTCGGCGACCGGTCCCGTACCCGCGGCGTGCACCCGGAAGGCCACCGACCCGGCCACCGCGGCCGTGCACCCCAGGACCGCGATCACCGCGTTACGCCAGCCCGCCGTCCTCCCTGTCCGGACCGGAACAGCCACGGCCAGGGCACCCACGGCCGTGAGACCGGCCACCACGGCACCCGTCGCCGCAGGACAGCCCAGCAGGACGAGGGCGGTCACCCACGATGCCGCCGCGGGCAGGAGCAGATGCGCGGCGTGCGCGCCCCACCCCTTTCCGGAACTCCTGGAACCGCCGGCCTTCCCGGGAGCACCGGAACCATCAGAGCTCTCGGTATCCCCGGTGCCCCTGGTATCCCCGGCGCGCCCGACCTCGACGGCCGGGCCGGCTCGCATCGCGACCGCCCTCCCCGACCGGCGGATCACACGCGGACCTTGTCGCGCATCTCGGCATACTTACGGTCGCCGATGCCGCTCACGTCGCGGAGTTGCTCAACGGCGCGGAAGCCGCCATGGGCGGCGCGGTACTCGGTGATGCGCCGGGCGAGCACCTCGCCCACGCCCGGTAGCCGCTCCAGCTGCTCGGCCGTGGCCGTGTTGAGGTCGACGACGGCGGTGGCGGGGTCGGCCGGATCCACCGAGGCGGGTGCCGCCGCGACGGCGGGGCCGGCCGAGCCGACGACGATCTGCTCGCCGTCGACGAGCCTGCGCGCGAGGTTGAGAGAACCCGTGGCGGCTGCCCCGCGAACGCCCCCGGCCGCCTGGACCGCGTCGGCGACCCGGGAACCTCCGGGCAACGTGATCACCCCGGGGCGGCGGACCTTGCCGGTCACGTGAACTGTCAGCTCGGTGGCCGGCGCGGGCCGGGACCGTGCGGCGTTGACAGGCTCCGACAGCGGAGCCCCGGAGATCGGTGCCGGCGGGGCCAGCGGCTCGGGCTCCGGCTGGGACCTCCAGGCATACACGCCGCCGGCGACGGCGGCCGTCAGGGCGACGAGCAGCAGGAGGCGCAACCCCGGCCTGCCCGGACCGAAAGCCTGTCCCTGTGCGGCCACGACCTTGCGCAGTGCCTCGAAGGCCGGGGGAGGCGGCATGGAACGCATGCGCGCGGCGGGACCGTCGAGGGAGACGGCATCCGGCGGCCGGCCCTGCCCACCGGACCACGCGTCCCCAGCCGAACAGGGCAGACCGGCCCCGGCCTCCCCATGAGAGAGCGGATCTCCCGGATCGGCGGGGCCTACCGGCCGGAACGGCGAGAACCGATCGTTGGGCGGCGGCAGGGCGAGCAGGTCGGTCGACCTGCGAGGGAGGGGCACGGCGGTAGGTGAGCCACGCCCTGTCAGGATCCGCAGCCGCGACTCGGCTCGGAACCGCTCGATGTTCTGGCCTGTGGTCCGCACCCGCAGGACGCTACGGCGGCGGCACCGGGAATATCCTTGCCGAACTCCGTTCTGTGGATATCCGGCCGACCGTACGGCCAGGCTGTGGACGGCGATCCGGCGGACGGGCGCCCGGACCGGGCATGCGCGCCCACGGGTGTCAGGAGGGCGGGAAGGAGACGGTGATGCCGAGCATCCCGGGGCCGACGTGGGCGCCGATGACCGAACCGACCTCGACGACTGTGACCTCGACGAGTGCGGGGATGCGCCGGGGCAGGCGCGCCGCCAGCGCCTCGGCACGGGCCGCGGCGCCGAGATGCTGGACGGCGACCTCCACCGGGACGGTGCCCGCGGCCTCGACCGCGAGATCCTCGAGACGGGCGATGGCCCGGCTCGCCGTACGGACCTTCTCCAGCGGAACGATCGCGCCGTCACGGATGTGCAGGATCGGTTTGATCATCAGTGCCGAGCCGAGGAGGGTCGCCGCCGCACCGATCCGGCCTCCCCGGCGCAGGTATTCCAGGGTGTCGACATAGAAGAAGCTGCGGATCGACTCCGCACGGCGGCGGGCGGCATCCGCCACCTCCGTCCGGGTCGCGCCCGCGGCGGCGGCACCCGCGGCGGCGAGGACGGGGAATCCCAGGCCCATCGCGATGGACCTGCTGTCGATGACCTCGACCGGAACCGGTGAATCCTCGGCTCCCGCGCGGGCGGCCTCGACCGTGCCGGACATCTCCGCCGACAGGTGGATGGAGACGATGCCGGTCGCGCCTTGGGCCGCCGCCTGGTCGTAGGCGTCCGCGAAACGCCGCGGAGCGGGCCTGGAGGTCGTCACCGGAGCCCGCTCCCCGAGCACGTCGTCCACGCTCGCGCCGTCGAGCCGCGCCATGTCGTCGAGCGACCTGCCTCCCACGATCACCTGGAGCGGTACCACGATGATTCCCAGGCGGGAGACCTGCTCTCGCGGAAGGTAGGCGGTGGAGTCGGTGACGACGGCGACCGATGGCGACATGTCCAGAGATTACTCGGGGAAGATCAGACGAAGAAGGCCGGAGACACGGACGTTGGACCTACTGGACGGGGGTGCCGCCACGCCAGACCCGGCGGGGCTTGAGGCCGAAGGCCCAGGCGAAGGCGCCCTCGTGGTCGGCGTCCCACTGGACGATGTCGGCCAGGCGACCTGGGGCGAGAACACCGCGGTCGGAAGCCCCGAGGACCGTGGCACCGCCGAGGGTGGCGGCGCGAAGGGCGTCGCCGACGCTCATGCCGAAGGCCGCCACCGCGAGGCTGATGACCAGTGACATCGAGGTGATGCCGCAGTGGCCCGGGTTGTGATCGCTGCCGAGGGCCACGGTGACCCCCTGGGCGAGCATCCGGCGGACGGGAGGCAGGCTGCCACGCTGGAGGGCGGTTCCCGGGCAGACCACGGCGGGGACTCCGTAGCGGGCCAGGATCGCGATGTCCTCGTCGGTGGTGTGGTGGAGCAGGTCGGCGGAGGCGCAGCCGAGCTCGGCGGCGAGCTGGACGGCGCCCCGGCGGGTGTACGCACCGGCGTGCACGCGGGGCTGCAGGCCGACGTTGCGCCCGGAGGCCAGGACCCAGCGGGCCTCTTCCGCGGTGAAGTGACCCTCGTCGCAGTAGACGTCGACGCTGTCGGCTCCCGCCGCCGCGGCGTCGGCGCACCAGGAGCCCACGGCCTCGACGTAGTCGCGCTGGCGGCCGAAGTACTCGGGCGGGACGACGTGCGCGGCCATGAAGGTCACGTGCACCCGCGGCATCATCGGCTCCTTCTCCAGCTCGCGCAGGAGCCGCACGTCGGCGAGTTCGCCGTCGCGGGTGAGGTGGTAGCCGGTCTTGGCCTCGATGGTGGTGGTGCCGCTGAGCAGCCAGTCTCGGAGCCGCTCACGGACACCGTTGCAGAGCGTCCAGGGATCGGTGCCCCGGGTGACCGTCACGGTGGAACCGATGCCGCCGCCCGCCGCGGTGATCGCGGAGGGGGTGGAACCACCGGAGCGCATCGCCATCTCGGCGTAGCGGTTGCCCGCGTAGACCGGATGGGTGTGCGCGTCGATCAGGCCGGGGGTGACCAGCGCGCCGCCCAGGTTCTCGACGTGGTCGACGTCGACGATGTCGTCGACGACGCCGGGCACGCTCTGCGGTAGATCCGCGGCCCGGCCGACCCAGGCGATCCTGTCGTTGTGGACAAGGATCGCCGCGTTGCTGAACACATCGTTTCCGGTCCAGAGCCGGCCGATGTTGGTCAGAAGGCGGACCGTCATCGCATCACCGCCTTGTGTTCAGGGGAAGACGCTTGGAGGAGGAGGACCACACCCGGACGGGACGAGTCGCCCCTGACACTGCCGGGCACCGTGCCCTTCAAGCCCGCTGTGACTCCGGACGGCATCGGGGGTCTCCTGCTCTCATCCGCGTATCTGTTGTGCGGCGACAGTATCGCCGGGATCATGATCGGGCGATTTCAGTTCAGTTACGTTATTTCACAAGTCAGCCCGCTGTACAGGCTAATTGGGAAGAACGCCGCCTCACCGCGACCGCACCTCGCCCGCCGGCTCGACGATCACGCGTGGCGTTGAGCACCTTTCCACAGCTCAGACTACTTCTTCATCGTCCGTAACAGTAGTCACCAGAGCAACTTGCGTCATAACATCTCGCTAGATTTGCCTTATGGTAGCAATCTAAACCCCGGCCGACCACTGCGGCTTTCGCGGCTTTTGTACGTTTTCGCGACCACAGTGCACCCCACAGAGCCTTTCAGCGCAAGCCCCGCCATTGAAACGCGATTCGCGATCAACCTAGGCTGGCAATCGGGAGGCTTGGACCATGATCCTTACTCCCCTCCACATCGGCGGGCGGTCGCGTTGCCGTGCGGGCACCTGGGATGGCAGCGACATCGACCCCCGACACCTATCGACCAAATCCCTAGAAAAGGCCGCAAGCAGGACGCTCAATGTAGCCTTTCGTGCGAGTTGTCTGCAGGTCACACGCATAGAAGTTGCCTTGTCCGTCCACGCGGACGCCGGCCGTCGTCGCATTGAAGAACTTCTCCAGGGGCACGAGGAACGCCTCCTCAAGCGCTGGCTTGAGGTCGCCGGCTCCGCTACCGGAGGCCAGGTGGATCGCGGAGGACTGGCCGGGCAGCTACGTGAGCTCTACCGGGCACTGCGTCGGTCGTTCGGCGACTCCGGCGACCTCAGCGACCTGCGTGGCCTCCTCGCCGAACTCTCCCGTGACCGCGCCCGCCAGGGGTTCACCCCGACCGAGACCGCGATCGTGGTGTTCGGCCTGAAGGAGGCACTCTACGAGACCGTCGAGGAGGACGCCTCCCCCGAGGCCCTGCGAGGTTTCATCTGGTTCTCCCGGGTAATCGACGACCTCGGGCTCTTCACCGTGGAGAGCTACGCGGCGGCCAGGGAGAAGATCATCATCGACCAGGCGGAGCAGTTGCTGGAGCTGTCCACCCCGGTGGTCAAGCTCTGGGACGGCATCGTCGCGGTGCCGCTGGTCGGCACGCTCGACTCGGCCAGGACCCAGGTCGTCATGGAGAAGCTGCTGCAGGCGCTCGTCGACACCGGCTCCGAGCACGCGGTCATCGACATCACCGGGGTGCCTGCCGTGGACACCGGGGTCGCGCAGCACCTGCTCAAGACCGTGGTGGCGGCCCGGCTGATGGGCGCCGAGACGATCGTCGTCGGCATGCGACCGGCGGTGGCGATCACCCTCGTCGAGCCCGGCCTCTCCCTCGGTGGCGTGCGCACGGCGCTCAATCTCGAGAAGGGTGTCGCGCTGCTGAACCAGATCGAAGGCTCCCAGACCTCTGCGGCCACCCGGTGACAACCGCCGAGGAGTTGCCCATCAACGTCAACGGCGACGTCGTGCTGGTCCGCCGGCGCATCAGGACCGTCGCCGTGAACGTGGGCCTGTCCCTGGTCGACCAGACCAAGGTGGTGACCGCGGCCAGCGAGCTGGCCCGCAACGCCCTGGTCTACGCGGGAGGGGGACAGGTACGGGTCAAGGTCGTGCACAAGGGGGTACGGCGCGGCCTACGGATGACCTTCAGCGACAACGGGCCCGGCATCCCGGACATCGAGCAGGCGCTGACCGACGGGTGGACCACGGGCAACGGCCTCGGTCTCGGCCTCAGCGGCTCCCGCCGTCTGGTCGACGAATTCGCCCTGGAGTCGACTCCCGGTGAGGGCACGCTGATCACGGTGACGAAATGAGCACGTTGATCCGCTCGCGGCACGACGTCTGGGTGCGCGCCGAGGACGCCAGTGCGATCGGCGCGCTCCGCCGCACCGCCGTGGCGCTCGCCGAGATCCGGGGATTCGGCGAGGAGGACATCGGGCGGGTCGCCGTGGCGGTGAGCGAGGCCGCGTCGAACCTGGTGAAGCATGCGATCGAGGGGGTCATGCTGATCCGGCCGCACCCCGAGCTGGACTCGGCGGTCGAGGTCCTCGCGATCGACCGGGGGCCGGGGATGCAGGACGTCTCCCGCGCCCTGCGCGACGGCTACTCCACGGCGGGCACGCTCGGCATCGGGCTGGGCGGCATAGCCCGGATGGCCAGCGGATACGAGGTTCATTCCATGCCCGGCCGGGGAACCGTGCTCGGCATGTACTTCGTCGCGCAGGGCGCCCCGCGGCCCCCGTCCCAGGTGAGCGGCCTGACACGCCCGATCGGCGAGGAAACCGTCTGCGGCGACGCCTTCGTGGTCGCCGAGACCGGCACCGCGATGACCGTGATGCTCTGCGACGGGCTCGGCCACGGCCCCGCCGCCGCCCATGCCTCCCAGGAGGCGGTGCGCCTGTTCCTGCGGCACGCGGACCTCGCACCGGTCGCCGCCCTGGAGCGCATCCACACCGGCCTGGGCCACACCAGGGGCGGCGCGGTCGCCGTGGCCCGCGTCGACGGCGCCGCGGGCACGGTGAGCTTCGCCGGCCTCGGCAACATCTCCGCGTGGATCGCCCACGGCGACGGCCGTCAGGAGATGATCTCGGTACCGGGCATCGCCGGCCACCAGGCCAGGGCCCTGCGCCAGTACGAGTACATCGTGCCGCGGCACAGTGTCGTCCTGCTCCACTCCGACGGCCTGTCCGAACGCTGGGACATCACCTCCTACCCCGGGCTGGTCACGCGCCTCCCCTCCGTCGTCGCCGGCACGTTGCTGCGCGAGGCCGGTACCCGCAGGGACGACGCCTGCGTGGTCGCCGTCAGGCCGGGCGCATGACCGGGGACGAGCTGATCAGGGTCGGCGTCCGGGACGACCACGACGTCTTCGCCATGCGCAGGCTCGGCCGGGAGGTCGCGGAGAGCGTCGGGTTGGAGGCCCAGGACCAGATCCGGGTGGCCACCGCGTTGAGCGAGATCGGCAGGGAACTCCTCGAGGCCGAGATCGAGGCGATCGGAAGCGTTCTGGGGCACGCCCATGGGTAGCGAAGGAGCGACGGTACTGGTCGTGGACGACACCCCGACCAAGCTGTACATCCTGTCGAGCTGGCTGCGCCGCTCGGGACACCAGGTCGTGCAGGCCACCGGCGGCATGGAGGCACTCGCCAAGGTCAGGGAGCTCCAGCCGGACCTGGTCGTCCTCGACGTACGACTGCCCGACATCAGCGGCTACGAGGTCTGCGAGCAGATCAAGGCCGACCCGGCGACGTCGTCGATACCGGTCATCCAGATCTCCGGAGCGGCGATCACCCCGGCCGACCGCGCCCAGGGGCTCGAACGCGGAGCCGACGCCTACCTGGCGGAACCGGTCGAGCCTGACGAGTTCGCCGCGACGGTCGAGGCCACGCTGCGCTACTACCGAGCCCGGCAACGGGCCGAGCTGATGGCCCGGCGGCTGGCCGCCCTCACCGAGGTCACGCTCTCGATGAACTCCGCCGAGACGTTCGACGAGCTCCTCGGCACGGCCGTCGAGGGGACCTCCAGGATCCTGGAGCGGCAGGCGGGCACGCTCGCCCTGCCTCCCGACGGCCGGACCCGCAGGTTCTCCGCCATGCCCCCGGAGAACGTCGCCGTCGCCAAGGTCGCGGCGCCGGACACGCTGAACAGGTTGAGCGCGATGTCCCTGGGCGACTCCGCGGGCACCCGGGTTTTCACGGTCCCCGCCGCCGAGTGGATGGGGCTGGTGCCCGACTCGAAGATCAGCGGCGATGTCTCGGCCGTGGTCTGCCGCACCAAGCTGGACAGGCCCCCCGTCTATCTCGGGGTGGACGGGGTCCCGCCGCTCGACGTCGACGAGTTCAACGTGCTGCGCCAGCTCGGCCAGGCCCTCGCCCTCGCCGTGGACGCGCTCCGGGCGTACGCCGAGGAGCACGCGATCGCCCTCACCCTGCAGCGCAGCCTGCTGCCGGCGCGGATCCCCGAGACCCCCGGGCTCACGATCGGCTGGCGGTACCAGCCCGCGGTCGACAACGTCGAGGTCGGCGGCGACTTCTACGAGGTCCTACGGCTGGGTCACCGGGTGCTCATCGCCATCGGCGACGTCCAGGGACACTCGCTGCTGGCCGCCACCGTCATGGCGGAGCTGCGCCACGCACTGCGTGCCTCCATCATCGGCACTTCGGACCTCGGCACGTCGATGGCCCTGCTCAACGATGTGCTGCGGCGCTACCACCCCGGTATGACCGCCACCGTCTGCCTGCTCCTGCTCGACCCGGTGACCGGGGAGATGGAGATCGCCAATGCCGGGCACATCCCGCCCCTGTTCATCGCCGACGGCCGGGCCCGCTACCACCGCCTGGGCAATCTCCTGCTGGGCGTGGCCGAGGAGAGCTACCGGGTCGACCGGGTGAACGTGCCGCGGGGAGCCGCGGTGCTGATGTTCACCGACGGACTCATCGAGGACCGCGACAAGCTGCTCGACGAGAGTCTGGAGATCGTACGGCACCTGGCCGAGGAGACGGAGGAGGACCTGGAGGTCTTCTGCGACCGGCTGATCGGGAGGTTCGGCGCCAGGGAGGACGACGTGGCACTGGTCATGTTCCGCCGCGAGAGGTGAGGGAAGGCGTCGCCGTCCCGCCGTACCGCCCCAAGGAGGCGGTACGGCGGAAGGAGCCGATCAGACGGTCTCGACCGGCTTGGCGGTCTTCTCCAGCTCGGCGAAGAGGCCGGGCAGAACCCTGGCGTGCAGCACCGTGCCGTCCTCGGTGTGCTCGATGCCGAGAACCTCGCCCTCCCCGTGCGCCCTGGAGATCAGGTCGCCGCGCTCGTACGGCACGAGAAGCCTGACCTCCTGGTCGAACCGGGGCAGCTCCCGCTCGATCACGGCCCTCAGCTCGTCGATCCCGGCGCCCGTGCGGGCCGAGACCACGACCGTGTGCTTCTCCCGCGCGGTCAGCTGGGCCAGCACCACCGGGTCGGCGGCGTCGGCCTTGTTGATGACCACGATCTCCGGGATGTCGCGGGCGCCCTCGATATCGGCGAACACCTCACGCACCGCGGCGAGCTGCGACTCGGGGTCGGGGTGCGAGCCGTCGACCACGTGCAGGATCAGGTCGGCATCGCCGACCTCCTCAAGCGTGGAGCGGAACGCCTCGACGAGCTGGTGCGGCAGGTGCCGGACGAACCCGACCGTGTCGGCCAGCGTGAACAGGCGGCCGTCGGGCGTGTGCGCCCTGCGGACCGTCGGGTCGAGCGTGGCGAACAGGGCGTCCTCGACCAGCACTCCGGCACCGGTCAGCCGGTTCAGCAGCGAGGACTTGCCCGCGTTGGTGTATCCGGCGATGGCCACGGCCGGGACCTCGCGCTGCAGGCGTCGCGCCCGCTTGGTCTCGCGGGCGGTGGTCATCTCGCCGATCTGGCGGCGTAGCTTGGCCATCCGCTCGCGGATCCGGCGGCGGTCCAGCTCGATCTTGGTCTCACCGGGACCGCGACCGCCCATGCCGACGCCGCCCGCGGCGCGCCCGCCGACCTGGCGGGACAGGTTGCCACCCCAGCCTCGCAGGCGCGGCAGAAGGTAGTTGAGCTGCGCGAGCTCGACCTGGGCCTTGCCCTCGCGGCTCTTGGCGTGCTGGGCGAAGATGTCGAGGATCAGCATGGTCCGGTCGATGACCTTGACCTTGACCGTCTCCTCGAGCTGGCGGAGCTGGCCGGGGCTCAGCTCACCGTCGCACACCACGGTGTCGGCACCGGTGGCGGAGACGATGTCGGCGAGCTCCTGCGCCTTGCCCGAACCGATGTAGGTCGCCGTGTCGGGCTTCTGGCGGCGCTGGATCAGCCCCTCCAGCACCTGTGAACCCGCGGTCTCGGCGAGGAGTTTGAGCTCCAGGAGGGAGTTCTCGGCGTCGGTCGCCGTACCGGAGGTCCAGACGCCGACCAGGACGACCCGCTCAAGTCGCAGCTGGCGGTATTCGACCTCGGTGACGTCTTCCAGCTCCGTGGAAAGGCCCGCCACCCGGCGGAGCGCCTGGCGCTCGGCCAGATCCATCTCACCGGTGTCGAGCAGGTCGTCGAATCGATCGATGTCCATGTCCAGCGGCTCACGAGTGTCTATGTCGTCGCTCCATTCAGATGGTGGGTCCGTATGCGTTCTTCTCATATGAGTGAACGCCCGAACACCCCGGGTCTCTTCCCCTCGATGGTGCCATGGGAACCGCTCCGTCATCACCTGGTTATCACCGCTCCGCCCCCCCGACCGGCGCGGTGTCGGTGTCGGGTTCAGGAGAGCAGGACCCGGGCGTCGCCGGAGCCGGTCTTCAGCGTGATCTTGTGCGGCGCCGAGGGGTCCCTGACGACCTCCACGGTCTCGTCGCCGGAGCCGGTCTCGGTGGTCACGTCGTAGCCGCCCTTGGGAAGGTACGCGGCCACGTCGCCGGAACCGGTCTTGATCTCCACCCTGTCGGGCATGACCGCGAACCTCGCCTCGACCTCGCCGGAGCCGGTGTCGGCGGTGAACTGCTTGGAACCCAGGTTTCCCGCCTCGATGTCGCCGGAGCCGCTCTCGGCGCTCACTCCCCCGGTCAGCCCACGCAGCGTGATGGTCCCGGAACCGGTGTCGAGCTTGGCCGTCAGACCTGGCGGGATCTCGACCTTGTAGTCGACCGAGCAGCTCATCCCGTCGCAGCGGTGCCGCAGGGTGAGCGTGCCGCCGTCCACCGGATGCTCGGTGGTGGGCTTGTCGCCGCCGCGCCAGTGGATGGTCTCGGTCACGTGGACGGCCTGCCGGTCCGACTCGGTGACCACGATGTCGCCCGAGCCCGTGGCGACGTCCAGGGCCGTCACCCTGCCGGTGACGTCGTAGGAGACGACGTCCTGCTGCCGGTCACGGAAGTCCAGGGCGAACTCGCACCCCGAGAGCATGAAAACCGCCCCCAACAGCCCACCGGCGACGAGCGTGTTCCTCTTCATGCGCTCAATCCTCGACTTCCCGGGAAGTCTCCGCTTCCCATTCGCGACTTGTCCGTCCTCTCCCTCTACCGGGAGGCGCTGATCCAACTGTCTCCCAGTACATCCCCCGGATCATCGGGGAATTCCCCGAGCGACCCCTGAGGAGGACCCTGCCTTTGACCGAGAACCGGCCGTCAAGTAGCGTCTATTCCACAATTCAGAAGTGGTTTTCCATGATACGGAAAGAGGGCTCATGGACGGTGTTGAGATCAGTGGCCCCGGTCAGGACCGCTTTGACGAGATCCTCACGTCGGAGGCACTGGCCTTCGTGGCCACCCTCCAGCGCGAGTTCAACGACCGGCGTCTGGAGCTGCTCCAGGCCCGCCAGGACCGTCAGGCGGAGCTGTCGGCGGGCGGCACCCTCGACTTCCTGCCCGAGACCAGGCACGTGCGCGAGTCCGAGTGGCACGTCGCCCCGCCCGCGCCCGGCCTGGAGGACCGCCGCGTGGAGATCACCGGCCCGGTCGACCGGAAGATGACGATCAACGCGCTGAACTCCGGCGCCAAGGTCTGGCTGGCCGACTTCGAAGACGCCAACGCTCCCACCTGGGAAAACACCGTCAACGGCCAGCTCAACCTCCGCGACGCGCTCGACCGGACCATCGACTTCTCCGCCGGGGAGAAGAGCTACGCCCTCAAGCCCGACTCCGAGCTGGCCACCATCGTGGTCCGCCCTCGTGGATGGCACCTGGACGAGAAGCACCTCACCCTCGACGGGGTGCCGTTCTCCGCCTCCCTCGTCGACTTCGGGCTCTACTTCTTCCACTCGGCGCAGCGGCAGATCGCCAAGGGCAAGGGCCCCTACTTCTACCTGCCGAAGATGGAGTCACACCTGGAGGCCCGCCTCTGGAACGACGTCTTCGTCAGGGCCCAGGAACTGCTCGACATCACCCAGGGCACGATCCGGGCGACGGTGCTCATCGAGACCTACCCGGCCGCGTTCGAGATGGAGGAGATCCTCTATGAGCTCCGCGACCACTCCGCCGGCCTCAACGCGGGCCGCTGGGACTACCTCTTCAGCGTGATCAAGAAGTTCCGCACCCGCGGCCGCGAGTTCCTGCTGCCCGAGCGGAACGCGGTGACGATGACCGCCCCGTTCATGCGCGCCTACACCGAACTCCTGGTCAGCACCTGCCACCGGCGCGGGGCCCACGCCATCGGCGGGATGGCCGCGTTCATCCCCTCCCGCCGCGACCCCGAGGTCAACAAGATCGCTCTGGAGAAGGTCACCGCCGACAAGACCCGCGAGTCCGGCGACGGCTTCGACGGTTCGTGGGTCGCCCACCCCGACCTGGTGCCGATCTGCCGCGACGTCTTCGACGCCGTCCTCGGGTCACGGCCGAACCAGCTCGACCGCCTGCGCGAGGATGTCTCCGTCTCCGCCGCCGACCTGCTCGCGGTCGCCCAGACTCCCGGCGACATCACCGAGGCGGGGCTGCGCAACAACGTGGACGTGGCACTGCGCTACCTGGCCGCCTGGATGGGCGGGCTGGGCGCGGTCGCGATCCACAACCTGATGGAGGACGCGGCGACCGCCGAGATCTCCCGCTCCCAGATCTGGCAGTGGATCCACAACGACATCAAGCTCGCCGACACCGGCGCCGTGGTGACCAGGGAACTGGTCGAGCAGATCATCGACGAGGAGCTCGCCAAGATCAAGGAAGAGCCCGGATACGACGAGGCCCTTTACGACCAGGCGACCGCGCTGTTCAAGGAGGTCGCCCTGGACGACGACTTCGCGGAGTTCCTTACTCTCCCTGCCTATGCGCGTATGCCATGACATGACCGGCCCGACGGTGAGGAATCCTCATCCCCTGACGAGGATTCCTCACTCCAGGCGGTCACCGGCGGCGGATGCGGAGGCCGGGCCGAGTGGATACTTTGCGTGCATGAGTGATGACAGGAACGGCGAGGAAGCCGGTCGGGGCGACTACGGGTCGCTGCTCGACGCCGTCAAGCGCGAGATCACCGGCAGCCGGGGGCGGGTGGCCCTGCTCACCACCGATGCCGAGCTGATCCGGCAGTACTGGCGGATCGGCCGCCACATCCTCGAACGGCAGACGGACGATGACTGGGGCAGGAAGGCGGTGCCCCGGCTCTCGATCGACCTGCGCGGCGCGTTCCCCGAGGCCATGGGCTACTCGCGGACCAACCTCCTCTACATGAGGGCATTCGCGGCGGCCTGGCCGGACTCCGTCCCGCAGACCGGGCGGCCGATCCCGTGGGGCCACCACATCGTCCTGCTGGACATGCTGGACAGCCGGACGACGAGGGAGTTCTACGCGCGCAAGACCGCGGACGAGGGGTGGGCCAGGGGCGTCCTGATCACGATGATCAAAGGTCGGCTCCACCTCCGTATCCGTCACTCCCCGCCAGGCCCCGCCCGTATCTCGCCGGTCCCCGACTGCCGGTCCGCCCAGCGGGAGTTCGCCGGCCTGCTGGACGAGGGCCCCAGGCACGGCAGGAACGCCGGTGCCCCCGCACTGAGCGAGAATGCGAGATGAGGGTTATGTCGTTAATCGGCCGATGCAGGCCGGTGGGCGACGGCGACGGCATTCCCGTCGTCGCCGGACCCTCGGTCACATCGCAGGAGGAACGATGTCGACGAAGACGCTGGACGAGTCGGCCCGCAGGTTCGAGGAGCTCCTCGGCCCCGGGTCGGTGATCACCGACCCCGTGCGGCTGCGCACCTACGAATGTGACGGGCTGACCCACCACCGGGCCACTCCCGGCGTCGTGGTGCTTCCGGAGAGCGCCGAGCAGATCGCGGCCGTGGTGAGGATCTGCAACGAGTACGGCCTGCCGTTCGTGGCCAGGGGCGCCGGGACGGGTCTGTCCGGCGGGGCTCTGCCGAGGACCGACGGGGTGCTGGTGGTGACCTCGAAGATGCGGCGGATCCTCTCCGTCGACGTGCCGAACCGGCGGGCGACCGTGGAGCCGGGAGTCACCAATCTGGCGATCACCGAGGCCGTCCGCGACCTGGGCTACTACTACGCGCCCGACCCCTCCAGCCAGCAGGTCTGCACGATCGGCGGCAACGTGGCGGAGAACTCGGGCGGCGCGCACTGCCTGAAGTACGGCTTCACGGTCAACCACGTGGTCGGCCTGGAGATCGTCACCCCCGACGGTGACATCGTCGAACTCGCCGACGTCGACTCCGGCTACGACCTGCTGGGCACGTTCGTCGGCTCGGAGGGCACGCTCGGCATCGCGACCAAGGTCGTCGTACGGCTGAGCCGGCTTCCGGAGGCCGTGACGACGCTGCTGGCGGCGTTCGAGGACATCGAGCGGGGCGGGCGGGCAGTCTCGGCGATCATCGGCGGCGGCATCGTACCGGCCGCGATCGAGATGATGGACGCCCTGGCCGTCGAGGCGGCCGAGGCGGCCGTGGCGTGCGCCTACCCCGAAGGGGCCGGCGCGGTGCTCATCGTGGAGCTGGACGGTCCGGCCGAGGAGGTCGCGCACCAGTTCGGCGAGGTGACGCGGATCTGCCGGGAGAACGGCGCGTTCGAGATACGGGTCGCCGACGACCCGGTGGAGCGGGCGGCCATCTGGCGGGGCCGCAAGTCGGCGTTCGCGGCGGTGGGCCGGATCAGCCCCGCCTACATCGTCCAGGACGGCGTCGTACCGCGGACCGCGCTGCCCGAGGTGCTGGCGAGGATCGACGGGCTCTCCCGCGAGTACGGGATCAGGGTCGCGAACGTCTTCCACGCCGGTGACGGCAACCTGCACCCACTGGTGCTGTTCGACGACGCGGAGCCGGGCGCGGGCGAGCGGGCGGAGATCGTCTCGGGAAGGATCCTTGACCTGTGCATCGAGCACGGCGGTTCCATCACCGGTGAGCACGGCGTCGGAGTGGACAAATCCCGATATATGCCAAAAATGTTCTCCGACGACGACCTCGACACCATGCAGCTGGTGCGCTGCGCCTTCGACCCCCGCGGCCTGTCGAACCCGGGCAAGATCTTCCCGACCCCGCGGCTGTGCGGCGAGGTCCCCGGGGTCCGCAAGGGCGTGCACCCGCTGGTCGAGTCCGGACAGGCGGAGCACTTCTGATGGAGGCACTGCACGAGACGGGTGTGACGGTCCGCCCGGCGACCCCCGGCGAGACGGTGGGTGGAGTCCTCCCCCGCTGGGTGGCCCTGCCCGAGAGCACCGATGAGGTCGCCGCGCTGATGCGTGTCTCGGCCGCGCACGACCTGGCCGTGGTCCCGACAGGAGGCGGCACGAAGCTCGGCTGGGGGAATCCCCCCGAGCGGTGTGACCTGCTGATCGACACCCGCCGCCTGCTCCTCGGCAACGGATCGACGGTCGAGCACTCCGCCGGCGACCTCGTGGCGCGGGTCAGCGCCGGGCTTCCCCTCGACGTCCTCGACTCCACGCTCTCGCGGTTCGGGCAGGAACTGGCCCTGGACGGCGCCCCGCGCGCCGGCACGGTCGGCGGCACGCTCGCCACCGCGGTCGCCGGTCCCCGCAGGTTCCGCTACGGCACCGCCCGCGATCTACTGATCGGCATCACGGTCGTGCTGGCCGACGGCACGACCGCCTCCTCGGGCGGCAACGTCGTCAAGAACGTCGCGGGCTACGACCTGGGCAAGCTCTTCACCGGCTCGTACGGCACGCTCGGCATTATCACGGAGGCCACCTTCCGTCTCCACCCGATCCCGGCCGACCGCCGCTGGATCACCGTGGAGCCGGCTTCCCGGGCCGGAGCCGGCCACGGAACGGCCGCGCTGGTCACTGAGCTCGCGGCCGCCCTGGCCGAGCCGAGCGCGATCGAGCTGGACTGGCCGGACCACCCGCTGGGCGCGCCCACCGTGTCCGCGCTCGTCGAGGGGGTGGCGGCCGGCGCCCGGGCGGAGGCCGTGCGCCGGCTCATGGACGGGTACGGGAACGCGCTGATCACCATGGAGGCGCCCGCCTGGTGGGCGGTACCGCCCGGTGCGGACCTGTTGCTGGAGTTGCGGGTCCCGCCCGCCGCCGCGCACCTGGCGCTGCGGGCGGTCGCCGCGCGCGGGCTGCCCGCGCGGGTGCGCGGTTCGGTGGCCTCGGCGGTCCTGCGGGTCGCCCTGCCCGCGGACGTCGACGAGGCGGCCTTCGCCGGGTTCGTGACGGGCCTGCGCGACGACCTCCGCGAGCTCGGCGGCGGGCTGACCGTGCTCACCGCGCCTCCCGAGACCGCCCGCGGGGTGGATCGCTGGGGCCCGTCGGGCGCGCTGCCGCTGATGCGGCGGATCAAGGAACGGTTCGACCCCGACCGGAGGATGTCCCCCGGCCGGTTCGCGGGAGGGATCTGACATGGACCCGAAGCTGATCAATGACTGTGTGCACTGCGGTTTCTGCCTGCCCTCATGCCCGACGTACGTCCTGTGGGGCGAGGAGATGGACTCCCCGCGCGGCCGGATCCACCTGATGAAGCAGCACGTCGAGGGCACACCGCTGACACCGGAGATGGCCGGGCACTTCGACGCGTGCTTGGGGTGCATGGCGTGCGTGTCCGCCTGCCCGTCCGGGGTGAGGTACGACCGGCTGATCGAGCAGACCCGCGCCGAGGTGGAGCGGGTGCACGTGCGCAGGCCGGACGACCGGGCGCTGCGGGCACTGGTCTTCCAGTTGTTCCCCTATCCCCGGCGACTGCGGGCGATGCGGCTGCCGCTGCGGCTCAGTGCCGGACTGCGCCGCGCGATCGCCCCGAGGCTGGAGCGGATCAATCCGTCCCTGGCCGCGATGGCCGACCTCGCTCCCCCGGCCGCCGCCAGGGAGGAGTTGCCGCGCGTGCTCCCGGCGCGGGGTCCGCGCAGGGCGACGGTCGGGATGCTCACCGGTTGCGTGCAGGGCGAGTTCTTCCCGCAGGTGAACGCGGCCACGGCCCGGGTGCTCGCGATGGAGGGCTGCGACGTGGTGATCCCGCCGTCGCAGGGCTGCTGCGGGGCGTTGTCACTGCACTCGGGCCAGGAGAGGCAGGCCCTGCGATTCGCGAAGCGGACGATCTCCGTCTTCGAGCGGGCGGGCGTCGACACGATCGTGGTCAACGCCGCCGGCTGCGGATCGACGATGAAGGACTACGCGGAGATCCTCGAATCCGAGGAAGGCGAGTGGGCCGACAGAGCACGGGCGATCAGAGTCGTCGATCTGGCCGAGTATCTCGTCGCGCTCGGGCCGGTGGCCGAACGGCACCCGCTGCCGCTCACCGTGGCCTACCACGATGCCTGCCACCTGGCCCACGCGCAGGGGATAAGGTCCGAGCCCCGCAGGCTCCTGGAAGGCGTGCCCGGCCTGGTAGTGAGGGAGATCGCCGAGTCGGCGATCTGCTGCGGCTCCGCGGGAACCTATAACCTGTTCCAGCCCCAGGCCGCCAGGGATCTCGGTGACCGCAAGGCGGAGCGGGTGCTGGCCACCGGCGCCGACCTGCTGGTCTCGGCCAATCCCGGCTGCACCATGCAGATCGCCTCGGCGATCCGCCGCCGGGGGGACGCGCCCATCCCCGTGGCACACACCGCCCAGGTCCTCGACGCCTCGCTGCGCGGGCTCACGGAGGTGCCGTGAACGAGCCGTCCGGCGGCCATGGGGCACCTAAGGATCCGGGGTCGCCCGGCGAGGAGGTCAGATGAGCGCCGTGCAGTCGGTCGACCGGGCACTGGACGTGCTGGAGGCACTGGCCGAGCAGGGCGGGGAGGCGGGGCTCTCCGAGATCGCGGCCAGGACCGGCCTGCCCTACGGGACGATCCACCGGCTGCTGCGCACGCTGCTCGCACGGGGCTACGTGCGCCAGGAGTCCGACCGCCGCTACGCCCTGGGCGGCGCGCTGGTACGGCTCGGCGGGGTGGCCGAGCGCATGGTCGGCGTATGGGCGCAGCCCCACCTGACGAAGATGGTCGAGCTGTGGGGCGAGACGGCCAATCTGGCGGTGCTGGAGGGGGACTTCGTGGTCTACGTCGCCCAGGTGCTCTCGCCGCGGCGGCTGCGGATGTTCGCCGAGGTCGGCAAGCGGGTGCTGCCGCACAGCACGGCGGTGGGAAAGGTGCTGATGGCCGACCGTCCGGACACCGAGGTGGCGTCGCTGGTCAGGCGCACCGGCATGCCCCGGCGGACCGCCAACACGATCACCGACCTGCAGGGGATGCTCACCGAGCTCGAGCGGGTGCGCGAGCACGGGTACGCGATGGACCTGGGCGAGGAGGAGATCGGCGTGCACTGCCTGGCGGTGGGCGTACACGACGGGGCGCGGACCGTCGCCGCGCTGTCGATCTCCGGGCCCGCCGAGCGGATCTCCGCGCTCGACCGGCGGGACCTCACCGAGGGGATGCGCAGGATCGCGCGCGACTTCGGCGCCGAGCTGGGTCCGGCCACTTCCACCAAGGCGGACGGCACGGCGTGAACCGGTCACCCGTGACGGTTCCGGCCACCGGGGTCGGCGGCCGGGAGGGGTGATGTTGAGGTTGCCGCCCTGCGGCACCGGGACCACGCTGACCTGCCCCTTCTGGATGGCCTGCCAGAGCATGGCGCCCTGCGGGCCGAGGACTTCGACAAGGTCCTTGATCGATTCGATCTCGGTGCGGACCTTGCGCCGAGTCTGCGCGACGTTCTCCGCCTTGGCCGCCTGCTCCGAGGCCGGGGCGTTGACCAGGGCCTCCGGCGGCTCGGGCTTCTGGATGGTCAGGGAGATGTCACCGCACTGCCCGCGTAGTTCTGGTTGCAGAAGTAGTAGCCCCCTGCCGCCCCCTTGATGAACTCCCTGGCGAGCCGGCCGACCCGCGCCTGCTTCACCTTCGGGTCGTTGAACAGCCCCCGCCACTCGAACTCCTGCGAGGCGGCGTCCATGGCCCGGTCCAGCGGCACCCGCATGTAGATGTTGAGCGTCCGCCGCCAGCCGTCGGACGACCCCCAAGGGAGACATGTCCGTCTATGGAACCCGATGGAGGCGGCCGGCGGAGTAGGTAGTGAGAGTGCGTACGCGCTCCGGAAGGATTCCCTCTTGATGACGACTGGACGAAACAGGTGGTGACACTGGGTCTCCCCCAACGGACCGGGGCGTTCCCGCTGTCCCCGCCCACCGACGACGCGACCGACGCGACGCTGATCGGGGAGTCCCTGACGGACCCCGACAGGTTCGCCGGGCTCTTCGACCGGCACGCCGACGAGATCCACCGGTACGTGGCGCGGCGGCTGGACGACGTGACCACGGCCGACGACATGACGGCCGAGACGTTCCTCGTAGCCTTCCGCAAGCGGGCCCGGTACGACCTCGGCCGCGCCGACGCCAGACCCTGGCTGTACGGGATCGCCTCCAACCTGATCTCCGGCCACCGCAGGTCGGAGACCCGCAGGTTGAAGACGCTCGCCCGGCAGGTTCCCGAGCCCGCGGCCGAATTCGAGGACCGCAGCGCCGAGCGCGTCACCGCCGACCGGCTCAGACCCGCCCTCGCCGCCGCGCTGGCCGGGCTCGGCTCCGCGGAGCGGGACCTGATCCTGCTGGTGGCCTGGGCCGACCTGACCTACGAGGAGGCCGCGCAGGCGCTCGGCATCCCGATCGGGACCGTCAGGTCCCGCCTCTCTCGCACCCGGACCAAGATCCGCCGCTCCCTGGAGTCACACAGATGAACAAGGACGAGATCGAGCTGGTGGCCGCCATCCGGCCTGAGGCGCCCCCGTACGCCGACGAGGCTAGGCAGGCGGCCAGGCGGGGGCTGGCCGCGGCCGCCGCGCCGCGGGCACGGGGACGGAACCCGCTGCGGAACGGGCCGCGGTGGCGCGGGCCGTACGCGATGGCGCTGGCCGGGGCGCTCGCGGTGGCGGTGGGGGCGACCGCGATCACCCTGGCGCGGGCTCCGGGCGGCGGCCCCTCCGGAGACGCCGAGGAGGTCGTGGTGACGATGCCCAAGATCGTCGCCGTCTCGGCGAGCGAGGTACTGGACAGGGCGGCGCGAGCGGCCGTGCAGAGGGACCTCGCCCCGCGTGACGACCAGTTCGTCAAGGTCGAGTCGGAGACGATGTACGGCTCCTTCAGCGGCGTGGCAACGAACGCGGAGACGGGTGAGGTCGGCGAGGAGACCCGCTACCTCTACCGGACCAGGCGGGCCATCTGGCTGTCCGCCGACGGGACGAGGAACGGCGTGCTGCGGATCGAACACCTGGAGCCCAGGGCCTACCCGGGCTGGCCGATCCCCGAGACGGCGTACAAGGAGTCCGGAGTCGAGACGGTGCCGCTGGTGAACTGCGGGAAGATCCCCGAGTACATGCGCACCGACCACGCGGCGCTCAGCAGGCTCCCCACGGACGCCGACGGGATGCGCGCCCACCTCTACACCGGCGACCGGGGCGGCAACTCCAAGGACGAGGCGGCCTTCACCGCGGCGGGCGACATGCTCAGGGAGACCTACATGCCCCCGGCGCAGCGGGCGGCGCTGTTCAAGGCGTTGGGCACCATCCCCGGGGTCGACGTCACCGAGCGGGCCGAGGACGCGGCGGGACGCGAGGGGATCGGCGTCGGCAGGGTCGGCCTCGACGGCGTCAGGCAGGATCTGATCTTCGACGCGAAGACGTACGATCTGCTCGGCGAGCGCGGGATCGTGGTCGACGAGAAGGCCGCCAAGTCCCCCAGAGGCAGCCTGGTCGCCTCGACCGCCCAGCTCTCGGTCACGGTGGCCGACGAGGCTCCCGAGGTGGAGGTCGGGGACACGGACCGCTGCGGCTGACAGCCGCTCCTGCCTGACCCCCGCCCGCCGCGGCGCCGTGGACCCGGCTTCGCGGACGGGGAGCCCCGGCCACGGCCGATCAGCTGTGGACGCGGTGGACGGGTGATCCGTCGGCCGCGCAGGTGACCTCGACCTTGACCTCGGTCTCCTCGGACTCGAACTCGACGCGGGCCCGGTCGGCGGGTCCACGCTCGACGTCGTCGGTCTGGAATCCCTGGGCCGGGCTCCACGACCGGAGGGTGACCAGGCCGTCCTTACAGCGGGCGATGACCCTGCCGCCCGCCGTGGTGATCACCCGGCTCTCGCCGGGCTCCGCGACGGGCGCGGCGGTGGTGGTGACGGTAACGGTCGGCTGGGGAGCGGACTCGGCGACGGTCGATTCGGAAGCGGACTCGGCGGGATCCGAGGTGACCCCGGCCGTGGGAGCGGACGTGGGAACGGCGGTGGGAGGACCGCCGGGAAGGGACGAGGCCAGGGCGAGCGCCTCGTCGACCTCGGCGGCGGAGAGCGGCTGGAGCCCGGTGTCCGTCAGCGGCTCGCTGAGACGGTCGATCACCGCCACACCCACTCCGATCGCGAGGAGTCCGGTGACCAGCCAACCGGCCACGACCAGGGGAAGACGCTTACGCATGCGTTCACTGTGCCACCTGAAACGATAAGACAAGGTTAAGGGGCCGATAACCCGCTTTTGAGGTGGTGTGGAAGGAGGCTAACGTGGCGGCAAATGTCGAACGTACTGCTCATCGAGGACGACGCCGCGATCCGCACCTCCCTCACCCGGGGCCTGCGCGACCGCGGTCACGCCGTGTCGTCCGCTCCCACCGCTCTCGACGGCCTCCGGCTGGCCGTTGAGGAGCGCCCCGACCTGGTGGTACTCGATCTCGGCCTGCCCGACATGGATGGGCTGGACCTCCTTCGGATGCTCCGGGCGGTGAGCCGGGTCCCGGTGATCGTGGCGACCGCGCGGGACGGGGACGCGGAGATGGTCAGGTTGCTGGACGCGGGCGCCGACGACTACGTGGTCAAGCCGTTCAGCGCGACCCAGCTCGACGCCCGGATCCGGGCGGTGCTCCGGCGGGTGGCCGGCGAGAACCGCGCCGACAGCTCGGTCACCGTCGGGGGCCTGCGGATCGACCCGCGTACCCGGGAGGCGACCCTGGACGGGACGCCGCTGGATCTGAGCCCACGGGAGTTCGACCTGCTCCACTACCTGGCCGCCCGCCCCGGCGAGGTGGTCACCAAGCGGGAACTGCTCACCCACGTCTGGCAGATCCCCTACGGCGGAGCCGACAAGACCGTGGACGTCCACCTGTCGTGGCTCCGCCGCAAGCTGGGCGAGACCTCGCAGGAGCCCCGCTACCTGCAGACCGTCCGGGGTGTCGGCGTGCGACTGGCCGCCCCGGCATGAGGCGCTGGCTGACCCTGCTGGTCGCGGCGACCACCTCCCTGGTACTGATCGCGCTGATGGTCCCGCTGGCGCTCCTGGTCCGCACGGTGGCGGTGAGCGGGGCGGTCAGCGAGGCCGAGAGCGAAGCCGAGTCGGTGGCTGTCGCGGTCGGCGCCGTGGACGCCGAGACCCTGCGGCTCACCACGGAACAGACCTCGCACCCGGTCACCGTCTTCCTCCCCGACGGCCAGGTGATCGGTGCCCCGGCCCCGCGCTCCCCCGCCGTGGAGCTGGCCTTCCTCGGTCGCAGCGTCACCGCCGCCGCCCCCGGTGGGAGGGAGATCCTGGTCTCGGTCCAGGGGGCGCCCGGGGGCACCGCGGTGGTCCGGGTGTTCCTGGACGACGATCGGCTGACCAGGGGGGTGCCCCAGGTCTGGGCCGGGCTGGCGGCGCTCGGCCTGGCCCTGGTCGGGCTGGGCGTGCTGGTCGGCGACCGGCTGGCCCGCGCGGTGATCAGGCCGATCACCGCGCTGGCGGGGGTCTCGCACCGGCTCGCCGCGGGCGACCTGTCCGCCAGAACCGTGCCCGACGGCCCCGTCGAGGTGCACGCGGTCGGTCTCGCCCTCAACCACCTGGCCGAGCGCATCACCGGCCTGCTGGCGGAGGAGCGGGAGAACGCCGCCGACCTGTCACACCGGCTGCGCACCCCGCTGACCGGGCTGAGGCTGGAGGCCGAGTCCCTGACCGACCCGGAGGAGTCGGCCAGGATCGAGGCCCGGGTGGACGCCCTGGAACGCGCCGTCACCTCGGTGATCAACGAGGCCAGACGGCGGGTGCGGGACCGGGCCGAGTGCGACGCGGCGGCGGTGACCGCGGCCCGGGTCGCGTTCTGGTCGGTGCTCGCCGAGGATCAGGCGCGGCACTTCACCCTCGATCTGGCTCCCGGCCCGTTGCCGGTCGCCGTCCCCGCGGACGAGCTGGCCGCCTGCGTGGACGCGCTGCTCGGCAACGTGTTCGCGCACACGCCCGAGGGGGTCTCGTTCTCCGTACGGTTGGAGCCGGCCGAGGGCGGCGCGCTGCTGACCGTCGCCGACGCCGGTCCCGGCTTCGCCACCTCCGACCCGCTGCAGCGCGGTGCGAGCGGGGCCGGGTCGACCGGCCTCGGCCTCGACATCGCCCGCCGCACCGCCGAGTCGGCGGGCGGCTCACTGTCCCTGCGGACCTCTGCCGCGGGCGGGGCGGGCGTGATCCTGTTCCTGCCCGCCGCCACGTCCTGAGGATCGGCGGCCGTTCGCCGATCCTCAGCCTCCGGCTGAGCGGCCCAGCGGGTTGCCGCGGCGGCGTTACCCCTTTCGCACCGGTGCTCGTCGTGAACGAGCACCGGGCGCTCCCGTCCCCCACGGTCCTCCACGGGCGTCCGGCCGGATGACGGGCCGCGTTCGGGTGGCACTGCCCTGACAGCCGGGAAGCCCGATCCGGTCCGTCCGGGGGTGAGATCCGAAACCGGATTCCCTCGCTTAACGATCTCTTAGCGTGCCCCTATCAAAATCTCCGCAAATCTTGACCCATGAAACGAATCACCAGAATCACCGTCGGAACCCTCGCAACCGCCGCCCTGCTGACCGCTGGGGGCGGCGTCGCCCTCGCCGCGCACCAGACGGACAGCACGGCGATCACCTCCACCACCACCATCGCCGCCGCCGGCACGACCGCGGCGGACATCTCCTCCCGCAAGGCCGTACAGATCGCCAAGAAGCGCGTCCCCGGCGCGCGGGTGACCAAGGTCGAGCGCGAGTGGGAGCACGGCCAGCGCGCCTGGAAGATCGAGCTGCGCAAGGGCGCCTGGGAGTACGACGTCTACGTGTCGGCGCGGACAGGGAAGATCATCAAGTTGAAGCGCGAGTACGACGACTGATCAGCAGGCCTCGAGTACGGCCTGCATGGCGTCCTTCTCCGCGGGCGTCACCCACAGGCCGTACTTGACCTTCACCTTGATCTGGCGCTCGACGTAGGGGCACCGGTAGGCGTGGCGCGGCGGGAGCCAGGTCGCCGCGTCACCGGCGCCCTTCTGGCTGTTCAGCGGCCCGTCGACGGCCAGCAGGTTCAGCGGGTCGTTGGCCAGTTCCTTGCGCTTGGTCTTGGTCCACTCCTGGGCGCCCTTCTGCCAGGCATCGGCGAGCGCGACCACGTGGTCGATCTGCACCGCCGAACTGGTCCGTGTCCCACGCTCGAACTTGATGGTCTTACCGCTGTAGGGGTCGTCGAGAATGCCGGACTGCACGATGCAGTTCTTGCCACCCTCCTTGAAAGTCTCATCCTTCAGGTCGCGGATGAGAATGTCGTTGCGGGTGTCGCAGCCGTTCTTGTCGACGTCCGACCACGCGGGCCCGAACTCGCCACGGTCGAAACCGGTCATCGGGGCGCGACCCTTGACCTCGAGCTTCTTCAGCTCCTGGAGCGCCTCGGACGCGGACTGTCCGCCGCCGGAGGACTTCGTACCGTCGTCCGGACCGCCCGGAATCGGACCGCAGCCCACCACCGTGAACGCGATCGTCGCGATGACCATCCCTCGTGCCAGCGCAGCCCGCACTATGCCACCTCTCCCGCGCGTTCACTACCTCTGAAGCGGCAAATTATTCCAGATACCTCCTTCAATCCTAAAAGCCTCAAGCAGTCTGTGGGAGGCCGGGAGGCTTTTCGGCGCGTCAATCCGCACCTTAACCACGTCTCACATCTGACCTGCACAAATGCATTTCGAGCACCACCCCGCCGGAAGCACGCCTCGGAATTTTTACGCAACGCGACTATCGACTACGTAAAGTAACAATGCTCTAATGGCCAAGAGTGTTCACAATGGGTGAGCAAACAACTACGAAGAGGATTCGCATGGGTAAGATCTCATCGCGTCATCCCCACCTCGCACGGACCGCGACAGGACTGTTCAGCACCGCGGCCGCCCTGCTCCTGGCCTCCACCGGCTCCACCGCGGCGGCCGCTCAGCAGGCCTCCAGCCTGCCGCCGAGAGTGGTCCAGCTCGCGGAGAACGCGAGCTGCCCCTTCAACAGCCTCTGTCTCTACCGCGACCACGGCTTCAACGGACCGGGATACAGCATCCCCGCGGGCTACCCGACCGATCTGAACAACGTGCCGATGCCGGGCGGGGTGGGTGGCTCCTCCACCGCCGCGAACAACGTCTCGTCATGGATCAACAACACCGGCTACTACGTCCTGCTGATCGACTACGAGGGCGAGGAGCGCACGCTGTATCCCGGCAACTCCTTCGAAGAGCCCCCCGAGACCAACGACAGCGTCGACGCCGTCGACTGGCGCTACTGACCCCCGCCCCCTTTCTTCTCCCCGCGCGCCCGCCTGTCCGGGCCTCGGGGAGAAGGTCTCCGCGACCGCCCAGGTCAGGTGATCAGGATCCCGCCGTCGACCGGGATCACCGCACCGGTGACATACGAGGCGGCGTCCGAGGCGAGAAAGATCGCCGCCGCGACGAGTTCGGCCGGATCTCCGGGGCGCTTCATCAGCACCCGGTGCTCAAGCTGCCAGGCCAGGTAGCCCTCCGCGTACTGGTCGGTCATCTCCGAGGCGAAGAAACCCGGCTCGACGCAGTTGACCCGGATGCCGCGACGTCCCGTCCACTG
The DNA here is from genome assembly GCF_040295965.1 of Streptosporangium sp. NPDC002544. Taxonomy (NCBI): domain Bacteria; kingdom Bacillati; phylum Actinomycetota; class Actinomycetes; order Streptosporangiales; family Streptosporangiaceae; genus Streptosporangium; species Streptosporangium sp. NPDC002544. The sequence continues at coordinate 272,330 of NZ_JBEOWJ010000003.1, read as the reverse complement.
CTGGGCGAGGTCACGGGTGAGGCCGACGACCCCCGCCTTGGACGCGCTGTAGGCGGCCTGCGGCAGCCCGGCGGTCGTCTCGCCCAGGATGCTGCCGACGTTGACGATCGAGGAGCCGGGCTTCATGACCCTGGCGCAGGCCTGCGCCATCCAGTAGGTGCCGTGCAGGTTGATCTCCACCACCTGCCGGAACTGCTCGGGCGTCTCCCTCAGCGCCGGGACCGCGGTGCCCACACCCGCGTTGTTGATCAGGATGTCCACCGCACCCAGTTCGGCGACCGCGGCTTCGGCCAGGGCCTGGCAGTCCTCGGGCTTGACCACGTCGGTGACGAGGGCCACGCAGCGCCTGCCGGTCTCCTCGACCAGGGCGCGGGTCTCCTCAAGACGGTCCTTCCTGCGAGCGCCGATCACGATGTCCGCACCCGCCTCGGCCAGGCCCCTGGCGAACGCGACGCCGAGCCCCGAGGACGCGCCGGTGACGATCGCGACCTTGCCGTCCAGCCGGAATCGGTCCAGCATTCAATCCTCCTCAGTCCACCCCACATGCCGAACAAGATTCTAATGACCAAGAAAAGAACCGCCCGTGAGGGGCCTCCTCACGGGCGGTGCGGTTTTCCGGGCTCAAGGCTCCGAGCGGCGCCGCGGGCTTCGGGAGCGGCCCGCGGCGATCCGTCCTACAGGCCGTACTCCTTGGTGATCCGCTCGTGCCGCTCCACCTCGACATCGACGGCCTTGGCCAGATCGAGCCAGGCCAGCGGGTGCACCCAGCGCTCGGTGGCGTCGTCCAGGAGCGCGTCGACCTCGACCGGGCTGATGTCCGGCGGGACCGCGATCCAGCCGAACACGCCGGGCAGCGGCTCGCCCGTGGTCGGGTGGGTCACGGTGTAGTTGTCGTCGCTGTAGACCCACATCGGCCAGCCGCGCTCGGCCATGACCTCGTTGAACTCCGTCCAGTCGGCCTGACTGGGCGCGGCACCGTCGAAGAACCAGCTGGTGTAACCACCGGGGCGGAGCATGCTCACCGCGGCGAAGGGCGGGACGAACTTCTCCTGCTCCTCGGCGCTCTCCGGAATCGGCTCCAGCAACTGCGGCTCGAAGACGACCAGGTCACCGGCGTTGTACTCCATGCCGGGGGGCTGGGGAATGGCCAGGCGCGCCGTCGCGGGGCCCGTGCGCACGCTCAGGACCTGACGCTGGCTGCCGTCGGGGGCGGGGAGGATGATGCGCACCAGGCCCATCTCCTCCTCGATCGGTCCCTCGCTCGACTGCAGCGGAATCCCGATCCTGGCTGCGCCCAGGCGGACGGTCTCCCAGTCTTCGGCGGCCGTCGCCATGACGACCATCCTCCACAGGTCCTGCTGCTCGATCTCCTCGGAGTCGAGGAGATCGCGCAGAATGCCCGCACCCTTGGCGTTGTCGCCGAGCTGCTGCGCCGCGGCCGACCACAGCCTGGCCGCGTCGATACCGCCGCCGGCGGCGACCGCCGCCTCTCCCTCGGCCGCCGCCTGCTCCCAGCGCTCCCGTGCGGTGTGCAGGCGCCCCAGGGCCATGTGGCGCTGCGCGGCGGGCAGCCGCTCGGCCATCTGCTCCAGGCGCTCGTCCTGACGGGCCTCGATCAGCAGGCTGCTGAGGTACGCGGAGTCCTGCGGGTCGGCGTTCTCGATGTCGCCGGACTCGACCAGCATGGTCCAGTAGATGTCGGCACCCCTCGCCGGGTAGCCGAGAAAGCCCAGCGTGGTGGTGTGGCGCCGGGTGCCCTCCACGTCGCGGCCGGACAGCGGGGCCAGCCAGCCCACCCAGCGCTCCGGGTCGGCGTTGAAGCCGTCGGCGGCGTCGAAGGAGCCGACCAGCTCGTCCTCGGAGACCGGGGCAGGAAGCGCGGTGGCCTCGTCGGCGGCGGCGCGCAGCGCGGCGATCCGCTCGGCGACGTCACCGGAGTTCCTGAGCTCTCCCGCCGCCGACTCCGCCAGGTCGGCCAGGAGACGGGCCTGCCAGATTCCCTGGCGGGCGACCGCCAGTTGCCCGGCGACGAGCGCCAGCTCGACCCGGGCGCGGTAGCCGCCCATCATCGCGAAGTAGTCGATCCACTGCTTGAGCACCCGGCCCAGCTGCCAGGTGTTGGTGATCTGCGCCGACCCGGCGAGCGCGCGGATGGCGTACGACCACTCGACCCAGGCGCGGGGGTGCTCGCCGACCACGTCGAGATCGGGCAGGGCGTCGACGGACTCCTGCACGCGATCGAGGGTCACGAGCACGAGCGCACGGAGCACTCCCTCGCGATACCCCTTGGCCACCGGGTCGTCCGGCTTGAAACCGGCCGCGGCGTCGAGCGCGGTGAGCGCGTCCTCGGCGCGGCCCGCGGCGAGCAGCGCGCGGGCCGAGGCGGCCCCCAGCTCCCAGCTCGCCTCGCGGCCCGCGCCGCCCAGCGCCGCCACGGCGGTCTCGGCGTGGGAGACGGCCTCCTCGACGCGCCCCGCGTCGAGAAGCGCCGCGACATAGTGCTCGGCGACGGAGGCGAAGGCCAGCGAGCCGGGCTCGACCTCCAGTGCCGAGAGCGCGGCCAGCCGCTCGGCGGCGTAACCGGGGCCGTCGGCGTTCGCCTGGGCGAGGGCCAGCGCCACGACGGCACCGGGCGCGGCCGGGCATTCGCGGACGTCCTCGCGCCTGGTGAACTCGACCAGTGCCTCGGCGTCGGCGATCGCGACCGCCCCCTGCGCGCGGTCGCCGATACGGCCGATCAGATGCCAGTAGCGGGCGTAGAACTCCAGCCAGGGCATCTGCAGATTCTCCGCCTGCTGCGCGATCGCGGGCGCGAGCACGTCGAGCTGCGCGTATCGGCCTTCCAGCGCCTGCGCGGGCACATCTCCGATCGCCATAGCCAGACCGGTGTTACCTGCTTCGTGCAGTTGCCGCTGGGTGTCGCCCACCCAGGCCCAGATGTCCACGTCCATGAGACGTCAGTCTGCCAGGTCGGGAAGCATGCCCCAAACGACTTGGCGATCCCGCACGGTCCGGAGGGGCGGCGTTACGGCTTCCGCCCGCACGGCTTGGAGCGTGACCTCACCGGGCCCGGCGCGCCCGCGACGGTGCCGCGCGGGTCAGAGCGTGATCTCACCGGACGCGACGAGGACGGCGGGCCCCGCCAGGTAGCTGGTCCGCTCGTCCAGGGTGACGGTGACGGTGCCGCCGAGCACCTCGACCGCCCAGGTGCCGCTGGTCTCACCGGCCAGTCGCGCGGCGGCCACGGCCGAGGCGACCGCGCCGGTGCCGCAGGAGCGCGTCTCACCGGAACCGCGCTCGAAGACCCGCATGACGACCCGGCGCGGACCCACCGGATTGAGCAGCTCGATGTTGACTCCGGAGGGGAACACCTCGGGATCGAACGCGGGCTGGTGGCTCAGGTCGAGCTGGGCCACCGGGTCGCCGATGACGCAGGCCAGGTGGGGGTTTCCCATGTCGACGTGGACGCCTTCGTACTCGTGGCCCGCGACGATCGCGCGGCTCGACCCCAGCACCCGGGGCGGGCCCATGTCGACGGTCACGTCCCCCGTCTCCGCCAGCCGTACGCGCCTGACCCCCGTGCGTGTCGCGACGCCGAACTCCCCGGGCGCGGCGAGCCCCTCGTCGACCAGGTAACGGGCGAAGACCCGCATCCCGTTGCCGCACATCTCGGCGATGCCGCCGTCGGCATTGCGATAGTCCATGAACCACTCGGCCTCGCCGGCCTGGCCGGACACCTCCGGGCTGAGCTTCGTCCGCGTCACCCGTAGCACGCCGTCCGCGCCGATCCCTGCGCGCCGGTCGCACAGCGCCGCCACGAGTGTCGCGGGCAGCTCCAGCTCACCGTCCGGGTCGGGAAGGATGACGAAGTCGTTCTCGGTGCCGTGCCCCTTCGCGAATCGCATGCCCCAACTCTATCCAGGCCCGCGTCCGCCCCCGTCGCCCCGGGGAACGGCCCATCCTCCGGCACATCGGCCGGGGAACCGCCGGCCTTCCCGGCCGGGCGGGATCGGGAACCACGCCCGGCCGGGAAGGCCGGCGCGGTCAGCCGCGAATCGCGGCGAGCGCGCGTCCCAGCAGGTCGGGTTCCTGCTGGGGGAGCCAGATCACCCGGGGGTCGCGACGGAACCACGACTCCTGACGGCGGACGAACCTGCGCGTCGCCCGTACCGTCTCCTCCTTCGCCTCCTCCTCGGTGCACTCACCGCCGAGGAAGCGCAGCACCTGCGCGTACCCGAGGGCACGACTGGCCGTGCGGCCTCCGGCGAGCCCATGTGCGGCGAGCTCCCTGACCTCGTCCACCAGCCCGGCCCGCCACATGCGCTCGACCCGCGCCTCGACCCGGGCGTCCAGCACCGCCCTCGGTACCTCCACCCCCAGCTGAACGCTGTCGTAGACGGCGTCGTACGACGGCATCGTGGCCGAGAACGGCCGCCCGGAGATCTCGATGACCTCCAGTGCGCGGACGATCCTGCGGCCGTTGCTCGACAGGATCGTCTCGGCCGCCTTGGGGTCGCGCTCGCGGAGCCGCTCGTACAGCGGGGCGGGGCCGTGCAGGTCGAGCTCGGCCTCCAGCAGGGCACGGACCCGCGGGTCGGTACCGGGGAACTCCAGGTCGTCCAGGGCGGCCCGCACGTACAGCCCGGACCCGCCCACCAGGATCGGCACCACCTCCTTGGCCCGCAGGTCGTCGATCAGCGGTCGGACCAGCGACTGGTACTCGGCCACGCTGGCGGTTCTGGTCACGTCCCAGATGTCCAGCAGGTGGTGGGGAACCCCCCGCCGCTCCCCCATGGAGAGTTTCGCCGTCCCGATGTCCATACCTTGGTAAAGCTGCATCGAGTCGGTGTTTATCACCTCGCCCCCCAGTTCGAGGGCGAGATCCACGGCCAGATCGGACTTTCCGGCGGCGGTCGGGCCGACGACGGCTATGACGGGTAACTGAGGCACGGGGTAATTCTGCCAACTCGCTGGGTATGGGGGAGAGGCGATGCATCCCGTGCATCGGGATTGGGGGATACATCATGTCCATCTTCGACAAGGTCAAGAACATGCTGGGCGGCGATGCCAAGACCGAGGAGCTCGTCAAGAAGGGCATCGACAAGGCGGAGCAGATCGCCAGGGAGAAGACCGGAGGGAAGCACGACCAGCAGATCAGCACCGCCGCGCAGAAGGCGAGGGAGATGGCTGACAAGATCGACGATCAGCCGGGCACGACACCCGGCACCGGTCAGAGCGGCGCCGCGCCCGATCCCGGTCAGACCGGCCGGCCCGACACGCCTCCGCCCTACGGCCCGTAGGCGCCGGCCGCACGATGGAGCGGATCCCGGTCCCGGTCAGTCCCAGTCGAGCGTCGGCTGCAGATAGCCTTCCAGGGTCAGCAGCCACCGCTTCGACTCCACGCCTTCGCCCCCGCTGAACCCGCCGAGGCCGTTTCCGGCGACCACCCGGTGGCACGGCACGATGACGGGGATCGGGTTGGCTCCCATGATCGACCCGATGGCCCGCGCCGGAACGCCCGTCCCGCTCCGGGCCGCCAGTTCCCCGTAGGTCACCGCCTTGCCATATGGCACCGTTTCGTACAGCGTGCCGAGCACCCTGCGCTGCACCGGCGAGGTCAGCCGCCAGTCCACCGGCACGCCGAAGACCTTCAGCCTGCCCGCGTAATAGTCGCTCAGCTCGGCGAGCACCCCGGCGGTCCTGCCGGGATCGTCCACCTCGTCCAGCCTCAGCCGCTCAAGCGCGCGGGTCCTGAACGCCGCCGGGTCACCCCAGCCCACGCTCACCACCCCCTCCTCGGTCACCGCGACGACCATGTCCCCCAACTGCGTCGCGACACTCCCGAACGCCACCGTTCCCACCATCGACCTCGCATCCCCGTCACCTCGGGCACGGCGCCCATCCGTCACCGTGACCACTGCGGTCCACCTGTTCGTTGCCATCTCCCGCGTCAGTCCGTCGGCGGGGCCGTCCGTTCCGTCCAGCGGGCGGCGAAGTAGCCGACGCCGTAGGGCGCGTCGTCATAGAGGAGCTCTCCGCGCAGGGCGCTGCCGCAGCCGCCCAGGACCTGCAGGGCCGCACGGCCGGCGACCCACAGCTCGGCGGCCTCTCCGGGGTCGAGCGGCGGGATCTCGGCGCGGGCCAGCGCCAGGGCGATCGCCCTGTTGTACGGCTCGGCACGCGAGTCCAGATAACCGGGGGACTTCTCGGTGAGGCAGGCCGAGCCGTCGGCCATGACGAGCATCGCCACGCGACCGGCCGTGGCCGCCAGCCGCTCGCCCAGGGCCGCGCACTCCGCCGGGGGCGCGTCGAAGGAGATCGCATGAAATGCCGAGGCGGTCAGGTGCTCCCTGTCGAGGAGCCAGCGGCCGACCGACAGCGACAGTGGCAGGACGGGCTCCCCCTCGCCGCTTCGTACGTCGACGCCCCAGGGAGCGAGGCTTCCCGCGGCGTCCGCGCCGTACGTGACGGTCCGGTCCGCGCCGCCGACCACCACGATCGTGTCGGCTCCGGCATCACGCAACGCGCTGAGCGCGGCCGCGCAGGCCGCCCTGAGATCGTCGAGTTCCACAGCCGCCGCTCCGGCCAGTTCGGGGAGCAGCAGCGGGGGGTGCGGGCACACAGCCGCGGCGACAAGCACCCGGCCAGACTAACCGAGTCCTCCCGGGGAACCGCCCCGGGAAAGAGCGCCGGGGCACGGTGATTCCCTCAGCGCGCCCTGGCGTCCCGCTTCATGACCGAAAGCCGCGCCGAGGCAGGAGGCACGGCTGCCGGCCCCGCGTCAGCCGCCGATCGGGCCCTGGGGGTGCACGTAGCCGGTGGCGCCGTCGGCACGGGGGTCGTCCGGAACCTCCTGCGGCTTCTGGGGACTGCTCTGCTGCTGCGACGGCTTGTCCGCCGCGGGTTTCCCCGCGGCCGAATCGGCTCCCGGCTCGCTCTGGCCCGTCCGGTCGGTGCCCGTGCCCGCGTCGGTACCCGCGCCTCCGGTGGAGGTGTCATCGCCGCCGGAGGCGGTGTTCGACTCCTTCTCCGGCTTCTGCTTCTCCTCCTGCGGCACGTTCTGGTCGGGCTCGGGGTTCTGAGCGGCCTCCTGGGTGCTCTCCGGCGCCCTTGCCGGCGGCGCTCCGGGGCCGTCCTGGTCGCCGTTCACGACGGCGAAGACGACGCCCCCGCCCAGGAGGGCGGCGGCGAGGACGGAGAAGGCGGCTATGGCCGGGCCGCTTCTCCGCTGGGACCTGCGGGACCTGCGTGGCTTGCCGGGCTCACCGGCGGGACCGGTAAGGATCTCTGTTTCTCCGGGACCGCCCGGAGATGGAGGGACATGCATGGGGAAAACTCCCTGCGGTTCTCGGGGGGAAACCTCCTCGGTTTCCGAAGGGTGCCGAACCACAGTAACCACAGCGGGGAAATGCTCACACACCAATCACAAATGAATCACGAAATATCGTCCCTTAAAGGACTCAGGGTGTCATCGTCCGCGTATGCCCTGGCAGAGAAGGTGACAGCGCCGGAATCCCCGCTCCCGCAGGGGATTCCAACTATTCGATCATGAGCGTACGACCCCCCGGAACGGCCACCTCGGCGAGGGACGTCCCGGGGAGATCCGTCCGGAAAAAATCTCAGCGGAGGCGTACCCGAAGCCTCGTGCGGGACCTCAGGTGGCGGAGCAGCCCGAGATGTCCGGGAGCGGAGCCGGGCGGCCGATCGAGGGCATGCCGAGCATGACACCGGAGCCGGAGCCCGCCGGGGCACCCTGACGGGCCTCCCAGGCATCGCCCGCGCGGGTACGGCGGAGCCTCAGGGCGGGACCGTCGGCCACCAGGTGGTGCGGCGCCGCGTAGGTGACCTCGGCGCTCACCACGTCGCCGGGGCGCGGAACCTCGGCCCCCGGGGTGAAGTGCACCAGGCGGTTGTCGGGGGCCCGCCCCGACATGCGCCTGGTCGCCTCGTCCTTGCGGCCCTCGCCCTCGGCCACCAGCACGTCGAGGGTCCGGCCGACCTGCTTCTTGTTCTCCGCCCAGGAGATCTCGGTCTGCAGGGCGACGAGTCGCTCGTAGCGCTCCTGCACGACCTCCTTGGGGATCTGGTGGTCCATGGTGGCGGCAGGGGTGCCCGGCCTGATGGAGTACTGGAAGGTGAAGGCGTTGGCGAACCGCGACTCGCGCACCACGTCGAGGGTGCCCTGGAAGTCCTCCTCGGTCTCGCCGGGGAAGCCCACGATGATGTCCGTGGAGATGGCCGCGTCGGGCATGGCGGCGCGGACCCGCTCGATGATGCCGAGGTAGCGCTCGGCCCGGTAGGAGCGGCGCATCGCCTTGAGGACCCGGTCGGAGCCCGACTGCAGCGGCATGTGGAGCTGGTGCATCACATTAGGCGTCTCGGCCATGGCCGCGATGACGTCGTCGGTGAACGCCGCCGGGTGCGGGCTGGTGAAGCGGACCCGCTCCAGCCCCTCGATCTCGCCGCAGGCCCGCAGCAGCTTGCCGAAGGCAAGCCTGTCTCCGAACTCCACACCGTAGGTGTTGACGTTCTGGCCGAGGAGGGTGATCTCCAGCACACCCTGGTCGACCAGGGTGCGGACCTCGTTGAGGATGTCGCCGGGGCGGCGGTCCTTCTCCTTGCCGCGCAGGGCGGGCACGATACAGAACGTGCAGGTGTTGTTGCAGCCCACGGAGACCGACACCCAGGCGGCGTAGGCGGACTCGCGCTTGGTCGGCAACGTGCTCGGGAAGGTCTCCAGGGATTCCTTGATCTCGACCTGGGCCTCCTGCAGGACGCGCGCGCGCTCGAGCAGCACCGGCAGCGAGCCGATGTTGTGGGTGCCGAACACCACATCCACCCAGGGCGCCCTGCGGACGATCTCTCCCTGGTCCTTCTGCGCCAGGCAGCCGCCCACGGCGATCTGCATGCCGGGATTGCCGATCTTCGAGGGGCGCAGGTGCCCGAGGTTGCCGTAGAGCTTGTTGTCGGCGTTCTCCCGTACGGCACAGGTGTTGAACACGACCACGTCGGCCGTCTCCCCCTGGGCTGCCGGAACGTATCCGGCGTCTTCCAGCAGACCCGACAGACGCTCGGAGTCGTGCACGTTCATCTGGCACCCATAGGTACGGACCTCGTACGTGCGGGCGCTCTCCACGGTGGCAGTCATCTCACGACAAGGGTAGGCGCTCCGCCGAACCTTCGGGTACGGCTCACCGTCGGCCGGACTCAGGGTAACGGGCACGTCACCGTCCGCCGACGACCAGGAGGTAAGCAGGAGGTAAGTAGGCCGTGATCTGATCGGTACCGCAGGGTTAGCACGGGGTGCCCTTTACAGAATTACGTTATCCACCATGACGGAGAACGGGGACAAGACTCCTTTGGTGGTGCTCGAAGGCGTCAACAAGCACTTCGGCAGCCTGCACGTCCTGCGGGACATCAACCTGACGATCTCTCGTGGTGAGGTCCTCGTCGTCATCGGCCCCTCAGGGGGCGGCAAGTCGACCCTCTGCCGGACGATCAACCGGCTGGAGACGATCGACCAGGGGACGATCACCTTCGACGGGCAGCCGCTCGCCGCCGAGGGCAAGGCGCTGGCCAAGCTCAGGTCCGAGGTCGGGATGGTGTTCCAGTCCTTCAACCTGTTCGCGCACAAGACGATCCTGGAGAACGTCACGCTCGGGCCGATCAAGGTCCGCGGCATCGCCAGAGCCGACGCCGAGCGGCGGGGCATGGAGCTGCTGGAGCGGGTGGGCATCGGCGCGCAGGCGTCGAAGTATCCCGCGCAGCTCTCCGGAGGCCAGCAGCAGCGCGTGGCCATCGCCCGCGCCCTGGCCATGGACCCGAAGATGATCCTGTTCGACGAGCCGACCTCTGCGCTGGACCCCGAGATGGTCCAGGAGGTGCTCGACGTCATGATCAGCCTTGCCCAGGAGGGCATGACGATGATGGTCGTCACCCACGAGATGGGCTTCGCCCGCCGCGCGGCCGACCGCGTGGTCTTCATGGCCGAGGGCCAGATCGTGGAGGAGAACACCCCCGAGGAGTTCTTCACGAACGCCCGTACCGATCGGGCCAAGGACTTCCTTTCCAAGATCCTCACTCACTGACGGCTCTGTTCAACCCCTGAGGAAAGACGAGGTAACAAGAATGCGTGTACGTCGTATTGGAGCCGTGGTGATCGCAGCCGCCGCGGCGATGGCCGGCCTGACCGCGTGTGGTGACGGCGGCAGCGGAAGCGACAAGTTCGTCGTGGGCATCAAGGTCGACCAGCCCGGCCTCGGGCAGAAGCAGCCCGACGGCTCCTTCAAGGGTTTCGACGTCGACGTGGCCAGGTATGTCGCCAAGGAGCTCGGCTACGCCGACGACAAGATTGAGTTCAAGGAGGCCATCTCGGCCAACCGTGAGTCCTTCATCCAGCAGGGCCAGGTCAACGCGGTGATCGCAACCTACTCGATCACCGACGACCGTAAGAAGAAGGTCGCTTTCGCCGGCCCGTACCTGGTCACCGGCCAGGACATCCTGACCCGGGCGGACGACACCACGATCAACAGCGTCGAGGACCTCAAGACCAAGAAGGTCTGCGGCGCTCAGGGCTCGTCCTCTCCCGCGCGCCTGGTCGAGAAGTTCGGCGACGAGTGGAAGAGCCAGTTCCTCACCGAGCAGCAGGGCTACGGCGCCTGCCTGCCGCTGCTGGAGAACAAGCAGGTCGACGCGATCTCCACGGACGCGACGATCCTGGCCGGCTTCGCCGCCCAGTCCCCCGGCAAGTTCCGCCTCGTCGGCCAGCCCTTCTCCGAGGAGAAGTACGGCATCGGCCTGAAGCTGGAGGACAAGGAGACCCGCGAGAAGGTCAACGCGGCGGTGGAGAAGATGTTCCAGGACGGCAGCTGGAAGAAGGCCGTCGACGCCAACTTCGGGGAGTTCGGGAAGTTCTTCACCAACCCGCCGGCTGTCGAGCGCTACTGACCGGTCACATCTCGGCCGGGGCGCGCGGACGCCCCGGCCGGTGACCACTGGAGGGACGAGTGCAGGCACTCTTCGATGAATTCCCGGTCATTCTGGGCGCTTTCTGGCTGACGATCCGGCTCACTCTCGCCAGCGGGCTGGTGGCGCTCGTGCTTGGGACGATCCTCGCGGGGATGCGGGTCAGCCCGTTACCTGTGCTGCGCGGAATCGGCACGACGTACGTGAACGTCCTGCGGAACACCCCGCTGACCCTGGTGATCGTGTTCTGCGGGCTGGGCCTCGGACTGGTCCTGGACGTCTCGTTCTCCACGAGTTTGTCCACCAACTACATGTGGCTCTCCATCATCGGCCTGTCCGCCTACACCGCGGCGTTCGTCTGCGAGGCGATCCGGGCCGGGATCAACACGGTGCCGGTCGGCCAGGCCGAGGCGGCCCGCGCCATCGGGCTCACCTTCGGCCAGAACCTGAGGCTGATCGTGCTGCCCCAGGCGTTCCGCGCGGTGATCGCCCCGCTGGGCAGCATCCTGATCGCGCTGACCAAGAACACCACGATCGCCGCCGCCATCGGGGTCGGAGAGGCGTCCCTGACGATGAAAACGCTCTTCGAGGCGCACGGCGACGCGGTCGTGCAGATCTTCGCCGGGTTCGCGCTGGGCTTCCTGATCCTGACCCTGCCGACCGGGCTGCTGTTCGGCTGGCTGGCCAAGCGTCTGGCGGTGGTCCGATGACCGCGGTGACCACCGAGCGCACCCGGCGCCCGGCGCGCGGGCGCGCCGGGAGCTCCGAGCGCGTCAGCGTCCTGTACGACATTCCCGGCCCCAGGGCCAGGATCCGCAACACCGTGCTCACCGTGCTGGTCATCGCCGCCACGCTGTTCGCGGTGTACGTGATGGTGACCAAGCTCGACGAGAAGAACCAGCTCAGCGCCGAGATGTGGACGCCGTTCCTGCGCGGCGACGTGTGGCTCAACCTGATCCTGCCCGGCCTGCTGAACACGCTCAGCGCGGCCGCGGTCGCCGCCGTGATCGCGGTGCCGTTCGGCTTCGTCTTCGGCATCGGCCGGCTCTCGGAACGGGCCTGGATCCGCCTCGCGGCGGGTGCGGTGGTCGAGTTCTTCAGGGCGATCCCGCTGCTGATCATGATCTTCGCGGTGATGTTCGGCGGGAGCGCGGTCTTCGGGCTCACCGTGACGCCGTTCACCGCGGTGGTCGTCGGCCTGGTCCTGTACAACGGCTCGGTGCTGGCGGAGATCGTGCGGGCGGGCATCCTGTCGATCCCCCGGGGACAGCGGGAGGCCGCGCTGGCGGTCGGCCTGCGTCCCGGTCAGGTGATGCGGATGATCCTGTTGCCGCAGGCTGTCACCGTGATGATGCCGGCCATCGTCGCGCAGCTGGTGGTGCTGCTGAAGGACACCGCCCTGGGCTTCATCGTGTCGTTCGAGGACCTGCTGAACGCGGGGGCGCGCGTGCTGCCCTCCAACTTCAACAACATCATTCCCGCGGTGATCGTCATCGCGATCATCTACATCATCATCAACGTGATGGTGGGCACCGTCGCCACCTGGCTGGAGATGCGGAGCCGTCGCAGCAGGAAGACGGCGGCACAGCCGATCGCCCGGCCCGACTCACCGACCGCGGTCGAGGGCGGCCCGGGAAATCCGGCGCCGTAGGAACCACAGCGGTCGAGGGCGGTCACCGGGTCCGGTGGCCGCCCTCCTCCCATGTCGGGCCGGGTGCTCCGCGGCAGGTGAGGATTCCACCGGCGGTGAAATCCTCACCTGTGAAAGAGGTCGGACCAACTACCTCTACCCCCTCATTCCCCCCCGATCCTGCGGCTCGTGCCGACCGCCGGCGGCATATCTCTGGTGACGCGAGCGTGATACCGGCGACACGGAGCGGGTTATCGGGCAGGATTGCGCCATGTCCCCCGAGCAGGCCATCCTGCCGTACGCCACCTGGCCCTCGCCGATCTCCACTTCCGACGTCGCCCGCTCCGGGCTGCGCCTCGGGTTCCCGACAGTGCTCGGCGAGGAGGTCTGGTGGACCGAGGACCGTCCCGCCGAGGGCGGGCGGACCACCATCGTGCACCAGAGCGCGGACGGCACGCGGCGTGAGTTGCTGAGCGCGCCGTGGAGCGCCAGGACCAGGGTCCACGAGTACGGCGGGCGGTCGTACGCGGTGGTGCCCGGCGAGGGCCTGGTGTTCACGAACTTCACAGACCAGCGGCTCTACCTGCTGCCCACCGATGGCGAGCCCCGGCCGCTCACACCCGAGCCCGAGCAGCCCACCGCCCTACGCTACGCGGACCTCCTCGTCCACGACGGTCAGGTCTGGTGCGTCAGGGAGCGGCACGACGACGGCGAGGTGAGCCGGTCGATCGTGTCGATCCCCCTCTCCGGCGAGGTCGAGCCCCGCGAGCGGATCAGCGGGCACGACTTCTACGCCTCCCCCACCGTCTCCCCCGACGGCGAGCACCTGGCCTTCATCTGCTGGAACCATCCCCAGATGCCGTGGGACGGTACCGAGCTGCGGGTCTGCCGGCTGGCCGACGGCACCTCCTGGAAGGTCAAGGGGGGCATCTCCGAGTCGGTGCTCGCCCCGCAGTGGCGTGACGAGCGGCACCTCTACGCGATCTCCGACTGGTCCGGCTGGTGGAACCTCTACCTGGTCGGGATATACGGCACCGCGACCCGGGCGCTCTACCCGGCGGAGGAGGAGTTCGCGGGCCCGCTGTGGCAGCTCGGCGCGACACCGTACGCGCTGATGGCCGACGGCAGCCTCGCGGTCCTGCACGGGCTGGGCGGTCTGCGGCTGGGCGTCTTCGACCCGGACAGCGGCCTGCTGAGCGACCTGGACGTGCCCTACGACGGCTGGGATCCGGCGCTGGCCACCGACGGGCACGCCCTGGTCGGTATCGGGTACGGCCCGGCGCTGTCCCGCTCGATCGTCCGGGTCGACACGGTGACCGGCGGCGCGCAGGAACTGCGCAGGGACATCAACGAGCTGCCCGACCCCGCCTACCTGCCACTCCCCAGAACCGTGGAGTTCGAGAGCCGGTTCGGGCGCGAGGTGCACGCGTTCCTCTACCCGCCGGCCAACCCCTCGGCGCGCGGCGAGGGCCCCCCGCCGTACGTCGTGTTCGTGCATGGCGGGCCGACCGGGCACAGCGTCGGAGCGCTCGACCTGGAGAAGGCGTTCTTCACCAGCAGGGGCATCGGGGTGATCGACGTCAACTACGGCGGTTCCACCGGCTACGGCCGCGCCTACCGCGAGCGGCTGCGCGGCCAGTGGGGCGTGGTCGACGTCGAGGACTCGATCGCCGCGGCCGAATGGCTGGCCGCGGAGGGACTGGCCGACCCGGCGCGGATCGCGATCCGGGGCGGCAGCGCGGGCGGCTGGACGGTCATGGCGGCCTGCTGCACGTCCGACGCGTTCGCCGGGGGCGTCTCCTACTACGGCATAAGCTCGCTCGCCACGTTCAGCGCGACCACCCACGACTTCGAGTCACGCTACATCGAATGGCTGATCGGCCAGGAAGATCCTGTTCTGTACGCCTCGCGCGAGCCCCTAGGCCAGGTGGCCGGGGTGAGCTGCCCGATGCTGCTCCTGCAGGGCCTCTCCGACCCCGTGGTCCCCCCTGAGCAGTCGCAGGCCTTCGTCGACGCCCTCGCCGAGCGTGGCATTCCCTGCACCTACCTCACGTTCGAGGGCGAGGCCCACGGCTTCCGCCGCGCCGAGACCCGCAGCGCGGCGCTGGCCACCGAGCTCGCCTTCTACCAGCAGATCTTCCACGTCTGAACGCTCACCTGCGGCCTCCCGCCCCCGGCGCGAGTCTCCGTCCGGCGGGCGACCTTTCGAGGGCCGGGCCGGTCAGCGGGCGAACTCGGTGGCCCGGGACTCACGGACGACCGTGATGCGGATCTGACCGGGGTAGGTGAGCTCCTCCTCGACCTGCTTGGCGACGTCGCGGGCGATCACCTGAGCCTGGATGTCGTCGACCGAGCCCGGCTTGACCATGACCCTGATCTCACGGCCCGCCTGCATGGCGAAGACCTTCTCGACCCCCTCGTAGGAGGCGGCGATCTCCTCCAGGCGCTCCAGTCGCTTGACGTAGGCCTCCAGCGACTCTCGGCGGGCGCCCGGACGGCCGCCGCTGATCGCGTCGGCGGCCTGGGTGAGGACGGCCTCGACGGTCTTGACCTCGACCTCGTTGTGGTGGGCCTCGATGGCGTGGACCACGTCCTCGTGCTCGCCGTACCGCCTGGCGATCTCGGCGCCGATGAGCGCGTGGCTGCCCTCGACCTCGTGGGTGAGGGCCTTGCCGATGTCGTGCAGGAGCGTGCAGCGCTTGAGCAGCGTCGTGTCGAGCCGCAGCTCGGCCGCCATGATGCCGGCGATGTGGGCGGACTCGATGAGGTGGCCGAGCACGTTCTGACCGTAGGAGGTGCGGTAGCGGAGCTGGCCGAGCAGCGTGACCAGCTCGGGGTGCATGTCGGTGATGGCGAGTTCCACCAGGGCGTCCTCCCCCGCCCGCACGCACAGCTCCTGGACCTCGGCCTTGCTGCGCTCGTGGGCCTCCTCGATGCGCTGCGGGTGGATGCGGCCGTCAAGGACGAGTTTCTCCAGGGTCAGCCGCGCGGTCTCGCGGCGGACCGGGTCGAAGCACGACAGCAACACGGCTTCCGGCGTGTCGTCGATGATCAGGTTGACTCCGGTGGTCGACTCGAAGGCACGGATGTTACGGCCCTCGCGGCCGATGATGCGCCCCTTCATCTCGTCACCCGGCAGGTGCAGGACGCTCACGACGGACTCGGCGGTCTGCTCGGTGGCCACCCGCTGGACCGCCAATGTAACGATCTTGGTGGCGCGCTTCTCGCCCTCCTTGCGTGCCTCGCTCTCGATCTCCCTGACGATCAGGGCCGCCTCGCGCTTGGCCTGGTTCTCGATCTCCCGGACCAGCTCGGCTCTGGCCTGGTCGCCGGTCAGCCCGGACACCCGCTCCAGGATGGCCTTGCGCTCCTCGGCCACCCGTTCGAGATCCTCGCGGCGATCGGCCAGCTCGGTCTCCGTCTCGGCGAGCTTGCGGGCCCGGTCGGCCTGGCGCCTGGCCTCATCGTCGAGGCGCTGCTCCCGCTCGGCCAGCCGGTTCTCCCTGCGTTCGAGGTCTGCCCGGAGTTCCTTGAGCTCGTATTTCAGCACCTTGCCCTCGGCCTCGACCTCCTTGCGCATCTCGGCCGCCGCCTCGACCGCCGACTCCGATTTGCGCAGGAGCTCTCCGGCGTCGTCCTGGGCCTTCGCCCGGATACCGGCGGCCTCACGCCTGGCCTCCTCCAGCTGGGCCGAGACCTCGGCCTCCTGCTCCGAGGTGAGGCCCCTCGGCCCGGCTCCTCCGATGCGACGCAGCAACACGACCAGCACGGCTGTCATCACGACAAGAGCCACAACCGCCACTGCCAATATGACGACCACGACCGGATCCATGCGCGCCTCACCTTCCTCGCGTCGCAAATATCAAGCACACGAGGGGTCACACGCACGGCACGGAAAGCTCAACAGACGGCGCTGTCGGGACAGAAGTGAGCCCAGAGGGATCACTCACCGGCTTTTCCCGCCGGCCCGCTCTCTCGCCCTCATCCGCCAAGCCTGCTTGTCCGTATTACACCGCTATGACAATCCGCACTGCGCGGAGTAACTCCTCACTGCCGTTGAGATTAAGCGTCAGAGAGGTAACGAGCAAGCAAAGACCTAGCGTCAGGCTGCTTTGAGCTAGTCGAGGGGATAGCCCGAATCTTCCGTGAATGGCGCTGTTTCTGCCTCATCATCCTCCAGCACTTCGCGGATAACGCGAAACGCCAGGCCAGGACCGTATCCCTTCCGAGCGAGCATGCCGGCCAGCCTGCGGGTCCTGACCGCGGGGTCCAGGCCGCGGGTCGAGGAGAGCTTGCGCCGCACGAGGCCACGGGCGGTCTCCGCCTCCTGCTCGGGGTCGAGCTGCTCCATCGCGTCCTTCACGGTCTCCTCGTCCACCCCCCGGTGCCGGAGCTCGGAGGCAAGGGCCTTTCTGGCAAGCCCCCGCCCGGCATGGCGAGAGCTCACCCATGCGGCGGCGAACGCCTCATCATCGATGAGCCCGACCTCGGAGAAGCGCTCCAGCACGGCGTCCGCCGCCTCCTGGGGCACCTCACGCTTGCGCAGCGCCTCCGCGAGCTGAGCTCGGGTGCGCGGCGCCATCGTCAACAGCCGCAGGCAGATCGCCCGCGCCACCGCCTGCGGATCGGCCCCGGCTCCCTTCCTCGCGGGAGATTCCTCGACCGGTCCGTCAGGAAGGGGGCCATCAGGAAGAGCGCCCGGGGAACCGCCCCCGGACCGTCGCCCACCACGGCGGGAGCCACGTCCCTTCCGGCTTCGCGACTCGCCGCCAGCAGGACCTGCGGCCTCCCCCTCGGAAGCGGGGAGACCATCGCCCCGCCCCCGCCCGCTCCTGCCCGGCGAGCCGATCCGGGGCTCGTCGGGCCAGGCACCCCAGTCTCTCGGCCCGACCTCACCGGGCGGACCGAGGTCGGCTCCCATCATCATCGTTCAGCCCGAATCAGGCGTCACCCGGCTTGGGAGTGGCCGCCTTGGAACCACGACCGGACGCGGCGGCCGCCGGAGCCGGACCGGAACCACGGCCGGACGCGGCGGTCACCGGAGCGGCAGGCGGCGGGGTGGCCGGGCTGTCGACGCGCGGGCCGACGCCGAGCTTCTCCTTGATCTTCTTCTCGATCTCGTTCGCCATGTCCGGGTGGTTCCTGAGGAAGTTTCGCGCGTTCTCCTTGCCCTGGCCGAGCTGGTCGCCCTCGTAGGTGTACCAGGCTCCGGACTTGCGGACGAAGCCGTGCTCCACCCCCATGTCGATCAGGCCGCCCTCGCGGGAGATGCCGACGCCGTAGAGGATGTCGAAGTCGGCCACCCGGAAGGGCGGGGCCATCTTGTTCTTGACGACCTTCACCCGGGTGCGGTTGCCGACCGCCTCGGTGCCGTCCTTCAGCGTCTCGATACGGCGGATGTCGAGACGGACCGAGGCGTAGAACTTCAGCGCCTTTCCACCGGTCGTGGTCTCGGGCGAGCCGAACATGACGCCGATCTTCTCGCGGAGCTGGTTGATGAAGATCGCGGTGGTGCCGGTGTTGTTGAGCGCGCCCGCGACCTTGCGCAGCGCCTGGGACATCAGGCGCGCCTGGAGGCCGACGTGGCTGTCGCCCATCTCACCCTCGATCTCGGCCTTGGGCACCAGGGCCGCGACCGAGTCGATGACCAGCAGGTCGACGGCGCCGGACCGGATCAGCATGTCGGCGATCTCCAGCGCCTGCTCACCGGTGTCCGGCTGGGAGACGAGCAGCGCGTCGGTGTCGACGCCCAGCTTCTGGGCGTACTCGGGGTCGAGCGCGTGCTCGGCGTCGATGAACGCGGCGATGCCGCCGCCACGCTGGGCATTGGCCACCGCGTGCAGAGCGATCGTGGTCTTTCCCGAGGACTCGGGACCGTAGACCTCGATGATGCGGCCGCGCGGGAAGCCCCCGATGCCGAGCGCCACGTCGAGCGCGATGGAGCCGGTGGGGACCACCTCGATGGGCGCCCGGGTCTCGTCGCCCAGGCGCATGATGGAGCCCTTGCCGAACTGCCGCTCGATCTGAGCGAGCGCGGTCTCGAGCGCCTTCTCGCGGTCGTTAGCTGCCATGGGAGCCCCCCTGGAGGGTCGCGGGTTGGATCGGTTGCCAGAAAGCTACGGGGTGCCGCCGACAATTTCGGGAGGGCACGCCAGGAGTGACGGCCTGTTCAATATAGCCGAACGACTGTTCGATCGCGGCCCGTTGGCATCACGTGTTCCGGGAACCGTGATCCACCGCGGGACTCTCCCGCACAGGGCCCGCACAGGGCCCACGCAGGGCCGGTCGCAGGGCCCGCACGGGGCCGGTCGCAGATCTGGGGCCGTGGCCGCGAGGAGCGCGGACCCATCCGGGAGGCGACATTTCCGAGAATTGTCCTGAGCCTGTTGTAACCAGGCTGACCTGGGGTGATCCTGAGGGGAAACGACCCGAGGTGCCCGACGTGCCCAACACGTTCACGCAGCAACGCCTAGCCCATCTCGACTCCCTGGCCGCCGAACTGCGACAACGAGGGCTGGTGAGCCGTACCCTCGGAGGCACCGCCCCGGTGCTGTGGGTATGGCATCCGGACAGCGGCCGGCAGACCATCGTCTTCGCCACCCCCGTCAGGGACGGCTGGCTGTTTCTGTGGTCGCCGGACGGCGAGGAGAGAGCCGACGACCCCGTGCACGCGGCCGGCTCGGTGGAGAGACTTCTCGCCCCGCCCGCGGAGCCCTCCTGACCGTCCCCCGGCCCACCCCTCAGCGGAGCCTGGGAGAGACGTCGGTCACCCCGCACACGGCGTGCCAGACCTCCTTCGCCCCGACCCCCTCGGCCAGCGCCTGGATCACGGTCCGGCCGCCGAGGTCGGCGATGACGTAGTCATGGGCCCACGACTCGGCGTACTGGTCGCCGAAGTGCAGCTTCATCCGCTTCCAGAAATCCGACAGGCGCATGCCCCAAGTATGAGACCACACCGGCGTGCCTCGGCCCGCGCCCGGCACGCCGCACGTCGGCGGCGCCCCGGTCGCCCGGTCCCGGTGAAAGGGAGACCCGGGGACGGGGACCGGCGGGGGCGGGGTCCGCGCGTCGGCGGGAGTACGGGCCGCCACGGGGGCAAGGCAGACCTCCGGAGCACGCGGGAACCGTAACCGAGGGCGACCGGCTCGCGGCTGAGTGGCGGCGCGGACCGTCAGAGCACGCGGGAGCCGTACATCTCGCCGAGGGGGTCGGCGAGCAGTTCCACGCGCGCCCCGTCCGGGTCGGTGAAGTAGATGGAGGTACCGCTCTCCACCTGGTGCGGCACGCCCGCCGCCACCAGCTTGCCTCGCAGGCG
The DNA here is from genome assembly GCF_040295965.1 of Streptosporangium sp. NPDC002544. NCBI lineage: Bacteria > Bacillati > Actinomycetota > Actinomycetes > Streptosporangiales > Streptosporangiaceae > Streptosporangium > Streptosporangium sp. NPDC002544. Next base: position 252,420 of record NZ_JBEOWJ010000003.1, on the reverse strand, counting down.
CTCCCAGGTGGAGGGGTCCACGGAGACGGCGACGTGGTGGAGCCCGCCGAGGACCTCCCGGTAGGGGCCGAGGTCCAGCCCCGGGAAGTCGAAGAAGGCGAGGAGGTTGCCGTTGCCGATGTCGAAGAAGAAGTGGTTCGACCCCCGGTAGTCGCGGTTCTCGAAGATCTCCGTGAGGGGGAACTCCAGCAGGTCCTGGTAGAACCTGATCGTCGTCTCGACGTCTGAGGAGATCAGCGCGAAGTGGTGCAGCCCTCTCGCGCTGCTCGGCGGACGGTTCTCCCTGAGGTGCTCCGCCTTGATCCGCTCGCGTTTCGCCTCGATGGCCTGGTAGTCGATGCTCACCGTTAGCTCACCACTCAATGCGTCCTGTGTTCGCCAAAGCATGCCTGTGGCGACAGGAGCCAACCTACTCCTGGGGCGTGGCCCGGTGGTCTGGCGGTGGCACCGGTGGATCACGTATCCGCAGCCGATGAGTCCGGCCCGCGGCAGGCGGTGACGGGTTCTGTCGGTGGCGCCGTGCAGTATGGGCGGTGGCCCGGTTGGTCGGCCGAGCCGGGAGGCAGGGGGCGCGATGAGCGAGACGGCGGGCGCGGGCGGGGCGCTGGGGCACTTCACCCGGATGACCAGGGACTGGTTCACCGGGGCCTTCGCCGCGCCGACCGCGGCACAGGAGGGGGCGTGGGCGGCGATCGCCCGGGGTGACAACACCCTGGTGGTCGCCCCCACTGGCTCCGGCAAGACGCTGGCCGCCTTTCTGTGGTCGCTCGACCGGCTGGCGGCCGGGCACTCGGCCCCCGGGTCTCCCCCGCCCGGCGAGGACGCCGGGTTCCCCGGAAGCGCCGGAGCCGCCACCACGATCATGGACGCCCCGGCGGGCGCCGCCGTCCCGGACATGACGGGCGGCACGGGCGCCGGGGGGAGGCGGAGCCGTTCCCGGCGGGACGAGGAGCCGCCGAGGCTGTGCCGGGTCCTTTACGTGTCGCCGCTCAAGGCTCTGGCCGTCGACATCGAGCGCAACCTCCGGGCGCCGCTGGCCGGGCTGAGACAGACCGCGAGCAGGCTCGGCCTCCCGGTGCCGGAGATCTCGGTGGCGATCCGCTCGGGCGACACCTCAGCCGAGGAGCGGCGCCGGTTCGCGACCAGGCCGTCAGACATTCTGATCACCACCCCCGAGTCGCTGTTCCTGCTGCTCACCAGTCAGGCCCGCGAGGCACTGCGCGGCGTGGAGACGGTCATCGTCGACGAGGTGCACGCGGTGGCCGCCACCAAGCGCGGCGCGCACCTGGCACTCAGCCTGGAGCGGCTCGACGCCCTCCTGCCCCGGCCCGCGCAGCGCGTCGGCCTGTCGGCGACCGTACGGCCGGTGAGCGAGGTCGCCGCCTTCCTGGGCGGGCCCCGTCCGGCGACCGTGGTCCAGCCGCCCGCGGGTAAGGAGATCGAGGTCGAGGTGGTCGTCCCGATCGAGGACATGACAGAGCTCGACACGCCGCCCACCTCCCCCGCCTCCGACGACGACCGGTGGCTGACCGAGACCCCGGCCAAGCGGTCGATCTGGCCGCATGTGGAGGAGCGGCTGTTCGACCTGATCGGGGGGCACAGTTCCACGATCGTGTTCGCCAACTCACGGCGGCTGGCCGAACGGCTCTGCACCCGCCTCAACGAGCTGGCGTGGGAGCGGCGGGCCGCCGAGGCGGAGCGGTCCGAGAAGGGCACGGAGGCGGATCCCGCGCACTGGGCCGAGAACTTCCCCGAGCTCCCCGCCTCCCTCTCCACCCCGGCGGCCATGATGGCGCAGGCCGGTTCGGCCAAGGAGGTCGTCCCGGAGATCGTGCGGGCCCACCACGGGTCGGTGTCGAAGGAGGAGCGTTCCCAGATCGAGGAGGCGCTCAAGTCCGGGCGGCTGCCCGCCGTGGTCGCGACCTCCAGCCTGGAACTCGGCATCGACATGGGCGCGGTGGACCTGGTGGCCTGTGTGGGGGCACCGCCGAGCGTGGCGAGCGGCCTGCAGCGGATCGGCAGGGCCGGGCACCAGGTGGGAGCCGTCTCACGTGGTGTGATCTTTCCCAAGTACCGGGGTGACCTGGTCCAGACGGCCGTGGTGGCCGAACGGATGAGAAGTGGGGAGATCGAGGAGCTGCGCTATCCGCGCAATCCTCTCGACGTCCTCGCCCAGCAGATCGTGGCGATGACCGCGCTGGACGAGTGGACCGTCGACGAGCTGGAGGAGGTGGTACGGCGCGCCGCCCCCTACCGGACGCTGCCCAGAAGCGCGCTGGAGGCGACCCTCGACATGCTCGCCGGGCGCTACCCGAGCGAGGAGTTCGCCGAGCTGCGACCGCGCATCGTCTGGGATCGGGTGGCCGGCACCCTGCGGGGCCGTCCCGGAGCCCAGCGGCTGGCGGTCACAAGCGGCGGCACGATCCCCGACCGGGGGTTGTTCGGCGTGTTCCTGGTCGGGGAGAAGTCCTCCCGGGTGGGCGAGCTGGACGAGGAGATGGTCTACGAGTCGCGGGCCGGTGACGTGTTCGTGCTGGGCGCGACCTCCTGGCGGATCGAGGAGATCACGGCTGACCGGGTGCTGGTCACTCCCGCGCCCGGACAGCCGGGGAAGCTCCCGTTCTGGCACGGCGACACCGCGGGGCGCCCGGCGGAGCTGGGGAAGGCCATCGGCGCGTTCCTCCGCCAGATGTCCTCGGCGGGCGCGGACGCCGAGGCGGGAGACGGTGGTACGGAGAGCGCGCGGCCGAGGGACGCGGGGGCGGGAGCCCGAGGAACGCCGAGCTCGGTCGCGGGGAACGCACGGACGGGAAGCACGAGGACAGGGCATCCGGAAACACCGGGCTCAGGGACGGGAAACCCGGAGGCGGGAAACGCGGGGACGGAAAACGCCGAGGCCGGAAACGCGGCACGGGATGGGGCGCTGGAGAGGATCAGGGCGGCGGGGCTGGACGGGTTCGCCGCGGCCAACCTGCTCGCCTACCTGGCCGAGCAGCGGCAGGCGACCGGTTATGTGCCCGACGACCGGACGTTGCTGGTCGAGCGGTTCCACGACGAGCTGGGCGACTGGCGGGTGGTGGTGCACTCCCCGTACGGAGCACGGGTACACGCGCCGTGGGCGCTGGCGATCGGGCGGCGGCTGCGGGAGCGCTACGGCGTCGACGTGCAGGCCGTGCACTCCGACGACGGGATCGTGCTGCGCATCCCCGACACTCTCTCGGAACCTCCGTCCGACGTCGCCGCCTTCGACCCGGACGAGATCGAGCGGATCGTCACCGAGGAGCTCGGCGGTTCGGCGCTGTTCGCGGCGCGGTTCCGCGAGTGCGCGGGGCGGTCCCTGCTGCTGCCGCGCCGCGTGCCGGGCAGGCGGTCGCCGCTCTGGCAGCAGCGGCAGCGCGCGTCGCACCTGCTGAACGTGGCCGGCCGCTACGCGTCGTTCCCCGTGGTGCTGGAGACGATGCGCGAGTGTCTTCAGGACGTGTTCGACGTTCCGGGGCTGGTCCGGCTGATGCGCGACATCGAGGCGCGGCGGGTCCGGCTGGTGGAGGTGGAGACCGGGAAGGCGTCGCCGTTCGCCGCGTCGCTGCTGTTCAACTACATCGGCGCGTTCATGTACGAGGGGGATGCTCCGCTGGCCGAGCGCCGCGCCCAGGCACTCGCGCTCGACACGAGCCTGCTGGCCGAGCTGCTGGGCCAGGCCGACCTGCGCGAGCTGCTCGACCCCGATGTGATCGCCGACACCGAGCGGGAGCTGGCCCGGCTGGACCGGCCGCTGCGCGACGCCGAGGACCTGGCCGACCTGCTCCGCTCCCACGGCCCCCTGATGGCCGAGGACGTGAGCGTGCGCGAGGGTGACCCGGCGTGGCTGGCCATGCTGGAGGGCTCCCGGCGGGCGATCAGGGTTCGGGTGGCCGGGCAGGAGCGGTGGGCGGCGGTCGAGGACGCCGCCCGGCTGCGCGACGCGCTCGGCGTGCCGCTGCCGATGGGAGTGCCGCACGCGTTCCTGGAACCGGTGGACGATCCGCTGGGCGACCTGCTCGCCAGGCACGCCCGCACGCGCGCCCCCTTCCCCGCGAGCACGGCCGCGGCCAGGTTCGGCCTCGGCACCGCGGTCGTCACCGACGCGTTGCGCCGCCTGGCGGCCTCCGGGCGGGTGGTGAGCGGGGAGTTCAGGCCGGGTGGCCGAGGCGAGGAGTGGTGTGACGCCGGGGTGCTGCGGATGCTGCGCCGCAGGTCCCTGGCCAGGCTCCGCAAGGAGGTGGAACCGGTCTCCGCGGAGACTCTGGCCGTCTTCGCCCCCGCCTGGCACGGCATCACCGACTCCCCGCGGCGGGGCAGGCCGCCGATCGACGCGCTGGTGAGCGCGATCGAGCAGTTGCAGGGCTCGGCGCTGCCCGCTTCGGCGCTGGAGACGCTGATCCTGCCCTCGCGGGTGCCCGGATACGACCCGTCGCTGCTGGACGAGCTGACGGCCTCCGGCGAGGTGATCTGGGCGGGGCAGGGGTCTCTGCCGGGTGGCGACGGCTGGGTGTCGCTCTACTTCGCCGACACCGCGCCGCTGCTGATGCCCGATCCCGCCGACATCACGCTGACCCCGGTGCACGGGGCGGTGCTGGAGGTGCTGGGCGGTGGGGGCGCGCTCTTCTTCCGCGAGCTGGCGAGCCGGGCCGGCGTTCTTCTGGCCGGTTCGGTCCCGGACGACCGTGTCCTGGCGGCCGCCGTGTGGGACCTGGTGTGGTCGGGCCGGATCACCGGTGACACGCTGGCGCCGCTGCGGGCCACGCTCGGGACGGGGCGCCCCGCGCATCGCCCGGCTCCGACCCGGCGCCGGCGGGCGGTGTTGCCGAGCCGGAGCGGCCCGCCCACGGTGGGCGGGCGCTGGTGGACGCTGCCCGCCCCCGCCGAGGACGCCACCCAGCGCGCCCACGCCCAGGCCGAGGTGCTGCTGGAGCGGTACGGCGTGGTGACCAGGGGCGCGGTGACCGCCGAGCGGCTGCCGGGCGGGTTCGCCGCCGTCTACCAGGTGCTTCGTGCCTTCGAGGAGAGCGGCCGGTGCCGCAGGGGCTACTTCGTGGAGGGGCTGGGCGGCGCCCAGTTCGCCCTTCCCGGTGCCGTCGACCGGATGCGCGCCATGTCCGTCTCACTCACCGCGCCGCCGAGCGCGGCACCGGTACCCGACCCGTGGAGCTCCCGGAAGCCCGAGGGCACGGGGGAAAGCGGCCGGCGAGCGGTGGTGCTGGCGGCGACCGACCCGGCCAACCCGTACGGGGCGGCCCTGCCCTGGCCCGCCCATCCTGGCGAGGTGTCCCACAAGCCGGGCAGGAAGGCCGGATCCCTGGTCGTGCTCGTCGACGGGCACCTGATCCTCTATGTCGAGCGCGGCGGTAAGACCCTGCTCTCCTTCTCCGGAGACGACCGCCTCCGGCCCGCCGTCGACGCCCTCGCGCTCGCCGTACGCGACGGCGCCCTCGGCAAGCTGACCGTCGAGCGCGCGGACGGCACCGCCATCAACGACTCCCCCCTGGCCGCCGCCCTGGAGTCCGCGGGCTTCCACCCGACCCCAAGGGGGCTGCGCCTGCGAGCCTGAAGTGCCGCACGCCTTTCTCAAGCCGCACGCCTTTCAGCCGGTCGACGATGCTCAAGCCGGTCGCTAGTAATTCCTAAGAGGTTTCCAAGTGCCGTCGCGACACTGGTCATGCAAGTCAATCGAAGGGGGAACAAATGGCAACCAACGGCAAGTCGGAGCTCTCCGCTCTGTCCGCGCTCGGCCGCGAACTGGACGAGGACCAGCTCGCGCAGGTCAACGGTGGCTACTACTGGGCGTGCTACCACTGGGAGGACTTCGCTCCCGGCGGCCCGGCTTACTGATCCGACCAGGCGTCAGCCAGGCCATCGCGTTGAACGGACGCGGGTAGCCATATAACGCAGGGGGACGGGGCGCGGCCGGTGGCCGCGCCCCGTCGGCGTTCCCCCACGGTGATCACCGTGCGCGTGGGTCATCTTTGGCGGGAGGCCGCCTCCGCGACCGGCTGGCTTTCCTGCCGCATGTGACGCCTCTGGATGCTCTGGAAGCCGACCAGGTCGTCCGGGAGCGCGTCGGGCACGTCCACGTCGAACCTGGACAGCGTGCGGGTCCGCATCGCGACCAGCGCCGTGACCGCGATGGCGACCGCGAACAGCACGTACATCAGGCCGACGCCGCGGCCCTCGCCGGTACCGAGCACGAGGCCGACCGTGCCGGCGAGCGGCCCTCCTGAGGTGAGCAGCGGCTCGAACAGGGCGCTGCCGTACGGCGCGACCAGGCCGAACCCGATCGGCAGGGTGGACCAGGCGATGAGCGTGTTGAGCGCGATGACCCGGCCGTGGAACCGCTGCGGCACCTTGACCTGGATGATCGTGGCGTAGACGCCGTTGAGCATGGTCAGCCAGAACGACATCCCGAAGGCGCCCACCGCGATCAGGGGCAGGTTCTGCCGCAAACCGGTGACCAGGCAGAAGAGGCTCAACACGAGGGTGGAGAGCATGACGCCGCGCAGTCGCCGCCGTCTCGGTCCTCCCCAGACGGTCATGGTCAGGCCGCCGAGGAAGACCCCGAGGCCGCCGGCGAAGGAGATCCGGCCGACGTCCTCCAGCGTGGCGAAGCCAAGGACCAGCGGCGAGATGAGCAGGAAGAGCGGGGACAGGAAGACGTTGAGCACCGCGAAGAAGAACAGCATGCCGCGGAAGCCCCGGTTACCCCAGGAGAACCTCCAGCCCTCGACCATCTCGGCGACCAGCGACTCCCTGCGCTTCCACGCCATGGTCCTCGGGAAGCGGACGAAGAGCAGCACCCCGATCGCGAAGACGTAGGAGACGACGTCCAGGACGAGGATGCCCTCCAGGCCGACCACCGCCATCAGGCCGACCGCGAGCAGCGGGACGACCAGTTGCGCGGTGCCGGTGACCATCTGGACCACCCCGTTGGCGTGGCCGAGGAAGCGCTTGGGGACCAGTTGCGGTACCGCCGAGTTGTACGCGAGGCGCTGGAAGGTCAGCGCCACGGAGAGCAGTACCAGGAGCGGGTAGATGTGCCAGACCTGAAGGTTGCCGGTCCACAGCAGGACGCCGAGTGCCAGCTGGGTGCCGAACGCGCCGACGTCTCCGGCGAGCATGACCCGGCGCCGGTCGTAACGGTCGACGAGGGCACCGGCGAGGGGGGAGACCAGCATGCCCGGGACCAGCGCGAGGACCGAGAACAGGGCGAACCTGGCGAGCGAGCCGGTGGTGATGTAGATCCACAGCGGTACGGCGAACTCGGTCAGCGACGACCCGACGATCGAGACGAGTTGTCCCGCGGCCACGGTGGCGAACCGCCTCATGCTCGGCTGGGGGCCGGGACTCACCGAGGAGACCGCCGCTCCGGGGTGCCCGGTCGCCGGTGGCGCGCCGCCCGTGCCGGGACCGGCGAGAGCGGGCCCGGCCGGGGTCCGCCCGGCCCGGACGACGGCTCCGGTGGGTACGGCCTGCTCACCGGGGTCCTGACCGGTTCCGGCCTCCGCGTCCTTTACCGGCCCGGCCGGAGGCGTGACGGCTCGGGTGAAGGCGGCCCGGGCCGATGTGTCCTGAACGGAGATGCCCTGAGCAGAGGCGTCCTGGATGGAGACGCCGTCGAGCCACCAGGTGGACCTGTCGGTGCGGCCCAGCTTCGCCGTGTCGCCGGAGGCGATGGCCCGGTGGGTGCCGGTGACGATGGCCGCGAGCTCCTCCGCCCGATATTTCAGGAAAAAGTGCCCGGCCTCGTCGAGGACGACCACGGCCGTGGAGCCGGTCAGCAGGTGCCACTCGCGGTAGCGCTCCTGGTAGAACTCGGTGGCCGGATCGCGGTCGCCCGCCACGGAGATGATCGGCGCCCTGAGCGGTTCGACGCCGTCGGTGAAGAGGCGGGTGAAGTAGCGCTCCGCCTCCCTGGTGCCCTTGCGGCGGTTGTCGATCATCAGTTTGAGCTGGTCGCGCTCCAGGTCCTCCACGTCGAGACCGGCGGCCTGCAGGGCGTTGGCCCAGACCTGGTCGCTGCGGAGGCGGTCGGTCAGGTTCGACAGCCGGGCCAGCAGCGAGTTGGGGCGCGCGAAGGGGAAGATGCCGCCGAGGTAGATCGCCTCGACCTGGCGGCCCGCCGCCTCCAGGTGGCGGGCGATCTCCACGGTCAGCATGACGCCGAGCCCGCAGTGCCCGTACAGCGCGAGCGGCCCCCGGACCTCCCTGAGGATCTCCGCCACGCAGCCCCGCGCGACCTCCTCCACCGGCCGGGTCTCCTCGATCAGCCCCATCTCCTGGCCGGGGACGGCGACCGCGTGCAGTGCCCAGTTCGCCGGCAGCGCGTCGGCCAGCGGCTGGTAGATGGCCGCGCTGCCACCGCCGTACGGCACGCAGACCAGGGTCGAGGTGGCCGCGCGGGCCGGGGTGAGCCGGTGCAGGAGCATGCGCGGGCCGTCGTCGGCCGTCTCGACGAGCCGGGCGAGCTCGCGGACCGTCCGGTTCTTGAACAGGTCCAGGATGGTGACCTGGCGCCCGCCCTCCGGGATGGCCTTCCTGAGGCGGGCGACCACCTGCGCGGCGAGCAGCGAGTGTCCGCCCAGGTCGAAGAAGTCGTCCAGCACGCCGACCTGGACGAGTCCCAGCACCTTCGCCCATACCGCTGCGATCGCCTCTTCGAGCGGCGTTCCCGGCGGGACGAATCCGGCCTCCTGGTCGGGTCGTGCCTCGTCGGGTTCCGGCAGCCTTGCCCGGTCGACCTTGCCGTGCGACTTCAGCGGCAGCTCGTCCAACCAGACGAACCGACCGGGGATCATGTACTCGGGAAGCCGCTCGCCGAGCCTCGCCCGCAGCTCGCTGACGCTGCTCCGGTCGCCGGCGGTCTCCGCGACGACGTACCCGACCAGCCGGTCCGCGCGCAGTTCGACGACGGCGTGGGCGATCCCCGGCTGGCCGGCGAGTACCGACTCGATCTCCGGCAGCTCCACCCGGTAGCCCCTGACCTTGACCTGCAGGTCGCGGCGGCCGAGGAAGCACAGGTCGCCCGAGGGCAGCCAGCGGCCCAGATCACCCGTCCGGTACATCCGGGCACCGGATTCGCCGTACGGGTCGGGCAGGAACCTGTCGGCCGTCAGCCCGGGGCGGCCGAGGTATCCGCGGGCGAGCCGGTCACCGCCGAGGTAGATCTCGCCGGTCATGCCCGGCGGAACCGGCCGCAGGTGCTCGTCCAGCACGTAGACCCGGGCGCCGGGCAGTGGCCTGCCGATCGGCAGGTTCAGCGCCCGCGCCTCCTCGCCGGTGACGGCGTGGGTGGAGATGCCGACCGTGGCCTCGGTGGGGCCGTAGTGGTTGACCACCGTGGTGTGCGCGGCCAGCTCGCGGGCCCAGCTCCACCCGGAGGCCTCACCACCGAGGATGAGGAGCCTGCGCGGGAGCAGCTCGGCGGGGTCGTCCACCGCGGCGAGCAGCGAGGCGAGGTGGGAGGGGGTCATCTTCAGGTAGTCGGTGCGGCTCAGCTGCCCGGCGAGCTCCTCGGCCGGGGCCTGCGGGTCGGCCAGGTGCAGCTCACCGCCGGTCATGATCGACAGATAGAGGATCGTCACCCCGAAGTCGAACGAGAGCGACTGCAGCAGCGTGTGCACCGAGGCGGGCTCGACCTCGAAGCGCTCCCTGACCCCGGTGAGGTAGTTGAGCACCTGCCGGTGCTGCACCCCGACGCCCTTCGGCCGCCCGGTGGTCCCCGAGGTGTAGATCACGTACGCCAGGTGGTCCGGTGAGACCCCGGGAGGCTCGAACCCGGTCTCGTCCAGCGCCTCGGAGTCCAGGCGGATCACCGGCGCCTCGGGGAGATCGGGGACCAGGTCGCACAGGTCGGAGGTGGTGAGGACGGCGACGACCCCGGCGTCGGCGAGCATGTACGCCAGGCGGTCGCGAGGCTGCTTGGGGTCGAGGGGCAGGTACGCGCCACCGGCCTTCAGCACGCCGATGACCGCCGCCGCGAGGTCCGTGGACTGTTCGAGAAGGACACCGACCCTGCTGTCCGGCCCCACGCCGTGACGGTTCCTCAGCAGGGCGGCGATCCGAGTGGAACGTTCGTCGAACTCGGCGTAGGTCAGCGAGCCGCCGCGAACCCCGGACGTCACAGACGCCGTGCCCGAGGCCGGCGAGCCGGCGTGGACCACCGCCGTCGCGCCGGGGGTCAGCGCGGCCTGCGCGGTGAGGAGGTCGTGGAGCAGGTCATGGCCGGACGGCCGGAGCGCGGGTCCGGCCCCGAAGCCCAGGACCCGGTCCCGCTCGTCATCGCCGAGCAGCGAGAGCTCGCCCACCCGCGCACCGGGATCCGCCACGATCGAGCGCAGTAGCGTCTCGAACCGCGCCGCCAGCAGCTCCATGGTCTCGGGGTCGAACAGCGCGGTGCTGTAGGAGAGGTGACCGACCAGCCCGTCCGGGCTCTCGAACAGGTAGAGGCCGAGGTCGAACCGGGTCGTCCTGGCCGGGAGGGTGAGGTAGGAGAGGCGCCCGTCCTCCTGTCCCGCCTTGAAGTTCTGCAGCGCGAACGTGACCTGCGCGAGCGGCGAGCGGCTGACGTCGCGGACCACGTTCAGCTCGCTGACCAGCTGGTCGAACGGGAGCTCCTGGTGCGCGAAGGCGTCCAGCGCGCTCTCCCGGGTACGGGCCAGGAAGGTGGTGAACGGCGGGTCGTCCGCCAGGTCGGCGCGGAGGACCAGGGTGTTGACGAACATGCCGACGACACCGTCCAGCTCGGGCAGCCCGCGTCCGGCGACCGGGGAGCCGACGGCGAAGTCCGCCTGCCCCGAGTAGCGGGCCAGCAGCACCTGGAAGGCTGCCAGCAACGTCATGTACGGCGTGGCGCCGGACGCTGCGCCCAGCTCGGACAGCCGCCGGGTGAGGTCGGCGTCCACCCGGACGTCGAGCGCGGCTCCCTCGTGACGCTGCTCGGCGGGGCGCGGCCGGTCGGTGGGCAGTTCGAGGGCGGGCAGCCCGGCGAGCCGGTCGCGCCAGTGATCGAGCTCGCGGCGGTGGTCCCGGCCCCGCTGCCAGAGCGCGTAGTCGCCGTAGCCGACCGGCGCGGGCGGCGGGGTCTCGCCGTCGTGCAGGGCGAGCAGCTCGCGGATGAGCAGGTCGCTTGACCAGCCGTCGATGACCGTGTGGTGGGCGGCGAGCAGGAGCACGTGGTCGTCGGGCGCCACCCGGACCAGCACCGTGCGGAAGAGCGGGCCGCGCTCCAGGTCGAACGGGACGGCGAGATCGGCGTCGAGCAGCTCGATCGCGGCGGCCACGTCGGCCGCCTCGGTGACGCGCAGCTCGGCGGGTCCCGGCTCGTCGACGACGAGCTCGGGGGTGCCGTCCTCGGTGGTGAGGAACCGCATCCGCAGGGCCTCGTGGCGCGCGACGATCTCGTCCAGCGCCCGGCGTAGCGCATCGGCGTCCAGCTCCCCGCGCAGGCGCACCGCGACGGGGACCGTGTAGGTGGTGGTGCCGGGGCGGTACTGCTCCAGGAACCACAGGCGCTCCTGCGCGTGGGACAGGGGCGGGACGGTTCCCTGAGCGCGGGCGACGACGGCCCGCGACTCCCCCCGGTTCCGAAGCCTTCTCGCGAGCAGTGCCTTCTTCGCGTCCGACAGCGTTGTCTCGCTCAAGCCCGCAGCTCCGTTCTGAGGGCCGCGAGGAAGAGCGCGGCGTCCCGGCCGTTGATCAGTCGATGGTCGTAGGCGAGGCCGATGTTGGCGACGGTTCGCACGGTCACCGTGCCGTCCTCGGCGAGTACCGGCTCGGACTGCGGCGAGGTGATCGCGAGGGCGCAGACGGTGCCGGGGAAGATGAGCGGGATCGCGAGGACGACGTCGGCGTCGGTGTGCAGGGTGACGGCGATGTTGGCGCCGGTGAGGTCCTTCTCGCGGAAGTCTCCCTCGGCCGCGGCGAGCCGGTAACGCATGAGCGCCTCGGCGATCTCCCTGAGCGATCCGGTGTCGCGGACGACCGGCACGTACAGGCCCTCGCCCAGGTCGAACGTGACGCCGACGCGCGGGGCGTCGGCCAGCCGTGCCTCGTCCCCGTCGATCGAGGCGAAGAAGAGCGGAAAGGCGGGGTGCAGCGTCGCCACGGCCTGTACGAACAGCTCCGCCAGGCCGACCGGCCTGCGGACCTGTCTGCTCAGCTCCCCGGTCCGCGCCAGCAGCGGGCCCACCTCGAACCTCACGACCGTGTACGCGGCGGGGATCGCGGCGTGCGAGACGGTGACGGCGCGCGCGACGGCGCGCTGCACCCGCGACAGGCGGTGGGTGCCCGCCTGTCGTCCGTCGGCTTTATCCGGATCCGTGCCGGGTTCCGGCGCGTCGGCCCGCACAGTGGCGGTCGTCTCCCCGGTACGGCGGGCGACCAGGGCCGCCACGTCGGCCCGGCGGATGACGGCCAGGCCCAGGGCCGCGACATCGGAGTCGGAGACCCCGAACTCCTCCATGGCGGCGCGGGCGGGATCGGTGACGACCGGCTGGAGAGCCGGTGCGTTCCCTCGTCCCGCCATGCCCTCGCCTGCCACCGGCTCGGGGCCGGAAAGAACAGCGCCGGAAAGGGCAGAGCCGGACGGAGCCGGGGCGGGACTTTCCAGGACGGGGAAGGCGGGCGGCGGGGTGGCCTCGGCGGTGACGCGGGCGAGGAGCGCGCCGGGAGCGATCCAGGTGTTGAGGGCGGCGGCGTGGTGCAGGTGGCCGGACTCCCCCGCCTCCAGTTCGTCGGCGGCCTTGGAGGTCTCCAGCACGGCGACCGCCTCCCCCGCGACGACGGGACCGCCGTCCTCGACGAGCCACTCGACGATCAGGTACTCGGTGTCGTTGTTGTTGAGCTTGGGGACGCGGATGTCAGCCACGCAGGGCCTCCCGTACGGCACGGTGAATCGTGGACTCCCCGACCAGGACCTCGTTCTCCAGGTGCGCGGCGGTGGGGATCACGGCGGCCCGCGAGTGGACGAGGCGGACGGGGCCGCGCAGGCGCTCCCAGACGCGGGCGTGCAGCAGGTGGGCCACCTCGCTGCCCCAGGTGCCCCCGGCGGTGCTCTCCTCCGCGACCACGACGACGTCCGCGAGGTGCGGCAGGAGCGCGTCGGCGTCCAGCGGATAGAGGCGGGAGGGCACCAGCAGCCGGGTGGAGATCTCCTGTTCCACCAGCAGGGAGCGCATCGCGGCCAGCACCCGGTGGGCCATCCCGCCGGGGGCGATGACAACGCAGTCGGGGCGCTCTGTGGAGTCGCGGATGTCCACCACGGCCAGGTCTCCGTCGCGGCGGAGGAGGAACAGCGGGTCCACCCGGCCCATCGGCCGGGTGTAGAGGATCTTGTCCTCGAAGAACACGCACGGCTCGCCCCGTTCCAGCATCGCCGCGAGCGCCGCGCGGTTGTCATGGAAGGGGGACATCTCGTACAGCGACAGCCCCGGCATGCCGACGAAGTGCTTCTGCAGGCTCTGGCTGTGCGTGGGGCCGTAGCCCCGGCCGCCGCCGGTCGGGCAGCGCACCACCATCCGCAGCGGCAGCCGCCCGCCGTACATCGACACCGACTTGGCGGCGAAGTTGCAGAGCTGGTCGAAGGCGAGCGACACGAAGTCGCCGAACATGATCTCGGCCACGGCCGTGTTGCCGGTCAGCGCCAGACCCGCCGCGACGCCGGTCAGCGCGCCCTCGCTGATCGGAGTGCCGATCACGCGTCCGGGAAAGCGGCTGGACAGGCCCTTGGTGACCTTGAAGGCGCCTCCGTACGGATCGAGGATGTCCTCGCCGAGGACGTAGGCGGTGGGGTCGTCGTCCAGCAGCCCGTGCAGTGCCGCGTTGAGGTTCTCCGCTACGCGCACGGTGCCTCCCAGCGGGAGAGCGGGCGCGCCGCGACCTCGTCGGCGACGGCCTGGACCTCGGCCCTGACCGCGCCGTCGATCCGGTGGAACTGCTCGGGATGGTCGTGGGCGTAGCGGCCGTACCAGTCGTTGTCCCTGGCGGCCCGTACCGCGTCGGCCGGGCGCACGTCGTCGCCCTTGCTGTGCGGCCCGAGGCGGTGGGTGACGAACTCGACCACCAGCGGCCCCGCCTCGCGCACCCGCGCCACCTCCTCCTCCAGCGCGAGGCGGATCTCGTTGACGTCCGTGGAGACGACCAGCAGGTGCGGGATGCCGAAGGCCGCCGCCCGACCGGCCACCGTGCCCGCCATCTGCGACGCGGTCGGGGTGGACTGGGCGATGCCGTTGTTCTCCACCACGACGAGCAGCGGGAGCCGCCAGAGCGCGGCGAGGTTCAGTGCCTCGTAGACCGCCCCCTCGCCCCAGGTGCCGTCGCCGATGTGGACGCAGGCCAGGGCCCCTGGCTCGGCGCGCTTGAGATGCAGCGCGACACCGGCGGCGACCGGCATGCTCTCGCCCTGCACCCCGGTGGACAGGTAGCGGTCGCGGTGGATGTGCTGGCTGCCGCCGACGCCTCCGCAGACCGCACCCTGCCTGCCCATGATCTCGGCGAGCAGGCCGTGCGGGTCGCGGAACCTGGCCAGGTAGTGGCCGTGGCCCCGGTGGTTGCTGAAGACGTGGTCGGCCGGGCCGAGCAGGGGGCGGAGGGCGACCGGGACGTACTCCTGGCCGAGGCAGGTGTGGGTGGTGCCGTTGAGCTCGCCCCTGCCGTACAGCTCCAGGAGCTTGAGCTCGAAGTGCCTGACCAGCAGCAGGAGCTCCAGGTCCTCGTCGGCGAGGCGGGAGAGACGGAGCCCGTCGAGGGTCTCAGTCATCGCCGAGAGAGCTCGCGATCCCGGCGATCCCGGCGATCGTCGGGTTGTCGAAGAAGTCGTCCAGGGAGACCTCGATGTCCAGGCGCTTGCGCATCCGGGCGATGATCTGGGTGATGGTCAGCGAATGACCGCCCAGGTCGAAGATGTCGTCGTCGTCCTCGATCGGCGAGATGCCCAGGACCTCCTCCCAGATCTCGCGCACCTGGTCGGTCAGCGTGGTGACGGAACCCATTCGTTCTCCAGAAGTTCGTGCAGTGGCAGGTCGGGGTCATCGGTGGCGCGTTCCAGCAGGAGACGCAGGTCCTCGGCCACCCGGGCGGCGTCGGGCACCGTCTCGGGGTCGTGGCGCAGGCTGATCTCCAGCCCGCCGGGGCCGTCCACGCACTGCAGGTGCAGCGCGCCGCGTACCCCGTGGTTGAAGACCGTCCACTCCACGGACGCGTCGAGGCCGGTGAAGACCGGGTCGGCGGCGCGGCGGGTGCGGTAGCTGACGGAGACGGGCACCAGTGCGGCGTGCGGCCGGATGCGGGGCAGTGCCCGGGAGAGCGGCACCTGGCGGAACCGGTAGACCTCGCGCAGCTCGGCGCGGAGCGCGGTGGCGAACTCGCGGAAGGTCTCCCGCCCAGACGGGGTGGAGGCGACCGGGAGCTCGTTGACGAACAGGCCGATGTGGCCGGTGGCCTGTTCGGGCCGGGTGGACAGGTCGACGGCGGTGGTCACCGAGGCGTTGCCGTAGCCGAGGAGCCGCGTGTGCAGCGCGGCCAGCAGCACCTCGAAGCGGGTCAGGCCGGGAACCGAGGAGACCTGTGGGTCGAGGGTGAACCGGAGCACCCGTCCCTCGCCCGCCCGCCGGGACCTCAGCGCCCGGCCGAGCACGACGGTCTCGCCCGGATCTCGCCAGCGGGGCTTCCAGAACTCGCGCGCGGCGGGAAGCACGGCGGCCACCCGGTCGCGCTCGGCCCTGCCGTGGTCGATTCCGGGCAGCGGGGGCGGCGGCTCGCCGTTGTAGAAGGCGGCCAGGTCACGCACCAGGATGTCCTTGGACTGCCCGTCGAAGATCAGGTGATGGGCGACGAAGAGCAGCAGGTGCCGCCCGGGGCCGGTCTCGAACAGGGTGAAGCGGGCCAGCGGGCCCTTCTCCAGGTCGAAGGCGCGAAGGATCTCCTCCCGTACGCCCGGCCCGTGGTCCGGGGAGCCCGGGGCGGTCGGCTCCTTCGCCGGGGTGTCGGCCGAGAGATCAGCGAGAAAGGCCGCCGCCCGGCGTACCGGGACCTCGGCGCCGGGCACGAGCCGCAGTTCGTCGCCCACCTCCGCCACCACGCCGCCCAGCGCCGGGTGCCGGTCGACCACCGCGGCGCAGGCCGCCAGCAGCGCGCCGGTGTCCAGGTCGCCGCGGAGGTGAACGACCAACGGCATGTGGTAGGCGGTGCCACCACCCGCGGCCTGCTCGGTCACCCACATCCCCTGCTGGGTGAACGTGACCTCGGACCCGGACATCACACGCCCCCCATCGTCCGGCGCAGCGCCTTCTTGTCGACCTTGCCGCCGTCGTTGCGCGGCAGGGCGCCGACGGTGACGATGTGCGCGGGCAGCTCGTGCGGGGCCAACCGGCCCTTGAGGAAGATCCGCAGTTCCTCCGGCGCGAGGGGCGCCCTGGTGGCGAGGGCGACGGTGACGACGCTTCCGAGCACCGGGTGGGGAACCCCGAACGCGGCCGCCTCGATCACCGCCGGGTGCCGGTGGACGGCCTCCTCGACGTGGATCGTGGAGACCTTGAAGGCCCCGGACTTCACCACGTCGCTCTCCCGGTCGACGAGGTAGAGGTAACCGTCGGCGTCGAGGTAGCCGAGGTCGCCCATCCGCACCCAGCCGTCGCGGAAGGTCTCGCTGCCGGGGTCGCCGTAGTAGGCGCGCGGTACCGCGGGGGATCGCATCCAGACCTCTCCGGTCTCCCCCCGCGCCAGCGGCTCGCCCGTCGCGGTGGCGATCCTGACCCGTCCCCCGGCGATGGCGCGGCCGACGCTTCCCGGCCGCTCCGGGTCGAACATCATGATCGTCTGAGCCGGGGCCGCCTCGGTCGAGGTGTAGTAGTTGGCGATCGTCGCGCTGGGGAAGGCCGTGGTCAGCGCCTGGGCGACGGCCGAGGGCAGCGGCGCGGCGGCCGAGCCGAGCAGCAGCACGCTGGACAGGTCGTGCCGCTCGGCCACTCCCGCGTTGATCAGCTCGATGGCCATCGCGGGGACCAGGAAGACCGTCCCCGCCCGGTAGGACTCGATCAGCGACGCGAAGCGGCCGGGGGTGAAGCGCGGCAGCGTCACGACGGCCGGCCGGGCGTCGAGCGCGTTGATCAGCATCGTCTGCCCGGCGTTGGTGCCGATCGGGAAGGCGTGGACGAGATGCCGGGAGTGCGCGAACGGGCGGCGTCTGGAACCGCAGCCATAGGTCAGGTTGGCATGGGTGGCCGAGACTCCCTTGGGGCGGCCCGTGGTGCCGGAGGTGTAGAGGATCTGGGCGAGATCTCCCGGCTCCGGCGCCGCGAGGTCGGCCTTCTCATAGGACGTTTCGGCGCTCAGGCGGTCGACGGTCGCGCTCCAGCCGACCTCGGGCACGGCGAGGTCGGCGGTGAGGCCGGCCGCGTGGACGATCCCGGTCGCACGGCAGTTGGCCAGCATGAGACGCAGGTCATCGGGGGCGAGGCGGTCGGAGAGCGGTACAGCCACCGCCCCGGCCGCCAGAACCCCGCAGAACGCCACGGCGTAGTCCGTCCAGTCGGCGGCTCCGAACACCAGGCCCACCCGGTCACCCGAGGTGACACCGCGCGCGAGCAGGCCGTTCGCGAGCGCGAGGGACCGCTCGTGCCACTGCTGGTAGGTGAGCCGGGCCGAGCCGTGCACGATCAGCGCGACCCCGTCGGGGTCGGCGAGTGCCCGGTCTCCGAGCAGTTGGGGGACGGTCAGGTTCACCGGGTGAACCTCCCACTAAAGATCGGATGTATATGCGATCAAGGCATGTGGCCATTGAGACCACTACAGGAAAGAATCTTTACTATTCAAAATCGAGCGCCAGTCTTACATGATCGCCACAGCCTTGCAAGACCTTTGGCGGAGGTTCGCCGGGAGGACAAAACCCTCGCGAGAGTGGGCCTTGCGCCCTCGGAGTGAAGGTGTAACACTGACCACCCAGAACTAACTGAAAGGTTTCTTTCCAGAAAGTGACCTTTCCCGAGGCCCGCCCAACTGGGCAAATATGCACGGAGTGGGCCTTTTGCGTACCAATTTCCAGCGCGATTGCGCGAGTTACCGGACCCGCGGCCGAAAAAGGAGCCCTGCGTGTTCCAACCAGAGACCGTTCCAACCGGCCGGCCGGCGACGGAGTACCCCCTGTCACCCGGCCAGCAGCGGCTCTGGTTTCTGCACCGGCTCGACCCGGGCGACCCGACCTACAACACATCCTATGTTTACAGGTTGAAAGGTCGCCTTGACAGGACCGCCCTGGAGGCCGCGTTCACCGCCGCGGCCACCCGGCACGAGAGCCTGCGGACCAGGTTCCGCGAGGTGGACGGGAAGCCCCTGGCGATCGTCGACCCACCCTCGCCGGTACCGGTCGAGCGGCTGGCGGCCCGGGACGCGAGGGAGGCCGCCGCCCTGGTCTCCGCGGTCACCAACACGGCCTTCGACCTGGCCGCCGCGCCGCCGTTCCGGGTCTCGCTGATCGAACTCGGCCCCGAGGAGCACGTGCTCTGCGTCGTCCTGCACCACATCAACGGCGACGGCTGGTCGCTGAACGTGCTCCGCTCCGAGGTCGCCGTCCACTACGGCAGCCGGGGCGGCGCGGCGCTGCCCGAGCTTCCCCTGCAGTACGGCGAGTACGCGCGCGACCTGCGCCCCGCGGACTCCGAGCTCCGCTGGTGGACCGAGCGGCTCGCCGGGGTGCCCGCCCTGGAGCTCCCGACCGATCGGCCGCGCCCCGCCCTGTGGACCGGCGAGGGCGCCGAGGTCGACTTCCGGATCGAGGCCGACATGGCCGCCTCGATCGGCGCCCTCGCCCGGCGTGCCCGATGCACGCCGTTCATGGTGCTGCTGGCGGCCTACCAGGTCCTGCTCCACCGGCACACCGGCCAGCACGACTTCTGCGTGGGCACCCCCTCGGCCGGTCGCGGCAGCACCGAGCTGGAGACCATGATCGGTTTCCTCTCGACCACGCTGGCCCTCCGCTGCGACCTGTCCGGCGACCCCACCTTCGACGACCTGCTCAGGCGCACCCGCAGGATGGTGCTGGACGGGCTCTCGCGGCAGGAGGTCCCCTTCGAGCGCCTGGTGGCGGACCTCGACATGGAACGTGATCTCAGCCGCACGCCGCTGTTCCAGACCATGTTCGCCTTCCACACCCACGGCGAGTGGGCCGAGCCCCTGCCCGGCCTCGACGCCACGCCCTTCCCCAACGGCTGGTCCCGTGCCCGGCTCGACCTGTCCATGGACCTCTCCCCCGGCGACGACGGCCACCTGTACGGCACCGTCATCTACAGCACCGAGCTGTTCGACCGCGAGAGCGTGGAACGGCTGGTCGCCCGTTTCCAGGAACTGCTCGCGGCCGTGGTGGCCGACCCCGGCTCGCCGGTGAGCTCACTGCGGATGCTGCCGGACGCCGAGCTCGCCCTGCTGGAGGAGTGGAACGACACCGGGACCGAACTGCCCGAGATCACGCTGGTCGACCTGCTGCTCGAACAGGCCGCGGCGACCCCGGGCGCGATCGCGGTACGGGCCGCGCCCGCCGGCACCGCGCCGGCGGGCGGGTCCGGAGCTGCGGAACTCACGTACGCGGAACTGGCCGGGCGGGCGGCGGAGCTCGCCGGGCGGCTGGGCGCGGCGGGGATCGGGCGCGGCTCACTGGTCGCGGTCCGGATGGAACGCGGCGCCGACATGCTCGTCGCCCTGCTGGGCGTGGCGATGAGCGGCGCGGCCTACCTTCCCGTCGACCCCGACTACCCCGAGGCCCGCGTCGCGTACGTGATCGAGGACTCCGCGGCGGCGCTGGTCCTGACCGGCCTCGACGACCTTCCCCCGGCGACCGCGGCCCCCGCCGTGACCACGCGGCCACGCCCCGGCGACACCGCGTACGTGCTCTACACCTCCGGGTCCACCGGGCGGCCGAAGGGGGTGGTGGTGCCCCACCGGGCGCTGACCAACTTCCTGCTGGCGATGCGCGCGCTGCTGCGCTCCGCCCCCCGGGACGTGTGGCTGGCGCTGACCTCGCTGTCGTTCGACATCTCCGCCCTGGAGCTCTACCTGCCGCTGGTGACCGGTGGCCGGGTGGTCGTCGCCGACGCGGAGACGGCCCGGGACGGCGCGCGGCTCGCGCGCCTGATCAGGGCCGAGGGCGTGACCCACGTACAGGCCACCCCCTCGGGCTGGCGGGTCCTGCTCACCGGGGACCTGCCGCGCGTGGTGGGCCTGACCGGCGGTGAGCCGCTCGCGCCCCGGCTCGCCCGCGAGCTCCGCCCGCACCTCGACCGGCTCGTCAACGTCTACGGCCCGACCGAGACCACCATCTGGTCCACGGCCTGGGACGTCCCGGAGAATCCCGGCGAGATCGTCATCGGCCGCCCGATCGCCAACACCGTCGTCCACGTCACCGACCCCGCCGGCGGACCGTGCCCGATCGGGGTGGCCGGAGAGCTGCTCATCGGCGGCGCGGGGGTGGCCACCGGCTATCTGGGCCGCCCGGCCCTGACCGCGGAGCGCTTCGTCCCCGGCCCCGGCGGCTCGCGGCACTACCGGACGGGAGATCGCGTCCGCCTCCGCAACGACGGCACCCTGGAGTTCCTCGGCCGTACCGACAACCAGGTCAAGCTACGGGGGCACCGCATCGAGCTCGGCGAGATCGAGGCGGTGCTCGACACCCACCCCGGCGTGCGGCAGGCGGTCGTCGCGGTGCGCGGGGACCGGCTGGTGGCCTTCGCGGTACCCGCCGCGCCACCGCCCGCGCGGCCAGGACCGGACGGCCGCGGCGCGCTCGACGGTCTCGGGGAGCACGCCGCGCGCGAGCTGCCCGGCTACATGGTGCCCAGCGTGTTCGTCGAGGTGGCGGCGTTGCCGCTGACCCCCAACGGGAAGGTCGACCGCAACGCGCTTCCCGAGGTGGGCGGGACGCCCGCGCGGGACGCGACCGCCCCCCGCACCCCCGCCGAGCGGATGGTCGCCCGGGTTTTCGCCGAGGTGCTCGGGACGGCGGAGGTCGGGGCGCACGACGACTTCTTCACCCTGGGCGGGCACTCGCTGCTGGCCACCATGGTCACCTCACGGCTGGCGGCGCTGTCCGGAACGGAGGTTCCCGTCCGCGAGGTGTTCACCCGGCCGACGGTCGCCGGGCTGGCGGAACTGCTGCCCGACCCCGGCGTCCCGATCGCGGGGGCGGGGTCCGGCTTCGGCGTCCCGGCCCGCGAGAGCGACGGGCCGCGCCCGAGGCCCGAGGGAACCGCCCCGCCGCTCTCCTTCGGCCAGGAACGGCTCTGGTTCCTCAACCGGCTCGACCGAGACGACGCGTCGTACAACATGTGCCTGGTCAGGCGGCTGCGCGGGCCACTGGACCGGGACGCCCTGGCCCGCGCCCTGGCGGGCACGGCCGCCCGCCACGAGAGCCTGCGCACCCGCTTCCCCGAGGTGGACGGCGCGCCGGTCGTGGTCATCGATCCACCGGGTCCCGTGGCCGTCGACGAGATGAGCGCCACAGCCGAGGCCGAGGCACTGGAGCTGGTCTCGGCTCTGACCAACGCGCCCTTCGAGCTGGGTGCCGAACCGCCCCTGCGCGTCGCGCTGATCCGGATCGCCGAGGACGACCACGTCCTGTGCGTCGTGCTCCACCACATCCTCGGCGACGGCTGGTCGCTCAACCTCGTCTTCGACGAGGTGTCACGCCTGTACTCCGGCGACACCGCCCTGCCCCCGGTCCCACTCCAGTTCGGCGACGTCGCCCGCTGGCAGCGTGAACGCGACCTCGGCGGCCTGCTCGGCTACTGGCGGGACAGGCTCGCCGGCCCCACCCCGCTGGACCTGCCGGTCGACCGGCCGCGCACCGCCGGGGCCGCCAGGCGCGGCGAGGTGGCCACCGTCCGGCTGACGGAGACCGAGGCCGCCGCCCTGGCCCGGCTGGGCAGGGAGCACGGCGCCACCATGTTCATGGTCCTGCTCGCCGCCTACCAGGTTCTCCTGTCCCGGCACAGCGGCCGGAGCGACATCCTCGTCGGTACGGCCACCGCCGGCCGGGACCGGGTCGAGCTCGAACCGGTCGTCGGCTATCTCAGCGACATCCTGGTCATGCGCGGCGACCTGTCGGCCGACCCCACCTTCTCGGACCTGCTCCGCGAGACCAGGACCGGTGTCCTGGACGCCTTCTCCCACCGCGGCGTGCCGTTCGAGGAGCTGGTGCGGGCCCTGGGGGTCGAGCGCGACCTCACCCGCACGCCGCTGTTCCAGACCATGCTCATCCTGCACACGCAGGACTCCGGGCAGGCCCGAGACGCCTTCGCCGGGCTGACCGCCACGGCGTTCGAGCACGGCATGCGGCAGGCCAAGCTGGAGCTGATGCTGGAGGCGTGGCAGGACGAGCACGAGCTCATGCTCAGCTTCGCCTACGACGCCGAGCTCTTCGACCGGGCCACGGTCGAGGCCATGGCCGCGCGGTTCCGCCTGCTGCTCACCGCGCTGCCCGGCGCGTCCGGCGACCGCGTCTCGGAGCTGCCGCTGCGCACCGGGGACGACGACGCCCTGCTCCTGCGCCTCTCCCGTGGCCCGGTACGGCCCACCGCCGCCCTGGTGCCCGACCTGTTCGCGGCGACCGTACGCGACACGCCGGGCGCGGTCGCGATCGGATGCGGGGACGCCACGCTCGACTACGCCGGGCTGGACGCCCGTGCCGACGAGCTGGCCGCGCTGCTGCGGGGGCACGGCGTCGCCGGGGGCGATGTGGTCGGCGTCTGCCTGGACAGGTCGCCCGACGCCGTCGCGGCCCTGCTCGCGGTCTGGCGGGCGGGGGCGGCCTATCTGCCGCTCGACCCGGACCACCCCGCCGAGCGGCTCGCCTTCATGCTGGACGACAGCGCCACCCGCCTCGTCCTCACCTCGGCGGCCCTGCGCGACCGGCTGCCCTCCACCACCCCGGCCGTCCACGTGGACGACCGGCCTGCCGCTCCGGAGACCGGCCGGATCGCCGATCCGGCGGCGCCGGACGGCGGGGCCGCCTACGTGATCTACACCTCCGGGTCCACCGGAACACCGAAGGGCGTCGTGGTCTCGCACCGCAACCTGGCCGCCCGCGTCGCGTGGATGCGCGAGGCGTACGGGCTGGGTCCGGGCGACCGGATGGTCCAGTTCGCCTCGCTGAGCTTCGACACCCACGCCGAGGAGATCTACCCGGCACTGGCCGCCGGGGCCCGGCTGGAGCTGCTGCCCGAGGGCGGCGTCACCCTGCCCGACCACCTCGACCAGGTCACCGTGCTCGACCTGCCCACGGCCTACTGGCACGCGCTGGTCGACGACATCGACGAGATCCCCTGGCCGCCGACCCTGCGTCTGGTGATCCTCGGCGGCGAGCAGGTGCACGAGGCGGCCGTGACCCGCTGGCGCGAGCGTTTCGGCGACCGGGTGCGGCTGGTCAACACCTACGGCCCGACCGAGGCGACGATCATCGCCACCGCCGCCGAGCTGGACGGCTCCCCGGGACGGCCGCCCATCGGCGTCCCGATCGCCGACACCTCGGTCCTGCTGCTGGACGGCACCGGCCGGGAGGTCCCGCCGGGAGCCCCCGGCGAGCTCTGCGTCGGCGGGGCCGGGGTGGCCACCGGCTACCTCGCCAGGCCGGGCCTCACCGCCGAGCGCTTCCCCGTCCTGCGTGGAGAACGGATCTACCGGACCGGCGACCTGGCGCGCTGGCGGTCCGACGGGCGGCTGGAGTTCCTCGGCCGCCTCGACGACCAGGTCAAGGTCCGCGGCTTCCGGATCGAGCCCGGCGAGATCGAGGCATGGCTGCTGACCCACCCCGGTGTCGGCCAGGCCGCGGTGGCGGTGCGCCGGGAGACCCTGGTCGGCTACGTCGTCGGCACGGCCACCGGCGAGGAACTGGCCGGATACCTGGCCGGGGCGCTGCCCGCCCACATGGTCCCCACGCTCTGGGTGAACCTCACGACCCTGCCGCTGACCGGGAACGGCAAGCTCGACCGGGCCGCGCTGCCCGCGCCCGAGGCCGGCCCCCGGACGAGAACCGCCCCGCGTGGCGACGCCGAGGAGCTGGTGGCCGAGATCTTCGGCGAGGTGCTGGGGATCGAGGAGGTCGGTGCCTTCGACGACTTCTTCGCGCTGGGCGGCCACTCGCTGCTGGCCACCCGCGCCGTCGCCAGGCTCCGCGCCGCCATCGAGGTGGACGTGCCGATCCGCACCCTGTTCGCGCGGAGCACCGTGGCCGACCTCGCGGCGGCGGTGGAGGAACTGCTCGTCGCCGAACTGGCCGAACTGTCCGACGAGGAGGCCGCGCGCCTCATGGAGACCGGGAGCTGAGTTGGACTACCACGTCGTGGTCAACCACGAGGAGCAGTACTCGATCTGGCCGGACGGCCGGGACCTGCCGGACGGCTGGCGGCACGAGGGCGCCCGCGGTACCAGGGAGGACTGTCTCGCCCACATCGACCGCGTCTGGACCGACCTGCGCCCGCTCAGCGCGAGGAGGTCCTGAAGATGTCCGACCGAGTGGTGCCGGGGAGCGTACGAGAGGAGATCGTCATGGTCAGGGAACGGCTGGCGGCGATGGTGGCCTCGGCCTCCGACGGCGCGGTCACGGCCGGGGAGGCGTTGACCGCCACGGTCCCGCTGTCCGCGCTGGGGGTCACCTCCCTGGCGCAGATGCGGCTGATCGACGCGGTGGAGACCGAGTTCGGGGTGGAGATCGACCTGTCGGGCGACGGGCTCGACCTGCTGGACGACCTGGACGCGCTGGAGCGCCACATCGACGAGGCACGGCGCTCGCGCTCCTGACCTCCGACTCCTACAACAGGGGGAGCACATGGACATCCGGTTCTCGGGGAACCGATCGGGGACGGCACCGCTGACCTGGGGGCAGCGCGCCATCTGGGACACGATCCAAAGGACGGCGCCGGACGACCACTACTTCAACTTCGGCCGGGTGCTCGCCGTGCCCCGGCGGGCCAGACCGCTCACCGTGGCGCGGGCCGCCGAGGTGCTGCGCGCGCTGGTGGAACGGCACGAGTCGCTGCGCACCAGGCTGGGCGAGCCCCCGTACGGAACCGCGCGACCGTACCTTCAGGACCCCGCGAAGGCTCACGGGTACGGAGGCGGCGGCACGGAGCCGTGGCAGGTGCTGGAGACCACCGGGGCCGTCCCGGTCACCGTCTCCGAGGGCGACCCCGAGCGGCTGCGGGACACGCTGGCACAGACCGCCTTCGACTACGGGAACGAGTGGCCGCTGCGGATCGGGCTCGTCGTCGAGCGCGGCGAGGTCACCCACATCGTGCTCGTCTTCTGCCATCTGGCCGCCGACGGCCTCGGGGCCGAGGTGGCGGTCACGGACCTGCGGCTGCTCCTGCTGCGCGGCTCCCTGCCGGGCCCGCCCCCGCCCTCACCGCTGGATCTGGCCCGCTGGCAGGGCTCCGAGCGGGGTCTGAAGGTCGCGAGGATCGCCGCCGAACACTGGGAGAGCGAGTACCGGCGCATTCCGCCGACCATGTTCGACCGGCGCGAGAACGTACCCGCGGATCCGCCGATCTGGCGGGCGCGACTCGTCTCGCGGGCGATGGACCTGGCGGTGCGGCGGATCGCCGCCGTGCGCGGCACGAGCACCTCGACGGTCCTGCTGACCGCCGCGTCGGTACTGGCCGGGCAGGTGAACGGCCACGACGTGTGCGCGATGCTGCCGATCGTGGGCAACCGCTTCCGCGGCGACACGGCCGGCGCCGTCACCACGCTCTCTCAGGAGGGCCTGTTCGTGCTGGACCTGCGCCGGGGCGACTTCACCGAACTGCTGCGCGCGGCCAAGCCCGCCGCGCTGCGCGCCTACCGATCCGCCTACCACGACCCCGCCGAGCGGGACGGGATCACCGCGCGGATCAGCCGGGAGCGGGGCACGCCGATCCACCCGTACTGCTGTTTCAACGACATGCGCTTCGCCGACCAGGTGGACGCCTCCCCCGACGAGCGGACCGTGCGGGACGCGCTGGCGGAGACGACCCTCTCCTGGCCGCTCAGCCAGGAGAGGCTCAACTGCCGGTTCTGCCTGCACGTGACCGGCGAGCCCGGCGGGCTGGGCGTCTCGCTCACCGCCGACACCCGCCACCTGTCCCGCCCCGCGATGGAACGCTATCTCCTCGATCTGGAGTCCCTGCTGGTCGAGGCCGCGTTCCGCGAGGTGCTGGAGCCCGTCGGTTGACTCCTCCGCCACTTCCTCCCTCGGACCAGAACCCGGGTGCTCCCCGCCGGAGATGCCCGATGACGGTCCACGCCCACCCCGGCCGGCGCCCACCGCCCGGCCTCCTGCCCGGAACCGGAGCCCGATGACGGTCCACGCCTACGCCGAGTCGACGTCCTGCGTCCAGGGCGGCTCACTCCGCTTCCACCTCGCCCGCGCCTCCCGGGCCCCGCTGCGCGGCTCGGTGCTGATCGAGGACGTGGCCACGGACCTGGCGGTGCTCGAAGGGGAGTTCACCGGCCCGTCCTGGACGCTCGACGTCTCCGCCGGCTGGCCCAGCTCGCTCTACCGCGCGATCTTCACCGCCGACGAGGGGGTCTGCGAGGTCTACTTCGTCGTACGGGCCGCCAGGGCCGACTCGCCGATCCTGCTGTCGATCCCGTTCCCGACCTGGCAGGCGTACAACCGGGCGGGCATCCCCGGCGAGTCCATCTACTGGACCGAGCAGGCCACCCGGGCCTCGCGCGTCTCCTTCGACCGGCCGGGCGGCGGGCCGCCGCCCGAGCGCTGGGAGGAGGGCATGATCCGCTGGCTGGGTCCCGCCGGATACGACGTCGACTACTGCTCCGCCCTGGACCTGCACTCCGGGCGCGAACTGCTGGCCGGCTACCGGCTGCTGATGGTCAGCGGGCACGACGAGTACTGGTCGGCGGGGATGCGCGACAGCGTCGAGGAGTTCGTCGGCCGGGGTGGAAACCTGGCCGTCTTCTCCGGCAACACCTGCTGGTGGCAGTTCCGGCTGGAGGACGACGGGCGCACCATGGTCTGCTACCGCGACGCGGTCGCCGATCCGATGGCCACGGTGAATCCCGCCCTCACCACCGTCGAGTGGTCCAGCGCGCCGGTGAACCGTCCGGAGAACAGCCTGACCGGGGTCAGCTTCCGGCACGGCGCGGGGACCTGGGGTCCGTACATGCGGCTCATGCACGAGGAGTCCTACACGGTCCGCTTCCCCGAACACTGGGTGTTCGAGGGCACCAAGCTGGGCGAGGGCGACACGTTCGGCAGGGGCGCCATCGGCTACGAGACCGATGCCTGCGACTTCACCGAGGTGGACGGCGTGCCGGTGGCCACCGGGCGCGACGGCACCCCGCCGTCCTTCGTCATCCTGGCCACCGCCGACCTGCGGCACTGGCACCGGTACGGTCAGGGCGGCATGGCCACCATGGGCGTCTTCGGCCTCGGCGCCGGGACCGTGTTCACCGCCTCCACCGTGAACTGGGGAAACACCTTGCACGACCCGGCGGTGGAGCGGATCACCCGCAACGTGCTCGACCGGCTCTCCCGCCGCGTCTCCGGCTGGGAGGTGATCGGCCCCGGCAGCTCGATCCGCGCGCTGACCGCGTGCGACTCGCGGCTGTACGGGGTGGGCACCGACGACGCGCTGTACCGCAGGGACGTCTGCGGCCAGAACCTGCGCTGGCGCCGCATCGACTCGGGCGGCGGCGTCGTGGCCATGGCCACCCCGCGCGAGGCGTCCGGCACCAGGCCCGTCGGCCTGTACGGGCTGACCGGCGACGGCCGTCTCGTCTACCGCGACCCGGGCACGCGGGCCCCCTGGGTCACGCTCGGCGACGCCCCGCCGGGCGGGGTGGGGCTGGCCCTGGTGGACGGCGACCTGTGGGCCGTCACCGCCGCCGGCGGGCTTTGGTACCTGCCTCCGGACACCGCGGAGTGGATCCCGGCCGACGAGAGCACGGGCGGACTCGCGGGCGGGCCGACGGGCGCGGTGGCCATGACCGCCATGAACGGCCGCCTCTACGCCGTCGACAGCGCCGATCGCGTCCGCACCCGGCTGCCACTGCCGGGACCCGGCGAGTGGGCCGACCTGTGTTCCGCCGCCGGGAGCACCACCCTCACCGCCCACGCCGGCCGCCTGATCGGCACCACTCCCGACGGCCCACTGCGCTGGCGGACCCCCACACCCTAGGTACTGGTCCCGCGGATCCCGCCGCGGCGAGGAACGGCCGGGTGGTACGTCGCGAGGCGAAGGACATGGCAACGACAGGACATCTGGGTGAGAGCGGGGTCTACGCGATGGCGCTACCTCGGTGATGTGTGAAAGTCCGGTGGGGAGGCGACCAGGATCGACTGCGCCGTCGCTATGACGAGGCGGGCGGCATCCCCCCTCTCCAGGCTCCCGGTGCGACTCTCCTCCGCGGCGCCTTTCAGGATGTAGTGCAGGACATTGACCAGCCAGGAGATCGGTAGGTCGATGCGGAACACGCCGTCGTCCTGGCCACGGCGAATGAGTTCTTCGACACGCTGCGCGGGGGCGGCGTGTAACTCACGAACGCGCCCGGCGGGAAGAGCTTTCTGAGCGGCGGTCAGCAACGCCATGGACTCGGCCACCAGGGACCAGCTGGAGCCGAGCAATCGGTCCAGGGCCTCTCGTGCGTCCCCGGTGAGATCGATGGACGACAACGCCTCCTCACCGGCGCGCAGGGCGTCGACCAGGGCGGCCTCGACGAGTTCCGCCCGGGTGCGGAAGTGGCCGTACAGCGTCATCCGGCCCACTCCCGCGGCCTTGGCGATGTCGTCGACGCTCGCGTCCGGATCGCTGCTCAGGCTCTTGCGTGCTGCGGAGACGATGCGGGCGATGCTGCGTTCGGCGTCCGCGCGCCGGCGCGGACCGGCAGAGACGGTAGGCATGCCACCACTCTAACTCGTACGGAGATATACGTGTTACTCTCACGGCTCGAAGTCGTACATTGGCATACGAGTTAGCCGGAGGCCCTCGATGACGCAGCATGAGATCCACGAACCATCTCCACAGGACAGGCCGGCCCATCCGTCGCGATGGCGCATCCTGGCCTTCCTCGGTGTGGCCCAGCTGATGTTGATCCTCGACGTCACCGTCGTGGCCATCGCGCTCCCCCACATCGAGACCGACCTGGGCCTGAGTCGCGAGGCGCTGACGTGGACGGTCAGCGCGTACACGTTGACGTTCGGCGGCCTGATGCTGCTGGGCGGACGACTCGCCGACCTGATCGGGGCCAGGCGAGTGGTACTCGCCGGCCTGCTGATCTTCACGGCGGCGTCATTGGTGACCGGGTTCGCCGACTCCGCCGGCATGCTGCTGGGCGGCCGCATCGCGCAGGGACTCGGCGCGGCGCTGCTGTCCCCGTCGGCCCTGTCGCTGGTGGTGACCCTGTTCGACGGTGACGAGCGGAACAAGGCGCTCGGTGTCTGGTCCGCGCTCGGCGGTGGGGGCGCGGCCCTCGGCGTGCTGCTGGGAGGGCTGCTCACCGCCGGCCCGGGCTGGCCATGGGTCTTCTACGTCAACGTGCCCATCGGGCTGTTGATCCTCACCGCTCTTGCCCGGATGCTGCCGCACCAGGCCGTGGCCGCGCCTCGGCCCCGGCTAGATGTGCCCGGTGCACTGCTGGTCACCGCCTCGTCCGGCGCCTTGATCTATGCGATCACCCGCGCCGGAGACCACGGGTGGCTCACCGCCACGACCGGGTGGCTCCTGCCGGCGGCCGTGATGGGCTACCTGATGTTCGTGGCCAGGCAGAAGACCGCCAGGTCACCCCTGATGAATCTCACGCTGCTGGCCCGGCGCCCGGTGGCCACCGGCACGTTCCTCATCATGATGGCAACGGCGCTGATGATCGCGGTGTTCTTCCTCGGCACCTTCTACTTCCAGCACGCGCAGGGCTTCGGCGCTCTGCAGACCGGTCTGCTCTTCCTCCCGGTCGCGGTGGCGACGATGCTCGGCGCCAACCTCACCGGCCGGGCCATCGCCAGGGCGGGAGCGCGCCGGCTCGCCGTGACCGGGCTGCTCATCGCCGCGATCGGCATGACCGTGCCCGCCCTGTCGATGCACACCGCGACCGTGGTGGCGGGCACGGCGCTCGCAGCCGCCGGGGCCGGCGCACTCTTCGTCGTCGCGTCAGCGACCGCTCTGGGCCAGGTGGCCCCGCACGAATCCGGCATCGCCTCCGGCATCGTCAGCACATTCCACGAGTTCGGCGCCTCCATCGGAGCCGCCGCCATCTCCAGCGTCGCAGCGGCCAGCCTGATCGGGGACACGCTTTCGGGGTTCACCAGCGGCTATATCCTCGCCGCGGTCACCGCGGTCGCCGCGGCCCTCGTGGCCGCCGTCCTGACACCCGGCCGAGCCGACACAGGCTGATGAGACACCGCCGAGGCCGGTTTATCCCCCAACGCACCGACCGCACACACTCGGCTGCCCGGCACGACATAGAGTGCCTTCTACTACGGCCGATAGTCATTCCGTTCGACCAACGACCTCTCACCCTCAGGCGGGTCGGCAGCCGGTAAGGCCTCCGAACAAGCTTCGGAAATCCGTGTTGAGCAGTGAACATGCGACAGGGCGCATCGCGGGCGGATCCACAGCCCCGCCCGGACGCCAAGCATGATCGTCTCGCACCGATGCGGAAATACGGAGTAAAGGGTGAATAGCCTGTGCTGCTTCTGTAGCATTTCGCCCGACATCGGGACAAGGAAAGGCATCACACAGTGGCCGTTGCAGGCATGCCGGTGCGAGTCAGACGGATACCTGTGGCGGCGGGAGTCGTGATCGCCGTCCTGCTGTCACCTCTCGACGGAGCGGTCGCCGAGCCACAGCCCAGCCTCTCCCAGGCCAGGGCGAAACTCGCGAAGCTCAATGACCAGGCCGGCAAGATCGTCGACCGCTACAACCTGGCCAACGAGCGCTGGAAGAAGGCCAAGAAGCACTACGACAAGCTGAACAAGGCCTACGGTCAGCAGCGCGAATCAGTCGACGCCCTGCGCCGCAACCTCGTCACGCTGGCCGTCAGCACCTACCAGACCGGCGGGCTGAGCGGCGGGGCGGGGCTCATCTCCAGCGACGACCCACG
This sequence comes from Streptosporangium sp. NPDC002544, assembly GCF_040295965.1. NCBI lineage: Bacteria > Bacillati > Actinomycetota > Actinomycetes > Streptosporangiales > Streptosporangiaceae > Streptosporangium > Streptosporangium sp. NPDC002544. Next base: position 221,316 of record NZ_JBEOWJ010000003.1, on the reverse strand, counting down.
CTCGCTGCTGAGCGGCATGGCCGCGGTCGACCAGATATCGGCCGGGCACGCGGAGTCGCTGCGTACGTTCGACACCGCCACCCGAACCCTCAGAGTGCAGCACGGCAAGGCCAAGGACGCGCTGACCGAAGCGGACAAGGCGCGAGACACGCTGGCCGCGGAAAGGACCAGGACCAAGCGCCTGATCGCCGAGCAGACGAAGCTGCTGCGCAGGCTCGGCGCCTTCCGGGTCGGCGACCCCAACAGTGCCGGCATCACCTACACCGGCTCGGCCTCCGGCAACGCGAGGACCGCTCTGCAGTTCGCCTACGCGCAGATCGGCAAGCCGTACCAGTGGGGCGGGGAGGGGCCGGGATCGTATGACTGTTCAGGCCTGACGCAAACCGCCTGGCGCAACGCCGGGGTCAGCATCCCCCGCACCACCTGGGAGCAGTGGAGCTGGGGGGCCAACAGACGGGTACCCCTGGATCTGAACCGGTTGCAGCCCGGTGACCTGCTTTTCAGCAAGGGGCTGGGCCACATGGGCATGTACGCGGGCAACGGCAAGATGGTGCACGCCCCGCGGACCGGCGACATCATCAAAGTGGTCGACCTCGACGACTACTGGTGGGGCCGGCTCCTCGGCGCGGTCCGTCCCTGACGCCGCTCCCGTCGACGCCGGACGCCCCGACCCGGCGGTCGAGGCCCGCTTCGCGGGCGTGGATGACGGCGTGGGCGCGGTCGGCGACCTGGAGCCTGGCGAAGACATCGGACACGTCGTCGCGGACGGTCTTCGGTGACAGGGCCAGGCGCTCGGCGATCCGGCGGTTGGACAACCCCGCCGCGATGAGATCGAGGATCCGGCGTTCGTCCGTGATGAGCTGCGAGAGCGGTTCATCGACGGCGGGGCGGATCGCGGCCGGACGGGCGAGTGGCCGTGGTCAGGTGGAGGTCGGGCCGTAGACGGCGCAGGGGGCGCCGGTGGTCATGGCCCAGTAGCGGTCGCCGTAGGACCAGTGCCACCACTCGGTGGGATAGTTGACCAGGCCGACCGCCTCCAGGGCCGCGCCGAGGATCTTGCGGTGGTGCCGGGCCTCGGCCGACAGGCCGGGGGCCTCGGTGTAGCAGGCGCCGCCGCTCTGCTCGGGGGTGGCGTTGAGCGGGGTGCCCATGTCGAGCTCGGTCCCGTCCTCGGCGGACAGGGTCAGATCGACCGCCGCTCCCGCGGTGTGCGGGGCGATCTCGACGGGCGAGACGTAGCGGCTCGCCGCACTCCGGAGCTCCGCGGGCGACATTTCCGGAAATGTCGCCCGCAGCTCCGCCGAGTAGTCATCAAAGATCTTTTTCTGGGTCGCCAGTGGCCGGTAGCCCTCCACGACCAGCAGCCGGTATCCCCCGGGAAGCTGCGCCTGCGCCTTCTCCAGCCGGTCCAGCAGCCCGAGCCGCAGGTGGGCGAAGGCCCCCTCGGCGTCGGCGAGCCGCCCGTCCGTCTCCAATCGCCCCCGCACGTCGATCAAGGGCTCACCGGACTCCTCGACGGGGATCGAGGCGACTCGGGCGTCGGAGATCAGCACGATGTCACGCATGACGGCAATTCTTCACCAAACACCTGCCGGTTGGAGACCCGGTTCTCCAGAAGGGGGGCACGGCCCGGTCGGCGGATCGTCAACTTCGGCCTTCCCGGTAGAGCGGCGCTCCGGAACCCCGCCGGCCGCCGCCGTCGTCCAGGGTCGTCGTCCGGTGTCGTCGTCCGGCAGGGAACCCGCGAGGATCGAGAACGGATCTGCCGCCGGCGTCCTCCGGGCGGAAGAACGTCAGACGGTAACGTCAGACGGTGTCGGAGAACACCTGCTCCCGAGCCTGCTGCAGCGCCGACACCAGCGCGCCGCGCAGCACGGGGTTGCCCCTGACCCGCGAGACCACGACCCTGGGCTGGCTCGGGCAGACCCGGGCCACGGCATCCTGCACCCTGGCGGCGAGCGCGTCCCCGCCCGCCCTGCCGACGTCGCCGCTGAGCACGATCAGCCCGGGGTCCAGGACCACGGCGACCGCGGCGACGCCGACCGCCAGCCGCCCGGCCAACTCGTCCAGAAAGGCCTCGGCACCCTCCGCGACGGCCGTACGGACCCGCTCCCCCACAGGAGTCGCGTCGGCGGCGGAACCGATGCCGTAGGCGCTCGCGAGCCCGGCCACGGCGTCGCCGCCGACCAGGCGCTGGAACGAGCCCGACTGGGGTTCGCTCACGTCGGTGGGGAGCGGCTCGCCCGGGACGGGAAGCCAGCCGATCTCACCCGCGCCGCCGGTGAAACCGCGGTGCAGCCGCCCGCCCAGCATGACGCCGAGCCCCTGGCCGACCCCGGCCCAGACGAGCACGAAGTCGTCGACGCCCAGCGCCGCGCCGTGCGCACGCTCGGCCAGCGCGGCCAGGTTCACGTCGTTCTCGATCGTCACCGGGACGCCGAGGTCGCGACGGAGCTCGGCGAGCACGCCGTTGTGCCAGGAGGGCAGGTCGAAGGAGAACCGCACGTCGCCGGTGCCGGGGTCGACGACGCCCCGGGTGCCGATCACGAAGGCGCGGAGCCGGTCCGCGCCGATGCCCGCGGCCCCGCACGCCTGACCGACCGCACCGCGCACCAGCCGTACCGGATCGTCGTGCCCGCTGGGGTCGGCCGAGACCTCGGCGACGAGTGTGCCGGTGATGTCGGCGATCCCGGCGCTGATCCGGTCGGGGAGCACGTCAAGCCCGACCACGTACGCGCAGGAGGGCACCACCCCGTAGAGCGCGGCGTTGGGGCCGCGCCCGCCGGCCTGCTCGCCGACCACCGCGACAAGGTCTCGCTCCTGGAGCCTGGCGAGCAGCTGACCCGCGGTCACCTTGGAGAGCCCGGTGTGTTCTCCCAGCTCAGCCCGGGTCAGCGGGCCGCTGGACAGCAGAAGCTCCAGCGCCGCGCGGTCGTTGAGCTGGCGCAGCAACCGGGGGGTCCCCGGGCGTGTGGACAAGGCCGTCCTTCCCGTCACGATCCGCTAACGATCGTTTCTTTTAAGAAAGTTTCTTGTTAGTTTATCCCTAGCCAGCCCGCAGGCAAGTGATCGGGACCGCGGGTTGTGACAGTTCCGACAGCTCCCAGTGAGTGCAGAGGGTCGCGGGGACCCCGGCCATAACAGATGAGCGCAAACTCCGGCGAAAGCCTGAAAGGGAGAACTCCAGTGAAGTTCGCGAGAATCGCCACCACGACGGCCACCACGGCCGCCCTCGCCCTGGGTCTCGCCGCGTGTGGCAGCAGCGAGCCCGCCACCCCGGCCGCCGGCTCCGACGCGTCGGCACCCGCCGCGTCCGGACCCAAGTTCGCAGGTCAGACCCTGACCGTCTGGCGCCTCGGCGCTCCGGACGAGAAGCAGAACAAGCTCATGGGCGACCTGAACGCCAAGTTCAAGGAGACCACCGGCGCCGAGGTCAAGCTCCAGTGGGTGCCGTGGCCCGACGCGCAGGCCAAGTGGACCGCCGCGCTCGCCGGCGGCGAGGGCCCCGACGTCACCGAGTTCGGCAACGACCAGGTCGCCGCCTGGGTGGCACAGGACGCGCTGACCGACATCACCGACATCGTCAAGGCCGCCCCCGACTTCCAGCAGATCCCGCAGAACCTGTGGGGCTACGAGACGGTGGACGGCAAGATCTACGCCGCCCCGTGGGGTGGCGGCACCCGCGCCGTCCTCTACCGCAAGGACTGGTTCGAGGACCTGAAGATCGAGGTGCCCAAGACCTGGGAGGAGCTCGTCGAGGCGGGCAAGAAGATCGTCGCCAAGAAGGGCAAGGACGTCGACGGCTTCGCCTTCAACGGCGGCTCCGACGCCAACATGTCGCTCTCCCCGTTCGTCTGGTCGGCCGGCGGCGACTTCGCCGCGTTCGAGGGCGGCAAGTGGGTCGGCAAGCTGACCGAGCCCGGGTTCAAGGAGGGCTTCCAGTACTACACCGACCTGGTGACCAAGCACGGCGTCTCGCGCAAGTCCGCGCTGACCCAGAACTCGGTGGACATCGCGACCCGCTTCGCCAACGGCAAGGTCGGCATGTACGTGACCGGCGGCTGGGACATCACCACGATCAAGGAGCAGAGCGGCGGCAAGGTCGACGACTCGAAGATGTCCTTCTTCTCGCTCCCGGCCAAGGACGGCAGCGGCCCGGCCCCGGCCTTCCAGGGCGGCAACGACATCGCCATCTGGAAGGACACCAAGAACCTCGAACTGTCCGCCGAGTACGTCAAGCTGGCCGCCGGCAAGGAGTTCGGCACCCGCTACGCCAAGGAGGGTGGCCTGCTGCCGCTCTACCCGGAGGCTCTGACCGAGTACGCGTCCGACCCGGTGCAGGCGCCGTTCGCCGAGACCTTCAAGGTCGCCAAGGGCTTCCCGAACGACACCAACTGGGCCGAGGCCAACGACACCAAGGCGGTCCTGCAGAGCGCGGCCCGCTCGGTCATCGAGGGTAAGAAGGACGTCGACACCGCGCTGGCCGACGCCAACAAGGAACTCGAAGAGATCCTGAACCAGTAGCCATGGCGAACACCTCAACCATCGCCCGGGACGGGGGCTCCCCCTCCGTCCCGGCGCGGGGGCACCGAGGCGCCACGCCCCCGCGCAGGTCCGGCGGGCTGCCCGTCCGGGTGGTCCCCTACGCGCTGCTCGTCCCCGGCCTGATCGTCATCGCGGGCCTGCTGCTCTACCCGCTCTTCCAGATGGTCGTCATGTCCTTCCAGAACGTGGGACTGCGGCAGATCCGGGGGGTACCGGCCGAGTCCGTCGGCCTGGAGAACTACCAGAAGCTCATCGAGTCCGAGCTGTTCTGGACCTCGCTGCGTAACACGGTGGTCTTCGCCGTCGTCACGGTGGCGCTCACCCTGCTGCTCGGCACGCTGGTCGGCCTGCTCCTGCACAAGCTGGGCAAGAAGATGTCGACCTTCCTGATCATCGGCATCATGGCCGCCTGGGCCACCCCGCAGATCGCCACCGCGATCATCTGGCGCTGGCTGTTCGACGCGGAGTCCGGGGTCATCAACTGGGCGCTCAACGCGCTGCCCGACTGGTTCTCCTCCCTGCTGTTCGGCCGCTCCGACTGGACCGGCGAGCCGTGGCTGAACGACGCGTTCACCATCTACCTGGTGCTGATCATCGCGGTGGTCTGGGCGTCGTTCCCGTTCATCGCGGTCTCGGTGCTGGCCGGGCTGAAGAGCATCTCCAAGGAGCTGTACGAGGCGGCCAGGGTGGACGGCGCCTCCGCGTGGCGGATCTTCTGGAAGATCACCTTCCCGCTGCTGAAGCCGGTCTTCGCGGTGCTCACCGTGCTCTCGGTGATCTGGGACTTCAAGGTCTTCACCCAGCTGTTCGTGCTGGCGGGCGGCACCTCCAACCGGGAGGCGTTCAACCTGTCGCTGTTCGCCTTCACCCAGGCCTTCAGCGCGCCGCCCAAGATGGGCATGGGCGCGGCCATCGCGGTGGTGCTGACGCTGATCCTGCTCTTCATCACCTTCTTCTACGTCCGCCAGATCGTGAAGACGGAGGACGTGCGATGACGACGTACGGCAGACGCGGGCCGCGGGGAAATCTCCGGCAGCGTAAGCGACTCGGCAACATCGGCCTGAACACCGCGGCCATCCTGGTGTTCCTGTTCGCGGTCTTCCCCGTCTACTGGATGGTGAGCACCGCCTTCAAGAGCAGCGAGCAGATCTTCACGACGGACTTCATCCCCTTCCCCACCGATCCCACGCTCGAACACGTGCGGCGGGTCTTCACCGAGGGCGTCGCCGGCCACTCCATCTGGCGCTACCTGCTCAACAGCTCCATCGTGGCCCTCGGCACCGTGCTCATCGGCGCGGTCTTCTCGCTGCTGGCGGCGACCGCGGTGGCCCGCTTCCGCTTCCGCGGGCGCACCTCGTTCCTGATCCTGCTGCTCATCGTGCAGATGGTCCCCGGCGAGGCACTGCTCATCCCGCTGTTCATGATGGTCAGGCGGGCCGGGCTGTACGACCAGCTCCTCGGCCTCATCGTGGTGAACGTCGCGATGACGCTGCCGTTCGCCATCTGGATGCTGCGCACCTTCGTCGCGGCGGTTCCCAAGGAACTGGAGGAGGCGGCCTGGATCGACGGCGCGAGCCGGTTCGCCACCTTCTGGCGGGTGCTGTTCCCGCTGGTGGCCCCCGGCCTCGTCGCGACCAGCATCTTCTCGTTCATCACCGCGTGGAACGAGTTCGTGTTCGCGCTGACGCTCATCGGCGACCAGGGCAGCTACACCATGCCCGTGGCGCTGCGCTACTTCGTCAGCCAGCGGTCGGTGGACTGGGGCGGCATCATGGCCGCCTCCACCCTGATGACCATCCCGGTCATCGTCTTCTTTCTCCTGGTGCAGCGGCGGATGGTCTCCGGGCTCGTCGCGGGCGCCGTCAAGGGCTGATCCCCCATCGGTGCTGGTACGGCTCGTACCCACAAGGCGCGAGCCGTACCAGCCCTGTTTGTTCCATGTCCGCTCCCCTACATCTCAGGTAAGGAACACCTACCGCCATGTCTGAGCTCATCGCGGATCGCGGCGATCAGGGGCTGCGTCGTCTCGCGGCCGGCACTCTGCTCGCCGCGTTCCAGGGCACCGAGGCACCCGAGTGGGTCCTGCGGGAGCTGGAGAACGGTCTCGGCGGCGTCACGCTCTTCGGCTTCAACGTCGCCGACGCCGCGCAGCTGTCCACCCTCACCTCCCGTCTGCGTGAGACAAGCGACCCGGTCATCTCACTGGACGAGGAGGGGGGCGACGTCACCAGGCTCGCCTACCACGTCGGCAGCCCGTATCCCGGCAACGCCGCCCTCGGCGCCGTGGACGACGTCGAGCTCACCCGGCGGGTCTACCGGTCCATCGGCGACGACCTGGCCCGGTGCGGCGTCAACCTGGACATGGCCCCGTCCGCGGACGTCAACACCGCCGAGGACAACCCGGTGATCGGCACCCGCTCGTTCGGGGCTCAGGCCGCGCTCGTCGCCCGGCACACCGTCGCCGCCGTACACGGCCTGCAGTCGGCGGGCGTGGCCGCCTGTGTCAAGCACTTCCCAGGCCACGGCGCGACCCGGCAGGACTCCCACCTGGAGGTCCCGCTCGTCGACGCCTCCGCCGAACTGCTGCGCGAGCGCGAGCTCGTGCCGTTCCGCGCCGCGATCGAGGCCGGAACCAGGTCCATCATGACCGCGCACGTGCGTGTCCCCGCCGTCACCGGCGGGCTCCCCGCGACGCTCTCCCCCGCCACCCTGACCGGCCTGCTCCGCGGCGAGCTGGGCTACGACGGTGTGATCGTCACCGACGCCCTCGACATGCGGGCCGTCACCGACACCTACGGCCTGGCAGGCGGCTCGGTGCTCTCCCTCGCCGCCGGAGCCGATCTGCTCTGCCTCGGCCCGATCCCCACCGAGGACGACGTCCACCGGATCCTGGACGAGATCGTCGCCGCCGTACTGGACGGGCGGCTTCCCGCGACCCGCCTGGAGGAGGCCGCCGCGCGAGTGTCCGCCCTGCGCGCCTGGTTCGGCACGCCCCGCACGGGTGAGGCCGAGCGGGACGTGATCGGCCTCACCGCCGCCCGCCGCGCGGTCAGCCTCACCGGCTCGGCGCCTCCCCCGGTCGACCCGCTGGTGGTGGAGGTGGACACCCCGCCGACCATCGCGGTCGGCGACGTGCCGTGGGGTTTCACGCCGCTGCTGCCGCGGGCGGAGGTGCTGCGGGTCAAGCCGGAGGCCGCCGACGTGCCGGGCATCCTGGAACGCGCCTCGGGCCGCTCTCTGATCGTCGTCGTCAAGGACGCCCATCGCTACGAGGCCAGCAAGTCGGTGATCTCCGCGCTACTGGCCGCCCGCCCCGACGCCACGGTGGTCGAGATGGGCCTGCCCATCTGGCGCCCCGAGGGCGTGACCTACGTGGCCACCTACGGCGCCGCCCGCGCCAACGCGCAGGCCGCCGCCGAACTCCTCGGCGTCTGAGCGCCCGTACTCCTGTCCCCGCCCCGAGCCTAGGAAGGCTCGGGGCGGGATGGCTCCAGCAGTTCCGAGACCTTCGCGCCGGGTTCCGCGGCGAGGGCGCGCAGCAGCGCGCGCAGGTGACCCGCGATCTGGGACACGTCGTCGTGACCGATCACGGCGGGGTTGAAACGGAGGCCGAGGGTGAGACTCCGCTCCGCGTCCACGGCCTGGACGTGCAGCGCGCCGTGGGCCACCCCGTTGAAGACGGTCCACTCCACCCCCGCCCCGATACCGGGGAACTCCGGGACGGCCGCCCTCCTGCGGTAGCTGAACAGCACCGGTGAGGCGGGCGGCTCCGGCGGCGCGTGCCGGAACCGGTACATGGCGTGGAGCTCGGCCCGGACCGCGCGCAGGTAGGCGGGGAACTCCTCGTCAGGGCCGGGGTGCGGGGCGAACGGCACCCGCGCGACGAACGACCCGATGCGCTCGCGCGTCCGGCAGGTGCGGGTCCCGAGGTCGAGGGCGAGCGGCGAGGCGACGGTGCCGTAGCCCCGCAGCAGCACGCCCACGGCCGCCAGGAGCAACTCGAACCTGGTCGCGCCGAGAATCGCGGCGGCCTCGGTGAGGGTGCCGGACTCCGCGGCGCCGAGCACCATCTCGACGATCTCACCGGGGCCGGTGCCGTGCGGGACGGCGCGCAGGCCGGGCAGGACCGGTTCTGCGGGCTCGCGCTCGCGCTCCTTCCAGAACTCCTCGGCACCGTCGGGCCGTTCCGGGTCGCACGTCGCGGACGGCGTACCGTCCGGCGGCGGGAGGGGCGCACGCGAGAAGTAGGCGTCGGCCAGGTCGCGGACCAGGAGGTCCTTGGAGCCGGCGTCGAACACCCGCCCGTGCGCGGTGAAGAGCAGCCGGACGCGCTCGGGCCCCACCCGGACGAGCGTGAACCGGGCGAGCGGGCCGCGCTCCAGGTCGAACGGGCGGGTGGCCTCGGCCGCCGCGACCCCGGGGTAACCCTCGGGGGTCGACTCCGTACGGGTGACCCTGACCCGGCCGAGCACCGGGTGCCGGCCGGCCACGACGGCGCACGCGCCCAGTAGCGCCGGAGTGTCGACGGGACCGTTCAGGTGCAGCGCCAGCGGGATTCCCCGCAGGTCGAAGGGGGTGTGCGCCATCCTGTCCTGCTCCCTCGTGGGTGACCTCTCCTCGGATGGGCGCCGGGGCACGGGCTCCGACGGGCAATTATTAGGAAAGTTTCTTGTTTATTTATGCCTTCCGAATGCTACACATGTGGTACGCCTGAGACAAGCGACGTGTGACGAACCAAGCCGGAGGCGTTGATGATCGTTCGTGGCGGCCGGACGGGCGGGCCGAATGGCGCGAGCCCCGAACTGGCCGAGCTTGCCGACACCGTGCTGCAACCCGGATTCGTGGGCGTGGAGGCGCCCGACTGGCTGCGGAGGCGGCTCGCCGGGGGGCTCGGCGGGGTCGCGCTCTACTCCCGGAACCTCGTGGACGGCGAGCAGGTCAGAACGCTGACCGCCGCCCTGCGCGCGGAGAACCCCGACGTGGTGATCGCCACCGATGAGGAGGCGGGCGACGTCACCCGGCTGGAGGCGCTCACCGGCAGCTCGCGCCCCGGCAACCTCGCACTCGGCGCGGTGGACGACCCCGGGCTGACCGAGCTGATCGCCCGAGAGGTCGGGCTGGACATGGCCGCCGCGGGCATCAACCTCAACTACGCCCCCGTGGTCGACGTCAACTCCGACCTGGACAACCCCGTCGTCGGCACCCGCGCGTTCGGCACCGACCCCTGGCTGGTCGCCCGGCACGCCCGCGCCTGGGTCACCGGCCTCCAGTCCGCCGGGGTGGCCGGCTGCGCCAAGCACTTCCCCGGCCACGGCGCCACCGCCGTCGACTCGCACGACGACCTGCCGACCGTCGCCTACTCGGCCGAGGAACTCGCGGCCACCACGCTCCCGCCCTACCGGGCCGTCATCGAGGCCGGGGTGCGGGCCGTGATGACCGGCCACCTGCTCGTCCCCGCCTACGACCCCGACTCTCCCGCCACCATGAGCGGCCGCATCCTGGTCGGGCTGCTCAGGGAGGAACTCGGCTTCGACGGGCTGATCGTGACGGACGGCGTGGAGATGCCCTCGGTCGCCGGGCGGTACGGCGTGACCGGGGCGGCGGTCCGCGCCCTCGCCGCCGGGGCCGACGCGATCTGCGTGGGCGGCGAGCGCAAGGGTCCCGGAGTGGTCGGCTTCATCCGCAACGCCATCATGGCCGCGGTGGCCGACGGTACCCTTCCCGAGGAACGCCTGGCCGAGGCCGCCTCCCGGGTCCGCCGCCTGGCCGCCTGGTCCGCCGCGCGGCGCCGGACGGCCGGGACGGCGGACCCGGGAGGCGGACCCGCCGGTCTCGCCGCGGCCAGGCGGGCCCTGCGGGTCCGCGGCGACGGGCTCCCGCTGCCCTCGGCGCCGCAGGTGATCGAGCTCGTCTCCGAGACGAACATCGCCGTCGACCGTGCCACCCCGTGGGGCGTCGCCTCGCCGCTGGCCGCGCTGCTGCCGGGCACGACGGCTCTCCGGCTCGGTGCCGAGGACGCGCTCCCGCCGCCCGCCGCCGGGCGCCCGCTGGTGATCGTGGTACGCGACGCCCACCGGCACGCCTGGGTCGCGGACCGCCTGGGCGCCCTGCTGTCACGCCGCCCCGACGCGATCGTGGTGGAGATGGGGCTGCCCGGTCCGGCCACCCCCGGTGCCACGCACATCACCACCCACGGCGCGACCGCCGCCTCGGGCCGGGCCGCCGCCGAACTCCTGGCGGGCCACCACCGGCCGCGGAACTAAAGCGTGTTTTGTGGATCTTTCCGCCTATCGCGGTCGCCCGGACGGATGCCCCGCGGCGTTGTCGTCGCGGGGCATCCGGCCGGCCGTTCCGCAGCGCAGGCGAAGATCCGCAAAACACGCCTCAGGAGGCGAAGATCTCCTCCCGGGCCTGCTCCAGAGCCGCTATGACGGCCCCGCGCAGCACCGGGTTGCCGGTCACCTCGCTGGCCACCACCTGCGGCCGGACCGGGCAGCTCCTGGCCACCGCCTCCTCGATCCTGAAGGTGAGCGCGTCACCTCCGGCCGTACTGACCTCGCCGGCGAGCACCACGAGCCCGGGGTCGAGCACGACGCACACCGACGCCACGCCCAGCGCCAGCCGCCCGGCGATGTCGTTGATCAGAGGCTCTCCCCGCTCCCCCGCCGCGACCGCCGCCGCGACACACTCGGCGGCGCTCTCCCCCTCGAAGCCGTACGTCGCGGCGAGTTCGGCGACCGCCTCGGCGCTGACCAGGGACTGCAGGCCACCGGCGAGCGACGGCAGCCTGCCGGGCACGGCCCGCACGTCCTCGGCCAGCGGCACGCCGGGCACCGGCAGGTAGCCGATCTCACCCGCGCTGCCGGACCGGCCGCGGTGCAGCCGCCCGCCGAGCACGACACCGAGGCCGATGCCGCGGCCCACCCACAGGAGTACGAAGTCGTCGACCTCGCGGGCGGCGCCCAGGGTGCGCTCGGCGATGGCGACGAGGTTCACGTCGTTCTCTATCCTGACGTCGCGGCGCAGGTCGCGGGCGAGCGCCTCGTGGATGCCCTCGTGCCAGCCCGGCAGGTCGAAGGAGAACCGCACGTCGCCGGTGCGGGGGTCGACCACGCCCGGAGTGCCGATGACGACCGCGCGCAGCTTGGAGAGCGCGACCTTGGCGGACCGGCAGGCCTTGACCACCCCGCTGTGCACCAGAGCGACCGGATCCTCATGCCCGTTCGGCGCCACCCGCACTTCGGCGACGATCTCCCCATGGATATCCGCGATGGCGGTCGTGACGAATTCCGGGCCGACATCCAGGCCCGCCACATAGGCCGAGGAGGAAATAATCCCATAAAGCGCGGCATTAGGCCCGCGGCCCCCCGCCTGCTCCCCCGCCACCTCCACCAGGCCGCGCCCTTCCAGACGGGCGAGCGTCTGGGACGCCGTCACCTTGGAAAGACCCGTGAGCTCCCCGATCTGCCCCCGCGTCAGCGGCCCGGAGGCGAGCAACAGCTCCAGGGCGGCCCTGTCGTTGATCTCCCTCAATAGCCTGGGCACGCCAGGACGTCGCTCCATACGCATGCTCTCTTGTTCGCCGTTTCCCCGTCGCAATTACATTCAAGCAAGAATAACGGTTCTATTCATTAATAAGACTTCCTGATAGTTTAGCCCGGCGGAGGCCCGGCGGAGGTGCGCGAGGGTCCCCCGCCACGCCGCGGCCCCGCCTACCGCCCCGTCCTCCAGGATGGGCCCCTCCGGTTCTCGCGTGCCGCCCGCACACCGTCGCCCAGGAGTCGGCGAACCACCGCGAATCCAGAAAATCAAGGGCTTGCGACGTCGACACGGCGCGTGGAACACTCCCGGAAATGGTAAAGATTCTTTTCAGTAAGCCCCTGGCCGACCGGTGACGAGGCAGGTCTCGACATGGATACCGTCATGAGGATCGCGGCCGACTACACGGGGCCACAGGACCGGCAGGGGCCCGTGACCATGGGCCAGGCCAACATGGCGCGTTGCGTGCTCCGCGACCCGCCGCTGCACATGAACTTCCGCGTCACCAGACGCCTCCCCGGGAGAAGGTCCCTGCCCGCCGTCGCCGAGGCGATCGGGCGGCTGCTCTCCCGGCACGAGGGACTGCGGGCCACCATCCACTCCGGCGTCCAGGTCGTGGCCGGTTCCGGCTCGCTGCCCGTCGGGGTGCACAGTGCCGGGACCGGCCTTGCGGACGAGGTCGCCGAGAATGTGGGCCTGCGGATGCAGGGCACCCGGTTCGATCTGGAGGACGAGCTTCCGATCCGGGTCGCCGTGATCACCGAGGGCGAGGAGCCTCGCCTGGTGGTGTTCGTCCTGCCCCACACCTCGGTCGACGCCATCGGCCTGGCCACCCTCATGAGGGAGTGGGAGCGCCTGATCCGGGGAATCGCCGTACCGGCGCCGTACCCGATGCAACCGCTGGACCTCGCGGCCGCCGAGAGCACCCCCGCGGCCCTGCGCCGGACCGAGGCGGCGCTGCGGTACTGGGAGAGCGGCCTGCGGCGGGCACCGCAGTCGATGTTCACGGTCGGCGAGAGCGCCGACGCCGACGCGATCCGCCCCCGGTTGCGGGTCCGCTCGGCGCCGGCGGCCAAGGCGCTGGGAGCCATCGCGAGCCGTACGGGGGCCAGCCGATCGGCGATCACACTCGCCGCGCTGGGCGTCCTGATCGGCCTGTGGAACACGCAGCGAACCTGCGTGATCGCGTCGCTGGCGAGCAACCGGGTACGGCCCGAGCTGCGCGACTACGTCGGGCCGCTGGCCCAGGACGCGCTGATCACCGCGGAGCTGGACGCCCCCACCTTCGACGAGGCCGTCCGCCGCTTCCGTGGCGCCTCCCTCTCCGCGTACCAGCACAGCCGTTTCGACTCCACAGCGCTCTGGGAGGTGATCGAGGCGGTCAACGCCGAGCGGGGGGTGAACTTCGCCCGCGACTGCGTCTTCAACGACATGAGCGGTGTCACCGCCTCCGAGCCGGAACCGGCGCCCGCCGCCGAGGTCGAGTGCGACTGGCTGCCGGAGGCCTCGCTTCCCGCACACCTCGCGCTCTGGGCCAACCGGCTGGAGGAGGTAGTGGATCTGACGCTCTGGATCGATCCGCGAGTGATGAGCCGGGAGCAGGCGGAGGGCTTCGGGACCGGGCTCGCCCGGCTCCTGATCGCGGCCGGAGGCGGGGATGTCCAAGCTTGCGACATTACGAATATATCGGGAATTTCGCCTATCGAGCGTGATGCGGACTGGATCTACACCGACTCCTGCTGGGTGAGCCTCCGCGCGGTGGAGCGGCTCGTCGGTGAGGCGGTCCAGGGAAGGCCCCATCTCGTGGCACGCACTCCGGACGGGCTTCTGACCTGCCACATCACCTCAGGAACCGCCGAGGAGATCCACGCGGCCTGCCTCGCCCTGCTGCCGGGCCGCACCTCCGCGATCGCCCCCCACCGCTACGTCGTGCACGCGCCGGGACCCACCGGCGCGTCGCCGTACGGCCCCGTCCTCACCGAGGGCGACGGACGCCGTCCGACGTCTCGGTGGACCTCGCGCGTAAGTAACCAATAGCAGGCGGGATAATCGGTTACATGCGCCTATCCGCTCGTGTCGACTATGCCCTCCGTGCCGCCGCCGAACTCGCCGCCGCAGGTGATGGCCCCACCACGGTAGGGGAGCTGGCCAAAGAGCAGGACATGCCTCCCAAGTATCTTGAGAACATCCTGCTCCAAATGCGCCGCGCCGGGCTGGTCCGCGGCCAGCGTGGCCCCGAGGGGGGCTACGTGCTGGCCCGCCCGCCCGCCGAGATCAGCCTGGCCGATGTGATCCGTGCCGTTGACGGCCCACTTGCCAACGTCAGAGGGGAGCGGCCCGAGCACGTCGGCTACCGGGGTCCCGCCGAGTCGCTGCAGCAGGTCTGGATCGCGCTGCGCGCCAGTGAGCGGGCGATCCTGGAAGAGGTCACGCTTGAGAACGTGGCCACCGGGGCCCTTCCCGAGCGGGTTCGCAGCCTGTCCGCCGACCCCGCGGCCTGGGACTGACCGTGCCGCCCGCGACGTCCCCCGTGATCGTGCCGGTACCGCCCACCCGCGGCCGGCACGTGTCTCCCGGCGGGTGCCATGCCCGAGGGTGACGTCGTCCACCAGGCCGCACTGCGGCTCTGCCGGGCACTCGACGGGCGGACGCTGACCCGCTCGGACTTCCGTGTGCCGCGCCACTCCACGGCCGACCTCACCGGGCGTGCGGTGCTGGAGACCGTCTCACGCGGCAAACACCTGCTCACCCGCGTCGAAGGCGGCCTGACCGTCCACACCCATCTGCGGATGGACGGGAGCTGGCAGATCTCGCCCTCGGGGCGGGGACTGCCCCGGGGCGACGTCGTCCGCCTGGTGCTGGCCAACGCGGAGTGGCAGGCGGTGGGGGTCCGGCTGGGCATGGTCGACCTGGTCCGAGCCGAGGAGGAGGGGCGACTCGTCGGGCATCTCGGACCCGACCTGCTCGGAGAGGACTGGGACGAGGCCGAAGCCGTACGGCGGCTGGCGCGGCGGCCCGAGACGAGCATCGGGGTCGCGCTGCTCGATCAGCGCAACCTGGCGGGAATCGGCACCATCTATCGCGCCGAGACGCTTTTTCTCACCAGGGTGTGGCCGTGGCGACCGGTGGGTGCGGTAAAGGATCTGGAGGCGATCGTTTCGCTCGCGCGACGGTTGATGGACGCGAACAAGGAGCGCCCGAGCAGGACCACGACGGGCGACCCCCGTCCGGGACGGGCCACCTGGGTCTACGGCAGGGCCGGGCGGCCTTGCCTGCGCTGCGGGCATCGGATCAGTCGCGGGGAGATGGGGGCACAGCCGCAGGAACGGCTGATCGTCTGGTGCCGTCACTGCCAGCCGGAAGAACCGACCGGCTAGGCGGCGACCATGTCGTTGACCTCGGGGAAGACGGAATCGGGCACGGTCTCGGGAATCGGCAGACGCTCCCGCTCGGGGACATCGCCCGCCAGCACCGGAGCGTGCTGGAGTTCGGCCAACGCGAACTGGTCGGAGACCTCACGGAGAACCTGTGAAAGCGGCACGCCCAGGGCACCGCAAATCGACGCGAGCAGCTCCGAAGAGGCCTCCTTCTGCCCACGCTCCACCTCGGACAAGTAGCCAAGAGAAACCCGAGCCAGTGTGGACACCTCACGCAGGGTGCGACTCTGCCGCACCCTCAGCCGCCGCAGCACGTCACCGAGCAGCTGACGCAGCAGGACCATCTGTCGCTCCCTCCCCGGCGCGGATGCCTTCGCGACACTCCGCGCTATCGGTTCGTGCCGCCCGTTCTTCGAACGCGACCCTTGGTACATACTCCTCGCCGTCATCATCGCTTGACCTTTACCTCACTCACAGTTCCACCGTACCTGTATCCACCGACACCGCGGCAGACCATGGGGAGCATGTTCGCTGGGGACGTAACGCGGTAATCACCCGGAATGTTCCCCCACGTTCGCCTCCAGCACACCTCGGAGAAGGTCTACGGCCTCATTCACCGTCGATTCCCGGATCTGCTCACGAGTCCCCGCGAGTTGCGGATCCCGGTGCCATACCCGTCCGTCCGGACCGCTAACGGCGAGATGAACCGTACCGACCGGTTTACCATCCTGTGGTTCGGGACCGGCCACACCGGTGACGGCCAGACCGTAGGTGGAGCCGGCCAGGAGGCGCACCCCGGTCGCCATGGCGGCGGCGACCTGCGGGTGCACGGCGCCCTCGCGGTCGAGCAAGTCCGCGGAGACGTTCAGCAGCCGCTGCTTGAGCTCGCTGGAGTAGGAGATGACCCCTCCCAGGAAGGCCGCGGAGGCTCCCGGCGGCTCTGTGAGGGCCGCTCCGATCAGCCCGGCGGTCAGTGACTCGGCCACCGCCACCGTCTCGCCCCTGCGGACGAGAAGGGAGAGGACCGTGGTCGTCGCGAGCAGGCGGTGGCTCATACGGCCCGCGCCCGCTTCGCGACCTGCCTGAGCTTGATCGCCCGGATCACGTAGTCAAGGCCGGTGCCGACGGTGACGACGGCCGCCGCTCCCATGACGACCCAGCGGATCGGGTCGGGCACATCCGGCCAGATGTAGGAGACGATCGCAGCGATCTGCAGGACGGTCTTCACCTTCCCACCGTAACTGGCCGGGATGACGCCGTGCCGGATGACCGCGAACCTCAGCGCGGTGACGCCCAGCTCCCTGCCCAGGATCACGATGGTGACCCACCAGGGCAGTTCCCCCAGCACCGACAGGCTGATCAGTGCGGCACCGATGAGGGCCTTGTCGGCGATCGGATCGGCGATCTTCCCGAAATCGGTGATCAGGCCGTAGCGGCGGGCCAGCTCGCCGTCGAGCAGGTCGGTGAGCGAGGCCACCATGAAGACCACCAGCGCGGCCACCCTCCAGCCGGATCCCGGCAGGAAGAGGCAGGCCGCGAAGAACGGAACCATCGCCAGTCGTATCACCGTCACGACATTGGCGATGTTCCAGGCGCTCACCTTGGGGCGCGCGGGTGTCGCTGTCGAGTCGGTGCCGGTCTCTGGCGTGTTGGTCATACGCTCTCCCGGCCCGGTGGCGCGTTCATGGGGCCGCCTTGATGCGGGCGATCAGGTCGACCCCCTCCGAGTCGACCACGACGGCCCGGACGATCTGGCCGGGGACCAGCCCGATGCCCTGGACCGTCACCGAGCCGTCGACCTCGGGCCCCTGGTGGGCGGCGCGCCCCTCATAGCCGCCATCGCCCAGGTCCTCCTCGATCAGGACGTCGACCTCGGTGCCGATCCGCTCCTCGGCCCGCTGGGCCATGAGCTCCTCGGCCAGCTCGGTGAGCGCGGACACCCTGGCGTCGACGATCTCCTGGTCGAGCTTGCCCGGGAGCGAGGCCGCCTCGGTGCCCTCCTCGTCGGAGTAACCGAAGATGCCGATCACGTCGAGCCTGGCCTGCTCCAGGAAGCCCACCAGCTCACCGAACTCCTCCTCGGTCTCGCCGGGGAAGCCCACGATGAAGTTGGAGCGCACGCCCGCCTCGGGGGCGTGGGCGCGGATCGACTCCAGGAGGTCGAGGAAGCGCGCGGGGTCACCGAAGCGGCGCATCCGGCGGAGCACGGGACCGCTGGCGTGCTGGAAGGACAGGTCGAAGTAGGGGGCCACCCCCTCCGTCGAGGAGATGATCTCCAGCAGCCCCGGGCGGAGCTCGGCGGGCTGCAGGTAGCTGACGCGCACCCGTTTGATGCCCTCGGTCGCGGCGAGCGAGGGCAGCAGCTTCTCCAGCGCCCGCAGGTCGCCCAGGTCCTTGCCGTAGGAGGTGGAGTTCTCGCTGACCAGCACCAGCTCCTTGACGCCCTGCTCGGCCAGCCAGGCGGCCTCACCGAGGAGTTCCTCGGAGCGGCGCGAGACGTACGCCCCGCGGAAGGCGGGGATGGCGCAGAACGTGCAGCGCCGGTCGCAGCCGGAGGCCAGCTTCAGCGAGGCCACCGGCCCGTCGCCCAGGCGCTTGCGGAGCGGCCGGGGACCACTGGCGGGTGCCAGGCCCTCGGGCAGCTCACCGTGGCCGGGAATGGCGGTCTTGGGGGCGGCGGCACGCTCCACCGGCGAGATGGGCAGCAGGGTCCTGCGGTCACGAGGGCTGTGCGGGACGAGCGGCCTGCCCGCCAGCACGTCGTCGAGGCGGGTGCCGATCTCGGTGTAGTCGTCGAAGGAGATGACCGCCGCGGCCTCGGGCAGCGCCTCGGCGAGCTGGTCACCGTACCGCTCCGCCATGCAACCCGCGGCGACCACCTTGGCCCCGGAGTCGGCCGCGGCGAGCAGCGTGTCGATGGAGTCCTTTTTCGCTGAGTCGATGAAGCCACACGTGTTGACGACGACGACGTCGGGATCGTCGTCGCCCAGCTGCCAGCCGGCAGCCTCAAGACGAGCGGCGAGCTCTTCGGAGTCGACCTCGTTGCGTGCGCAACCAAGTGTGATCAGCGATGCGGTTCGGCGGGATGACATGGTGAACACTACGGTATCGGGAGTTGGCCACTACCCGATGCACCTCCCCCACTCCAGCACCGCCGCATCCCCGTCCGCCTCGGACATCCCGCCGTGAAGACGGGAGTCCGGAAGGTGAGGACCACCGTGCCGACCAGGGACGTTCACCCGACCGGGTGATCCACGAGCCTGGCCGGGGCCGTCGCCGCGACCCCGGCAGAACTCCCGGTCGCCGCGTCAGCGCTCCTTGGCGGCGGGGGCGTCGTAGGAGCGGTTGACGATCTGCCCCGGGCTCCCCGGGGCACCCAGGTTCTTGCCGTTCACCTTCAGGGTGAACGCCCCCCCGTCGCCGAAGGTGACCCTCATCCTGTCCTTCGCCTTCCAGGTCGAGGTCTTGCCCTCCTTGAGCGTTCCGGAGAAGAGCCTCTTGCCGCCCGCGTCCTCCACGTCCAGCCAGGAGGTGCGCTCCGCCCTGACCTGGAGGACGACCATGTCCTTGCGCTTCTTCTCGGCCAGGGACGCCGCCCGGCCCGGTGAGCCGGGAGCGCTGCCGGCCGGCGGCGGCAGTGCGGCGGGCACCGGCACGGGATGGCCGTCCGCTATGGGCGTGTCACCCCCGCCCATGGTCCGCACCACTCCGAAGATGACCACGATGCCCAGCGCCACCGCCATGGCCGTCGTCCAGTTGGGCGAGCGGCGCTCACGGATCTTCAGTGGCATGTCGGCCTGGAAGACGCTGGAGGCCCGCACCGGCAGCGGGACACCCCCGTGCTGCTCGTCGTAGCGGTGCACCAGCGTCTCCGGATCGAGCCCGACGACCTTGGCGATGTTTCTTATATGGCCCCGCGCGTAGAAATCACCCCCGCACTGGGAGAAGTCGTTCCTCTCGATCGCCTGGATGAGCACCTCGCGGATGCGTGTCCGCGCGCTCAACTGCCCAACGGTCATCCCCATCGACCGCCTGGCATCCGCCAGATCGCTTCCAATGCCCATGGCGCACGCCCCTCAGCCCCCGACGTTGCGTAGCGATCCCCATTCAATCAGTAACCGGACGGGAGGTGTGCGGCGGGGGGTCCGTTCCCTCCCGGTGTGTCATCCTCCACGCAGGTCGGTCAGCAGGCCGGGGAGCTCGTCGGGCTTGACCATGACCTCCCGGGCCTTCGAACCCTCGCTGGGCCCGACGACGTTCCTGCTCTCCAGCAGGTCCATCAACCGGCCCGCCTTGGCGAAGCCGACCCTGAGCTTGCGCTGAAGCATCGAGGTCGAACCGAACTGGGTGGTCACGATGAGCTCGGCCGCCTGGATCAGCAGGTCGAGGTCGTCGCCGATGTCCTCGTCGATCTCCTTCTTGGAGGTCGCCACGGCGGCCACGTCGTCGCGGTACTCGACGGCCATCTGGGCCTTGCAGTGCCCGACGATCTCGCCGATCTCCTTCTCGGAGACGAACGCGTTCTGCAGCCGCATGGGCTTGCTGGCGCCCATCGGCAGGAAGAGCGAGTCGCCCTGGCCGACGAGCTTCTCCGCGCCCGGCTGGTCCAGGATGACCCGGGAGTCGGCCAGCGAGGAGGTGGCGAAGGCCAGCCGGGAGGGGACGTTGGCCTTGATCAGCCCGGTGACCACGTCCACCGAGGGGCGCTGGGTCGCGATGACCAGGTGGATGCCGGCCGCGCGGGCGAGCTGGGTGATGCGGACGATGGAGTCCTCGACGTCGCGCGGGGCGACCATCATCAGGTCGGCGAGCTCGTCGACGATCACCAGCAGGTAGGGGTAGGGCTGGTAGACCCGCTCGCTGCCCGGTGGCGGCACCAGCTTGCCGGTACGCACCGCCTTGTTGAAGTCGTCGACGTGCCGGAAGCCGCTGGCGGCCAGGTCGTCGTAGCGGCGGTCCATCTCTCCGACGACCCATTCCAGGGCCTCGGCGGCCTTCTTGGGATTGGTGATGATCGGCGTGATGAGGTGCGGAATGCCCTCGTAGACGCTGAGCTCGACCCGCTTGGGGTCGACCAGGACCATGCGGACCTCGTCGGGGGTGGCCCGCATCAGGATCGAGGTGATCAGACCGTTGACGCAGACCGACTTTCCGGCGCCGGTGGCACCCGCGATGAGCAGGTGCGGCATCTTGGCGAGGTTGGCCACTATCGTGCGCCCCTCGACGTCCTTGCCCAGTCCGACGATCATCGGGTGGTGGTCCGCCTGGGCCACCGGGGAGCGCAGGATGTCGCCCAGTGAGACGAGGTCCTTGTCGGTATTGGGGATCTCCACGCCGATCGCCGACTTGCCGGGGATCGGGGACAGGATCCGGACGTCGGCCGACTTGACCGCGTAGGCGATGTTCTTGGTGAGCGCGGTGACCTTCTCGACCTTGACCGCCGGGCCGAGTTCGATCTCGTAGCGCGTCACCGTCGGCCCTCGGGTGAAGCCGATCACCTGGGCGTCGATGGCGAACTGCTCCATCACGCTGGTCAGCGCGTTGACGACCACCGTGTTGGCCTTCGTCTGCGGCTTGGGGGCGGTGCCGGGGCGCAGGAGCTGCGGCTCGGGCAGGGTGTAGGGGCCCGCCTGCGGGGACAGGACGAGCTGCTCGACCTTGCGCGGTGCCGGGGTCGGGTCGGGAGGCTCGGACGCGTCGGCCCTGACCTGCGCGGGTTCGGCCTCGTCCACCAGGCCGGGCACGATCTCCGGGGAGTGGCCTCCGAGCCCTCCCGGCGACTCGGCGACCACGGGCGTGTCGTAGGGCTTGACGTGGTCGCCCAGCTCGGCCCCGCCGGAGTCCGGCTTCTTGCGGGTGGTGGGCCGCTTCCTGGACGCCCGCGGCGCGCTGGGCAGGTCGCGATTGAAGAGCATGTGCCTGATCTCGGCCAGCCGCTCGGGAACCCGGTGCACCGGGGTGGCGGTGATCACCAGAATGCCGAAGCCCGACAGGATCAGCAGCAGCGGGATGGTGATGAAGGAGGGCAGGATGCTCGCCGGGGGCGCCGAGACGATGAAGCCGATCATGCCTCCGGCGTCCGCCACCTTGTCCATGCCGTCCGAGCCGCCCCCCGAGGGGTACGGCGTGTCGTGAACGACGTGCACGACACCGAGCACACCGATGGTGAGGGCGGACCACCCGATGATCATCCGGCCGGTGTCGGCGTTCTGGTCGGGGTGACGCAGCAGCCGCCAGGCCAGCAGCACGAGCAGGATCGGGACCAGCCAGGTCAGCGATCCGAAGACGGCGCGCATGACCTCGTCGACCACCGTGGAGACCGTGCCGGTGTTCTCCCGCCAGGTCATGGCCGCCAGCACGATCGCCCCGGCGAACACCGCCAGGCCGAGCCCGTCGCGGCGGTGGACGGGGTCGAGCTCGCGCGCGTTCTGCCCCAGGGCCCGCGCGGCGCTGCCGATGCCTCCCGCGAGGAGCATCCAGATGCCCATGAACAACTTGCCGATCATGGTGAGAACCCAGCTGATCGGGTCGTGCTGCGGCGAGGCCGGCCTGCGGGCCGCACCCGCACTCCTCCCCCGGTTGGCGGACGCCCGCCGAGCGGGGGCCGTACGGGCCTGGGAGGCGCCCGAGCGACCGGGGGAGCCCTTGCCGGGGGGCTTTCCTGAGGAGCCTTTAGACGTACGGGTGGCCATGCTAGGGAGGTTAACGAGACGGGTGGTGGATTGCTCGCCGACTCGCCGGAGGGGTGCCCCCCTCACCCGATCTTTCACAAAATCAGCTGATATCTCGCGAGATCCGGGAGGGCATCCGGTAGAGCCTGCGCCCCTCCCGCTTGTCGACGTAGACCGCCTCGTCCCCGCCGCGGCCGGCGAAAATCGCCTCCGGCACCGCCGGCGCCCTGTCGATGGAACCGCCTTCCCCGACCACGATCGTGGGCCTGCTGGTCAGCACGCCGACCAGCCCCCGTCGACTGCCGGCAGGTGCCCGTCGGCGCAGACGTCCGGAAAACGACTCCCTCCGGAGCCAGAACTTTCCCCGCCCGACCCGGGTCCCACATGTATCGGATCACCACTGAACGGATGAGAGACGAGACATGACCGGCATGACACGGACGGCGATCCGCCTGGCGGCGGCGGGCACCGTCCTCGCGACCGTCCTCGCGGGCGGCACCGCCCTCGCCGAGACGGGGAGGGCGGGTGGGAAGATCCCGCGGGACTTCCTCCTGCACGAACCGGAGGCCCGCAGGCCGGTGCGGTACCCGGACGCGGAGGAGTGGAAGATCAGCAACAGGCCGACCAAGAACCTCGGATTCAACCCGTGCGACCTGAGCAGGCCCGTGGACGGCGGCCGGGTGGCCACGCGGACGGTCGACTACCACGCCCCCGAGTTCCACCGGGGCGAGCAACTGGTGATCTACCGCTCCGCCGGTGCCGCGCGCGGCGCCATGGCCGGCCTGCTCGCCCAGGTCGACAGGTGCAAGCGCGTCAAGTCCGGCTCCGTGGTCTTCAAGGCCTCGGCGCGACCGGTCGTCGGCATCGGGGACCAGGCCGCGCGGATGTCGGTCCAGGGCTACGACAGGAGCGGGCGCCCCGTCGTCGGCGGCCGGCGGGCCGTCGTCGTCCGCGAGGGCCGCGCCCTGGCGATCTACATCCATGGGGGCGAGTACCACAGCGAAGTGAGCGACGCCCAGTTCACCGAGCAGTTGAGGGACGCCAGGAAGATGGCGGCCAAGGTCTGCTCCCTGCCCGGCGTCTGCTGACCCGCCCCGACCGGCGGGGAGGGGGCACCCGCGTCCGTACGACGACCGGTGCGGCCGCCGTACGGAGGTGAGGATCAGACCTCGATGACGACCGGAACGATCATCGGGCGGCGGCGGTAGGTGTCGCTCACCCAGCGCCCCACGGTCCTGCGGACCACGCGGCGGACCTGCTGGATGTCCACCACCCCGTCGGCCGCGTTCTCCTGCAGCGCCCGCTCCACCTGCGGCAGGATGTCGTCGAACATGGCCGGGTCGATGCCGGACCCCCTGGCGTGGATCTCCGGGCCTCCGGCGAGCTTGCCGGTGGCGGTGTCCACCACGATGACGATGGAGATGAAGCCCTCCTCGCCCAGGATGCGGCGGTCCTTCAGCGCGAAGTCGGTGACGTCGCCCACCGAGGTGCCGTCCACGTAGACGTAACCGGCGGGAACCGCGCCCACGATCTTGGCCCGGCCGTCGACCAGGTCCACCACGACGCCGTCCTCGGCGATCACGATGTGGTCGTCCGGCACCCCGGTCAGCGCGGCGAGCTTGGCGTGCGCCCGCAGGTGGCGCCACTCGCCGTGCACCGGCATGAAGTTGGACGGTCGCGTCAGGTTGAGCACGTACAGCAGCTCGCCCGCGGCGGCGTGCCCTGAGACGTGCACCTTCGCGTTGCCCTTGTGCACCACGCGGGCGCCCCAGCGGGACAGGCCGTTGATCACGTTGTTGACCGCGGTCTCGTTACCCGGCACCAGCGAGGAGGCCAGGAGAACCGTGTCGCCCTCGGCGATCCGGATCGGGTGATCGCGGTTGGCCATCCGCGACAGCGCCGCCATCGGCTCGCCCTGGGACCCGGTGCAGATCAGCACCACGTCCTCCGGCGGCCAGCCCTCGATCTCCTTGGAGTCGACGATCAGCCCCGGCGAGACCCTCAGATAGCCCAGGTCGCGGGCGACGCCCATGTTGCGCACCATCGAGCGACCGACCAGCGCGACCTTGCGACCGTGCTTCTCAGCCGCGTCGATGACCTGCTGGACGCGGTGGATGTGGGAGGCGAAGCTCGCCACGATCACGCGCTTGCCCGCCGTGCGGACGACCTCGTCGATGACCGGCGCGATCTCCCGCTCACTGGTGACGAAGCCCGGCACCTCGGCGTTGGTCGAGTCGGACATCAGCAGGTCGACGCCCTCCGCGCCGAGCCTGGCGAACCCGCCCAGGTCGGTCAGCCGCCCGTCACTGGGCAACTGGTCCATCCTGAAGTCACCGGTGTGCAGGACGATGCCCGCGGGGGTCCTGATCGCGACGGCCAGCGCGTCCGGGATGGAGTGGTTGACGGCGAGGAACTCGCACTCGAACGGCCCGAACCGGTGCCGCTCTCCCTCCACGACCTCGCGCTTGACCGGCTGGATGCGGTGCTCGGTGAGCTTGGCCTCGATCAGCGCCAGCGTCAGCTTGGACCCCACGACCGGGATGTCGCGACGCTCGCGCAGCAGGTACGGCACGGCACCGATGTGGTCCTCGTGCGCGTGGGTCAGGATCACGGCCTCGACGTCGTCCAGGCGGCCCCGGATGTACTCGAAGTCGGGCAGGATCAGGTCGATGCCGGGCTGGTCGGGCTCGGGGAACAGCACCCCGCAGTCGACGATCAGCAGACGGCCCTCGTACTCGAACACGGCCATGTTGCGGCCGATCTCACCGAGGCCGCCCAGCGCGACGATGCGCAGGGCGCCTTCGGGCAGCGCGGGCGGCGGCCCGAGTTCGGGGTGGGGGTGACTCATCAGGCCACACCTCTCTCAGAGGTCTCACATGCGGCAAAGGCCCCCGTGGACAGCAGGACTACTCCCTCGCCGAGCACCCCGTCCCCTAGCGGACCAGTGTGTCTTCTTTCTCGCAAACTCTCGTTCCTCCTGGATGCGGCCGGTGAGGGCCGCGGTCGTCGCTCTCATGTCACAACTTCGTCGGGCAGCTTCACACCGCCCGTGATCAAGTCTTCGCGCAGCCTGGCGAGCTGCTCAGCGGTCGCCTCCACCAGAGGCGACCGCATCGGTCCCGCGGGCTGCCCCACCAGGTTCAACGCCGCCTTCGCCATGATCGCGCCACCGGCCTGCATCATGATCCCGGAGACCACGGGGAGCAGCCGGCGGTGGATGGCGAGCGCACCCGCCGCGTCCCCGGAGCGGTACGCCTCGATCATCGCGGCGATCTCCGCGCCCGCGACGTGGCCGATCACGCTGACACACCCCACGGCCCCCACCGACAGCCACGGCAGGTTGAGCGTGTCGTCGCCCGAGTAGTAGGCGAGGCCGGTGGACGCGATGACCTGCGACCCCTCGAACAGGTCGGCCTTGGCGTCCTTCACCGCGACGATCCGCTCGTGCCCGGCGAGCCGCGTCAGCGTCTCCCTCTGGATCGGCACACCGCTGCGACCTGGGATGTCGTAGAGCATGGCCGGCAGGGCCGTGGCGTCTGCCACTGTACAGAAGTGACGGTAGATCCCCTCCTGGGGGGGCTTGCTGTAGTACGGCGTCACCAGCAGGAGACCGTGGGCTCCGGCGCGCTCGGCGGCTCGGGCCACCTCGACACTGTGGTGCGTGTCGTTGGTGCCGGCTCCGGCGACGACCGTGGCGCGGTCACCGACCGCCTCGACGACGGCGCGCAGCAGGCGCTCCTTCTCCTCGTCCGTGGTCGTCGGGGACTCTCCCGTGGTGCCGCTCACGACGAGGCCGTCGTTGCGCTGCTCGTCCACCAGATAGGTGGCCAGACGACGCGCTGTCTCGTAGTCGACCGCTCCGTCACTCGTGAACGGCGTGACCATGGCGGTCAGCATGCGGCCGAAGGGGGCGTCGTAGGTTCCAGTTGGCGCTGCCATAGACCGAACGCTACCTGGATCCGCTGAAACGGTGGACCCCGCCACCCCGCCTAACCTCCGTCCACCGATGGGCCCAAGAGTGAACATCCCCCCGAGGTGCCCGCTGCACACCGTACACGCGGATATACGACACCGTGGCGAGGGACTCCGATCCGCACTCGCCGCGGGGCCCCGGGCCCGCCACACGACCGGAAGCGTCCGCATCGATCCAGGCAGAAGCGAGATGACCTGGGGTGATCAGGGGCCGGGATCGACATCCAGAACTTCCCGCCCGATTACATGGCTAACGATACTTTTGTCCACTTCGGTGGCGACAGGGAATTCCTTGAAGGAAAAAGAGGCCGCCGATATGTGCTCGGGGGTACACACATCGACGACCTCTACCGTTGAATCGGCGCTCCTTACGCGGGCGTTACACGGTCTCTGAGATATTTTTGGGCACTTCTGGGAGCGGCACGCAAAGTTGGA
Organism: Streptosporangium sp. NPDC002544; assembly: GCF_040295965.1. Lineage (NCBI taxonomy): Bacteria > Bacillati > Actinomycetota > Actinomycetes > Streptosporangiales > Streptosporangiaceae > Streptosporangium > Streptosporangium sp. NPDC002544. The sequence continues at coordinate 194,777 of NZ_JBEOWJ010000003.1, read as the reverse complement.
GTTCCAAATCTCCACCATCACCCTGCGTTGCGCATCGAATACGACAGGATGGGACAACGCCCCAGAACCCAGGGATGGACACGTGGCAAGCTCCGATCCTGTCTACCTGCGCGTCGTCGCCGACATCCGGCGCCAGATCGTCGACGGCTCCCTTCCCCCCGGCTCCCCGATCCCCTCTCGCGCCCAGCTGACCAGGAAGTACGGCGTGGGCGAGACCGCCGCCAGGCACGCGCTGCGCGTGCTCACCGCCGAAGGCCTGATCGTCGGCCGCGTCGGCTCGGGCCACTACGTGCGGGAACAGCCGGCGCTGCTCCCGCTGCACCGCTGGCGCTTCCACGACCACCACGCCCCCTTCGCGGCCGACATCCGGTCACAGGGCACCCGGGCCACCTGGGACTGGCGGGCCGAGCCCGCCGACGCCACCCCCGATATCGCCCACCGCCTCCGGCTGGACGAATCCGCCCCGCTGACCCGCACCCGCTACCTCTTCCGCGGCGACGGCAAGCCGATCCAGCTGGCCACCTCCTACGAGCCCGCCGAGTTCAGCGAGCCCGTCACCGAGGAGAGCCCGCGCAGCCTGATCGCCCGCCTGTCCGCCTTCGGCGTCAAGATCACCGAGGTCGTCGAGCAGATCCACACCCGCGTCCCGCAGCCCGCGGAGAGCGACGCCCTAGCCCTGCCCGCGGGCGTCAACGTCCTGCACGTCGAGCGCACCCACTGGGCCGGAGACCGCCCGGTGGAGACCAGTGACATCATCATTCCCGGCGATCGCTTCCGCCTGGTCTACTCCCACCCCCTGCACCCCTGAGAGACCTCGGCCACCGCCCTGCCCGCGCCTTTCGCCCGGACGGACGAGCGGTCAGGGGTGCGGACGGGAACGCAGCACCTCCAGGGCGCGGTCCGCGTGGGCCTCCATGTGGGTCTCACTGTGGATCACTTCCAGGAGACGGTGGTCCTCGTCGACGACGAAGGTCATCCGACGGGTGAGGAAGGGCCCCACCGCGACGGTACGGCGGGCGCCGAGGCGCCGGGCGACCGCGCCGTCCGGGTCGGACAGCAGCGGAAAGCCCAGCTGGTTGGCCTGGGCGAACCTCGCCTGCCGGTCGACCCCGTCACGGCTGATTCCGATCCTGGTCGCCCCCACGGCGGCGAAGTCCGCCGCCAGGTCGCGGAAGTGACAGCTCTCGGCCGTGCATCCCGACGTCATGGCCGCCGGATAGAAGAAGAGCACCACCGGCCCCTTGGCCAGAAACTCACTGAGCCGCCTTCGCGTGCCCGTCTCGTCGAGAAGCTCGAAGTCCTCGACCATGTCTCCCACCGCGAGGTTCATGCCCACGGGTTGTCTCCCTACGCCGTCGGAGGGCCCCCGCCCGCACCGCCGGGATCCTCGTACCCGGCCAGAGCGGAAGCCGATGTTCCGCCCCCATTCTCCGGCGAATCACCGACGGCACAACAGGGCCCGCCCACCTCGGCTCTCAGGAGCGGGATCGCTGCGTCAGGGCCACGCACGCGAGGACCACCAGTGCCGCCGCGATCGTGACCGGTCCGACCGACTCGTCGAGCAGCAGCCAGGCCCAGAGCATCGTCAGCAGCGGCTGGGCGAGCTGGGTCTGCCCGGCGCGGGCGATGCCCCCCATGGCCAGGCCCGCGTACCAGGGGATGAAGCCGAGGAACATCGAGACCAGCCCGGCGTACGCGAACCCGGCCAGCGAGGCGGCGTCCGGCCGCATGTCGGTGGTCAGCGCCAGCGTCACCGTGATCGGCACGGTCAGCGGGGCGGCGACGACGAGGGCGTGGGAGATCACCCGCCAGCCGGGGGTCTCGCGGGACAGGCGCCCACCCTCGGTGTAGGCGACGGCGGCCGACAGCAGGGCGCCGACGAGCAGCAGGTCGGCCCCGGTGATGTGACCGCCGCCGACACTGAGGGTGAAGGCCGTGATCGCCACGGCCCCGAGACCGCAGGACACCCAGAACAGCGCTCTGGGCCGCTCCCCGGCCCGCAGCACCGCACAGGCGGCGGTGGCCGCCGGTAACAGCCCGATCACCACGGCGGCGTGCGAGGTGGAGGCGCCGGCGTCGAGTGCCAGGCCGCTGAAGAGAGGGAAGCCGAACACCACGCCCGCCACGATCACGAGGTACGACCGGAGCTGCGACCTGGGCGGCAGCAGCGGCGCTCGGGCCACGAGCAGGAAGGCGACCGCCGCGACGGCGGCGATGGCGGCACGTCCGATCGCGACCAGGTAGGGGTCGAAGCCCCTCATCGCGAAGACCGCCGAGGGGAACGATCCCGAGAACGACAGCACCCCGAGCCCGGCCAGCAGGGTCCCCCGCCGCGCCCTCGCCGTCTTTTCCCGCTCGCCCGGCTGCGCGCCACCGGATGGCGCCGCTCCGGCCGGTCGACGGCCGGCGCCTTTACGGCCCTGGCGCGTTTCTCCCCGCACTACCGCGCCGGGCACCGTCACAACCGTCACATCGGAGGACACGAGTCCCGCGACCGTGGATTCGCCCGGAGTGTCGCCGACCGCTACTCGATTTGGCACGATAGCGCTACTCTTATCTCTCATGAATGACGATAGCAGTATTGCCCGATTGGCCGCCACGCTGCGCGACGAGATAGGGCGACTCCGCCCCGGCGACAGGCTACCGTCGAGCCGTGAGCTGGTCCGATTACACAACGTGAGCCCTGTGACCGTGTCGCGCGCGATCGGCAGGCTCGCCGCCGAAGGACGGGTGATCACTAAACCCGGTAGCGGCGCCTACGTCGCCCCGGCGATCACGCACGGTGGTGACGACACCGACATGTCCTGGCAGACGGTGGCGCTCGGCGACCGAATGGTGGACGACAGCGGGGTCAGCGGCCTGCTCGCCTCCCCGCCGGAAGGAGTCATCCCGCTCACCGGCGGCTATCTCAACATGGCCCTGCGCCCCTCCGGCGCCCTGTCGGCCGCCGCCTCCCGCGCGCTGCGGCGGCCCGACGTCTGGGCGATGCCACCCCTGGCCGGCGTGTCCGAGCTGCGCAGGTGGTTCGCCCAGGAGCTGAGTGGCGACATCGCCCCGTCGGACATCCTCGTCGTCAGCGGCGGGCAGGCGGCGCTCGTTCACACCTTCCGCGCCCTCGCCGCCCCGGGCACGCCCCTTCTCGTCGAGACACCCACCTATCCGGGCGCGCTGGCCGCGGCACGGGCCGCCGGGCTCCGCGCGACGGCTGTTCCCATGGACCGCGACGGGGTCAAACCCGAGCTCCTGGCGGAGGCGTTCGCCATCACCGGGGCGCGGGTCTTCTTCTGCCAGCCGACCCTGCACAACCCCACCGGCGCGATCCTGCCCCTCGAACGGCGCGAGCAGGTGCTGGCGGTCGCCCGCGCCGCCGGGGCCTTCGTGATCGAGGACGACTACGCGCGCTACCTGACCTCGGCCCCGCCACCGCCGCCCATGGTCACCCTGGACACCCACGGCACGGTCGTGCACATCAACTCCCTGACCAAGGCCCTGTCACCCAGCGTGCGGGTCGCCGGGATCGTCGCCAGGGGCCCCGCCGCACGACGAGTACGGGCGAACCAGCTCGTGGAGTCGTTCTTCGTGGCCAGGCCGCTCCAGGAGACCGCCCTGGAGTTCGTCAGCTCGCCCTCCTGGCGACGCCACCTGACCGCGCTGAACACCGAGCTGACGCTCCGCAGGAACACCCTCGCCACCGCCCTGACCACCCACATACCCACCGCCGAGATCCACCTCGTCCCCCGCGGCGGCCTGCACATGTGGGTACGGCTGCCCGACGACCAGGACGAGGACGCCGTGGTGGAGGCGGCCAAGAGGGCGGGCGCCCTGGTGAGCCCCGGGCGCATCTACTACCCGGCCGAGCCTCCCGGCCCCCGCATCAGGGTGACCCACTCGGCGGCCGTCCACCCGGCCGAACTGGTCGAGGGCGTCCGCAGACTGGCCACCGCCCTGGCCGCCTCCTGACCTCTCGCCCCGGTGGGAGAGGCAGGGAATTACAACCCCCTAACGACGTACAGTGGTTGCGAAGAGGTGAGTGAAGACATGGGAAATCCCGCCGACCTGGTGATCGACTTCGTCAACACCTACGACGTCGAGAGCGACACCGACTCGATCCCCACCCCCGCGGCGCTGGCCGCCTGGCTCGGTGGGCGGGGCCTGATCCGGCCGGGAGAGGTGGCCGACGAGACGGATCTGGCGACGGCCGTCGGCCTTCGCGAGGGCCTCCGCGCGGCGCTCCGGCACGACCATGACCGTCCCGGCGGTGCGGACGGCCACGGGGCCGGGCTACCGCGGGCGTTCGCCGCTCTCCCGCTCAGGGTCACCCTGACCGCCGACGGGCCGGTGCTCGAACCGGTCGTGACGGGAGTGCTCGGCGGGCTGGCCGAGATCGCCGCCGCCGTGATGGGCACCCACGCGGGCGGGATGTGGTCGCGCCTGAAGGTCTGCGCCGAGAGCACCTGCCAGTGGGCGTTCGTCGACTCCTCCAAGAACCGTTCACGCTCGTGGTGCTCCATGAGGGTCTGCGGCAACCGCACAAAGACAAGGGCATATCGGGCCCGTCGGCAGACAGAGCCGGGTTCACGTCATCTCTGAGTCGGATTCCCCGATACGGTGTAAGAGCCTGACTCACGGATCCACCCGCCTGATGCCCGCTCGCGTGGCACGAGATCCGCGAGACAGCGCGTTCCGAGGCGACGGCAGACGGCAGAGAAGGAGCGGGCCGAGATGGCAGACGTAGGCGTGCGGGCGGCTCGGCACGAGGATGTCGCCGCGGTGACGAGCACCCAGATCCGCGCCTGGAAGTACGGCTACCGGGATTTCCTTCCCGAAGGACCGCTGGAGCAGATGACCGGCCCGGCGGCCGAGAACATGTGGCGGCAGCAGTGGGACGACGCGATCACCTCGCCGCCCAGCTCCCGGCACCGCGTGCTGGTGGCCGTGGAGCAGGTGGTCCTCGACACCGACGCCTTCCCCGCGCTCGGCCCCGGCGGCATCGAGGCCATGGCGGCGATGCAGGGCGCCGAGAAGGTCGCGGGCCTGGCCTCGCACGCCCCGGCAGAGGACCCCGACCTCGACCCGACCACCGCCGGCGAGATGCTCACCTTCCTCATCGACCCCGACCACGTCCGGCGCGGTCACGGCAGCCGGCTGCTCAACGCCACCGTCGACTACCTCCGTGACGACGGCTACCACACCATCGTGACCTGGGTGTTCGCCGACAACTACGCGGTGCTCGGCTTCCTGGAGTCCGCCGGCTGGGGTGCCGACGGAGCCGAACGGGTCATCGACATGGGCCGCACGGTGCGGATGATCCGCCTGGCGACCGACATCAGCTAGAGCCGGAGAGGAACACCGCACCCCATGGCCACCCCGAGCCAGTGGATCGCCGGAGCACGTCCACGCACCCTTCCCGCCGCCGTCGTCCCCGTCGCCATCGGCACCGGAGTCGCGGTCGGATACGGCGGAGGGGTGTGGTGGCGGGCCCTGCTGGCCCTGTTCGTGGCTCTCGCCCTCCAGGTGGGCGTCAACTACGCCAACGACTACAGCGACGGGGTGCGCGGCACCGACGAGGGCCGGGTCGGCCCGATGCGCCTGGTCGGCTCGGGTGCCGCGCCGCCCCGCCAGGTCCTCGCCGCGGCCCTCGGGTGCTTCCTCGCCGCCGCGGTGGCGGGGCTGGTGCTCGTCGTGGCCACCGGGGCGTGGTGGCTGCTGCTGGTCGGCGCCGTGGCGATCGCCGCCGCCTGGTTCTACACCGGCGGTTCCAACCCGTACGGCTACCGCGCGCTCGGCGAGATCTCGGTGTTCGTCTTCTTCGGTCTGGTCGCCGTGACGGGCACCACGTACGTCCAGCTCGAATACCTGCCCCCGCTCGCGGTGGCGGCGGCCGTCCCGGCCGGCCTGCTGGCCTGCGCGATGCTCGTGGTCAACAACCTGCGCGACATCGTGACCGACGGCCCGGCGGGCAAGCGCACCATGGCCGTGGTGCTCGGCGATCGCCGCACCCGCGTCCTCTACACCCTCTGCCTGGTGCTGCCCCTGCTGATCGCCCCCGCGCTGGCGCCCTGGCAGCCGTTCGCGGCGCTGGCGCTGCTCGCCGCCCCGCTCGCCGTCGCCCCGGTGAAGGCGGTCCGGGCGGGCGCCACGGGCCCGGCGCTCATCGCGACGCTCCAGCAGACGGGCCGCTTCCAGCTCGGGTACGGGCTGCTGCTGACCATCGGCCTGGCGCTCTGACCCGCTCGGGGATGCCTTCCCTGCTCCTGCCCGAGAGGCGACGGGCGGCTCAGAGGACGCGGCGCATCACGACGCGGGGAGCGATCTCGATGCCCAGCTCCCGCTCGTGGCGCACCAGCTCCGCCATCTCCGGACCCCACTCGGCGGGGTCGAGCACGGCGAACCCGTGCCGGGCGTACCAGGGGGCGTTCCAGGGCACGTCGCAGTAGGTCGTCAGCGTCACGGCGGCCAGACCGGTCGAGACCGCGTGGTCGCAGACGGCCTCCAGCAGGCACCCGCCGACTCCCCGGCGCCCGTGGTCGGGATGGACGGCGAGCTGGTCGAGGTGGAGCTGCCCGTCGACCAGGCCGACCATGGCGAACCCGATCGGCGGGTCACCCGCGACGAGCACCCGACCGGGGTCCTCGGTCTCCTCGATCATCGTGGTCCCCGGCGGGAAGGTGATCCCGACCTCGGCGAAGATCCCGTCGGCCGCGACCTCCACCGCCACCAGCCCGGCCAGCTCATCCGACCGCGCCCAGCGGACCTCGGTCGCAGTCGAAGATCGAGTGCTTGTCATGGAACCGGAGGATACCGCGGCACCGCGCGCAGACCATGAGGGTCATCCGGTGGGACCTGCCCACCTCCTGCCGGAGCTCGGTGCCGTGACCAAGCGGTCAGGCAGGCTCGGATCCCGTCGTGGTCGCGCGACGAACGGCCCTCCGGGGCCCCTGGGAGCCCCGGAGGGCCGAGGAGCGGCGCGGCGAGGACCTGTGGGTGACCGGCCTCGTCACACCCGTCAGAGGTCGAGAAGGGGCTCCAGGCCGACGGTCAGGCCGGGGAGCTCACGGACCCGGCGCACGCCCAGGAGCACGCCGGGGGTGAACGACGAGCGGTTCATCGTGTCGTGGCGGATGGTCAGGATCTCTCCGGCGCCGCCCAGGATGACCTCCTGGTGGGCGATGAGCCCGGCCAGCCGTACCGCGTGCACCCGCACCCCGTCGACGTCGGCGCCGCGGGCCCCGTCCAGCTCCGTGCTGGTGGCGTCGGGCATCGGCGCGGAACCCGCCTTGCGCCGGGCCTCGGCGATCAGCTCGGCGGTGTGGCGGGCGGTGCCCGAGGGCGCGTCCGCCTTGTTGGGGTGGTGCAGCTCGACGATCTCGGCGGACTCGAAGTAGCGGGCGGCCTGCTGGGCGAAGTGCATCATGAGCACCGCCGCGATGCCGAAGTTGGGGGCGATCAGCGCGTTGACGCCCGGGTTGGCGTCCAGCCAGCCCCTGACCGTCGCCAGCCGCCCGGCGTCGAAGCCCGTGGTGCCGACCACCGGGTGGACGCCGTGGGAGATGCACCACTTGAGGTTGTCCATGACGACGTCGGGGTGGGTGAAGTCGACCACCACCTCGGCGCGCTCCAGCTCCTCGATCGGGTCGCCCTGGTCGACCGCCGCGACCAGCTCCAGATCGTCCGCCGCCTCGACGGCCTTGCACACTTCGACACCGACGCGCCCTCGGGCGCCGAGAACTCCAACCCTGATCACGGCCCCAAGGCTATACCGTGCGGGCCCGCCGGACCGTCGCGGACCACCGGGTCCGGAGAGCCGCCCCGGAGACGCGGACGGCCCCGGCGCGGGAACGCGCCGGGGCCGCTCGCAGACGGGGTCGTCAGCCGGCCAGAGCCGCGCTGAAGTCCCTGTCCTCGTCGTAGGGGCCGATGACCGCGAGGGACATCGGACGGTTGAGGACGTCCGCGGCGACCGCGGTGATCTCCTCGGGGGTCACCGCGTCGATCCTGCCGAGCAGGTCGTCGACCGAGAGCAGCTCGTCGAAGACCAGCTCGCCCTTGCCGATCCTGGACATCCGGGAGCCGGTGTCCTCCAGGCCGAGCACGAGACCGCCGCGCATCTGACCCTTGCCCCGGACGATCTCCTCCTCGGTGATGCCGTGGGCGATCACGCGGAGCACCTCCTCGCGGCAGATCTTCAGCACCTCGTCGATCTTCGACGGCAGGCAGCCGACGTAGATGCCGAACTGGCCGGTGTCGGCGAGGGCGGAGGTGTAGGAGTAGGCCGAGTAGGCGAGGCCCCTCTTCTCCCTGATCTCCTGGAACAGCCGCGATGACATGCCGCCGCCGAGCGCCGCGTTGAGCACGCCGAGCGCGAAGCGGCGATCGTCGGTGCGGGTCAGCGCGGTCGTACCGAGGACCAGGTTGGCCTGCTCGGTCGGCCGGTGCACCACCCGGGTACCCGAGCGGGCCTCGACACCGGGCCCCGACACGCGCGGGGGAACCGGCGAGGCGTCCCCGCCCAGGGCCCCCGCCCGCTCGTAGGCCGCGGCGACCAGGGCCACGACCCGCTCGTGGTCGATGTTGCCCGCCACCGACACCACGGTGTGGGTGGGCAGGTAGTAGCGCCGGTAGTACTCGGCGATCCGGTCGCGGGTGACCGCGGTGATCGAGTCGACGGTGCCGAGGATCGGCCTGCCGACGGGCGTGTCACCGTACAGCTCGGCGGAGAACTGCTCGTGCACCACGTCGGAGGGGTCGTCGTCGTGCATGGCGATCTCCTCCAGGATCACGCCACGCTCGGCCTCGACGTCCTCGGAGGTGATGAGCGAGGAGGTCACCACATCGGCGAGCACGTCGATCGCCACCCGCAGGTCCTCGTCGAGGACCCGCGCGTAATAGCAGGTGTACTCCTTGGCGGTGAAGGCGTTGATCTCGCCGCCGATGCCCTCGATGGCCGCGGAGATCTCCAGCGCGTCCCGCGTGGGGGTCCCCTTGAACAGCAGGTGCTCAAGGAAGTGGGAGGAGCCCATGTGCTGGGGGGACTCGTCTCTCGATCCGATGCCGACCCACATGCCGACCGCGACGGAACGCACGGTCGGCATGGACTCGGTCACCACCCGGAGCCCACCGGGGAGGACGGTGCGCTTCACCACCCCGGCGCCCTCCTTGCCGGGGTGCAGAGTGGTGGTGATCACGAGTTGCGGTCTTCCCCTCCGCCACGGTTACCGCTGCTGCGGGTACGGGTGCGGCGGGGCCGCTCCTCGCGCGGCCGGTCCTCGGCGGGCGCCTCGGCCTGCGGGGCCGCCGAGGTGTCGGAGTCGCCGGCCTCGGCCTTGGCCGCGGCCTCCTTCTCGATGACCTCGACGGGCACCAGGGAGAGCTTGCCGCGCGAGTCGATCTCGGCGATCTCCACCTGGATCTTCTCACCGACGTTCATGACGTCCTCGACGTTCTCGATGCGCTTGCCGCCGTGCAGCTTGCGGATCTGGGAGACGTGCAGGAGGCCGTCCTTGCCCGGCATGAGGGAGATGAAGGCGCCGAAGGCGGCGATCTTGACGACCGTGCCCAGGTAGCGCTCGCCGACCTCCGGCATGTGCGGGTTCGCGATGGCGTTGATCGCCGACCTGGCCGCCTCGGCGGACGGGCCGTCGGTGGCGCCGATGTAGATGGTTCCGTCGTCCTCGAGGGTGATCTCGGCGCCGGTGTCGTCCTGGATCTGGTTGATCATCTTGCCCTTCGGGCCGATGACCTCTCCGATCTTGTCCACCGGAATCTTGATCGTGATGATGCGCGGGGCCGTGACGTTCATCTCCGCCGGGGAGTCGATGGCCTCCTGCATCACGTCGATGATGGCCAGGCGGGCGCCCTTGGCCTGCTTCAGCGCGGCCGCCAGCACGGAGGCCGGAATGCCGTCCAGCTTGGTGTCGAGCTGGAGCGCGGTGATGACGTCCTTGGTGCCGGCGACCTTGAAGTCCATGTCGCCCATGGCGTCCTCGGCCCCGAGGATGTCGGTCAGCGTGACGTACTGGTCGCCCTCGTTGATGAGCCCCATCGCGATGCCCGCGACGATGCCCTTGAGCGGGACACCCGCGTCGAGCAGCGCCATCGTCGAGGCGCAGACCGACCCCATGGAGGTCGAGCCGTTGGAACCCAGCGCCTCGGAGACCTGACGGATCGCGTACGGGAACTCCTCGCGCAGCGGCAGGACGGGCAGCAGCGCCCGCTCGGCGAGCGCGCCGTGGCCGATCTCGCGCCGCTTGGGAGAGCCCACGCGGCCGGTCTCGCCGGTGGAGTAGGGCGGGAAGTTGTAGTTGTGCATGTAGCGCTTGGTGCGCTCGGGGTTGAGCGTGTCGATCATCTGCTCCATGCGCAGCATGTTGAGGGTGGTGATGCCCAGGATCTGGGTCTCACCGCGCTCGAACAGGGCCGAACCGTGCACCCGGGGCACGACGTGGACCTCGGCACTGAGCTGCCTGATGTCCTTGACGCCGCGGCCGTCGATACGGACGCCCTCGGCGATGACGCGCTCGCGCATGAGCTTCTTGGTCAGCGACCTGAAGGCGGCGCTGATCTCCTTCTCGCGGCCCTCGAAGTCGGGTCCGACCTTCTCCAGCGCCAGGGCCTTGACCCGGTCGAGCTCGGTCTCGCGCTCCTGCTTGCCCGCGATGGTCAGCGCGGCGGCGAGCTCGCTCCTGATCGCGCCGGTCACGGCCTCCAGGACGTCGTCCTGGTAGTCGAGGAAGAGCGGGTACTCGGCGGTCTCCTTGGCGGCGACCTTCGCGACCTTGGCCTGCGCCTCGCAGAGCACCTTGATGAACGGCTTGGAAGCCTCCAGGCCCTGCGCCACGGTCTCCTCGGTCGGCGCCATGGCCCCCTCGGCGACGAGCTTGAGCGTGTCGCGGGTGGACTCGGCCTCGACCATCATGATCGCGACGTCGCCGTCGTCGAGCACGCGGCCCGCGACCACCATGTCGAAGGTGGCGTTCGCCAGCTCGGAGTTGGTCGGGAAGGCGACCCACTGGCCCTCGATCAGCGCGACGCGGACGCCGCCGATCGGGCCGGAGAACGGCAGCCCCGCCAGCTGGGTGGAGAGGGACGCGGCGTTGATCGCGATGACGTCGTACAGGTGCTCGGGGTGGAGCGCCATGATGGTGGCGACCACCTGGATCTCGTTGCGCAGGCCCTTGACGAACGAGGGGCGCAGCGGCCGGTCGATCAGGCGGCAGGTGAGGATGGCGTCCTCGGAGGGACGGCCCTCACGCCGGAAGAACGAGCCGGGAATGCGGCCCGCGGCGTACATCCGCTCCTCGACGTCCACCGTGAGGGGGAAGAAGTCGAGGTTCTCCTTGGGATTCTTGGACGCGGTGGTCGCGGAGAGGACCATCGTGTCGTCATCGAGGTAGACGACGGCGGAACCCGCCGCCTGGCGCGCGAGCCGCCCGGTCTCGAACCGGATGGTACGCGTACCGAATGAGCCGTTGTCTATAACGGCTTCGCTGCTGTGGACACCCTCCACGGGGGACCTCCTTGTGGGTCGGTCGCCCGCGTCCGGCCAGACGCACGTGTCGCGCCTGGTTCGTCGTGTTGCCGGCTCCCCGTAGGTGCAGCGCCGGTCTTCGATCGAAGCGCCCGGTTCCGTATGGCTTGTGCCAAGATGACCGGGGGCCACTACCGAGGACCGGCCCTCCGACGCCGTGGGGCGCGCTTGCTTGCGGACGCGGGGCACTGTCTCGGCTATTCAGTTTGCTCACTGGAACGGTGTCTTCATGGCGCGACGCGCCGACACTGGACCATATGAGATGAGGGAGCGGCATGCAGGCCGCTCCCTCATGACTCTATCGGCGCAGGCCGAGCCGCTCGATGAGCGAACGGTAGCGCGCGATGTCCTTGCTCTGCAGGTACTTCAGCAGCCGGCGGCGGCGGCCGACGAGCAGCAGCAGACCGCGACGGCTGTGGTGGTCGTGCTTGTGCACCTTCAGGTGCTCGGTGAGCTCGCTGATGCGCTTGCTCAGCAGCGCGATCTGCACCTCGGGCGAACCGGTGTCGGTCTCACCCTTGGCGTAGTCACCGATGATCTGCTTCTTTGCGGCGGTGTCGAGCGACACTTCTCTCCTTGAACCTCTACGGGCACGCGCAATTCCGGCTCCCCGAACGACCGTGCGTGCCTACAGTCGCCGTGGCGAGATCAGCATCGGGATCACGAGAACACCGATTACAGAGCTGACATGCCAGGCTACCATCGGCCTCGCAGCCCCCGCACATCATGCGAGAGCCCCATGGGTCCGGCCCCCGCCGGGAGGGTGACGGCCCTTGTGGCGCGAGGGTCGTGCGGGAGAGATCAGCCGGTCAGGCGCCGCACCTCGTCCACGTCCGCGTGGATCTGCTCGATGAGCGCCTCGATCGAGTCGAACCTGGTGTTGCCGCGGAGCCTCGGCCCGAAGTCGACGGCCACGTGCGCGCCGTAGAGGTCGAGGTCGTCACGGTCGAGCGCGTACGCCTCGACGGTGCGGGGCACGCCCTCGAAGGTCGGATTGGTACCCACGGAGATCGCCGCGGGCCAGCGCTCGCCGCCGTACACGGCGGGCAGGTTGCCGGTCTCGACGCCCTGCAGCCAGCCGGCGTAGACACCGTCGGCGGGGATCGCGGTGAACTCCGGCGACTCCAGGTTGGCCGTCGGGAAACCGAGTTGCCGGCCGCGCTGGTAGCCGCGGACCACCACACCCTCGACCCGGTGCGGGCGGCCGAGCGTCAGCCTGACCGCCTCCATGTCACCGGAGGCGATCTGCTCGCGGATCAGCGTGGAGGAGATCGTCTCACCATCGCTGACCAGCGGGACCGCCTCGGCCACGAAGTCGTACTTCTCGCCGAGGGTGCGCAGCGTCTCCACGTCACCGGAGGCCTTGTGGCCGAAGCGGAAGTTCTCCCCCACCACGACCCCGGCGGCGTGCAGCCGGTCGACGAGCACGGTCTGCACGAACTCGTCGGGGCTCATCCGGGAGAACTCCAGGGTGAACGGCAGGACGCACACCGCGTCGACCCCCAGCCCGGCCAGAAGCTCGGTGCGGTGCCTGGCCGTCGTCAGCCTCGGAGGGTGCGTGCCGGGCCGCACCACCTCCTCCGGATGCGGGTCGAAGGTCACCACCACCGAGGGCACTCCAAGATCCGCGGCCATCGCGACGGCTCTAGCCACCATCTGCTGATGCCCGCGGTGAACGCCGTCGAAGACGCCGATCGTGACGACGGACCTGCCCCAGTCTTCGGGCACGTCGTCCAATCCGTGCCAGCCTCGCACCGCAGCCTCTTCCCCTTGTAGCGGATCGACCCCTAAAGCCTGCCATGCTCTTGGACCTTCTCCCCAATCGGGGAGCCCCTTGGCGTCGACATGCCCCCTGACGTCTGTCGAAGGCGCACCCACCACGGTACGGCCGTCAGGGGACGAACACCGCCAGGGACTTGGCGATCTTGCCGTGCTCCTCCACCAGTGCCACCAGCGTGCCGTCGGGGCCGAACACCCCGATGGGCCCGTCCCCCATGCCCAGCGCGGGAAGCCGTCCACCGTGCGCGACGGAGCCCGCCTCCGCCGCGGTCACGTCCCGGCGGGGAAAGGCCGCCGCGACGGCATCGGCCATCGGCAGGATCACGCACTCGGCGGCGAGCCCCTCCAGGGTGTGGGCCGCCGACAGGTCGTAGGGGCCCACCCGGGTACGGCGCAGGGCGGTCAGGTGGCCGCCGACACCCAGACCGGCGCCCAGGTCACGGGCGAGCGCGCGGATGTAGGTGCCGCTGGAGCAGGAGACCGAGGCGTCGACGTCGACGAGGTCGCCGTGCCGTCGCACCGCGGTGATCTCGAAACCCGACACGGTCACCGGACGTGGCTTGAGCGTGACCTCCTCCCCCGCCCTGGCTCGCTTGTAGGCCCGTTCGCCGTTCACCTTGATGGCGCTGACCTGTGGCGGGATCTGCATGATCGGACCGGTCAGTGCGGCGACCCCCTTGCGGACGTCCTCCTCGGTGACACCCGCCGCCGACACCGTGGCGATGATCTCCCCCTCGGCGTCGTCGGTGTTGGTGGCCTGGCCGAGGCGGATCGTGGCGTCGTAGCCCTTCTCGGTGAGCGCGAGGTGGCCGAGCAGGCGGGTGGCCTTCTCGACGCCGACCACCAGCACCCCGGTGGCCATCGGGTCGAGGGTGCCCGCGTGGCCGACCTTGCGGGTGCCCGCGATGCCGCGGAGCTTGGCCACGACATCGTGGGAGGTCCACTCGGCGGGCTTGTCGACGATGATCAGCCCGCTCGGCGGCGGGGTGCGCTTGGCGCGAGCCGTGCTCAATGGGATTCCTTTGACAGATGTGTCAGGGGAGTTCTACAGCAGTGCCCGGAGACTGGCGATCGTCTCCTCGACGGGCAGGTGGGAGGTGAAACCCGCCGCCTTGGCGTGCCCGCCGCCGCCCAGTTCGGCACAGACGCGCGAGACGTCCACCCCGCCCTTGGAACGCGTCGAGACCTGCCAGGCGCCCTCGTCGTCCTCCTTGAGGATCGCTGCGACGTCCGCCTCGTCGGTGCGCCGGACCACGTCGATGATCCCCTCCACCTCGTCGTACGGCAGCCCGTGCGCGGCCCGGTCGGCCCGGGTGACGAACGTCCAGACCAGGCCGCCGCCCACCTCGGGCTCCAGCCGAACCCGCTCCAGCGCGGCACCGAGCACCTTCAGGTAGCCGAACGGGGAGCGGTCCCACAGCTCACGGGCGATCTGCTCGGGGTCAAGCCCGCATGCCACCAGCCGGGCGGCCATGGCATGCGCCCGCGGGGTGGTGGAGGAGTGCCGGAACGAGCCGGTGTCGGTGACGAGCCCGACGTACAGGCAGGTCGCGATGGCCCCGTCGATCGGCAGGCCGAGCCTGCGGATCAACTCCTCGGCGAGCACGGCGGTGGCTGCGGCGGCGGGGTCGATCAGGTTGAGCGTGCCGAACCCGGTGTTGGACGGGTGGTGGTCCAGCACGATCAGCTCTCGTGCCCTGTCCGCGTTTCCGGCCAGCGTGCCAAGGCGCTCGGCGGTGGGGACGTCGAAGGTGACCATCACCTCGGGTACCGCGGGATAGTGCGCGGGGTCGGTCAGCAGGTCCTGCCCCGGCAGGAAGCGGAGCAGCCTGGGCACATGGAAACTCCGGTCACCGAAGGACGCGGTGACCCGCTTGCCCGCCGCGCGCAGCGCGAGCCCGACGGCCAGCGTGGAGCCGAGCGCGTCACCGTCGGGCGAGACGTGACAGGCCAGCGCGACCTCGTCCGCGGCCGAGATGAGCTCGACGGCCCGGTCCCAGTCCTGGCCGGAGACCGGGCCGTCGGCACGCGGATCGGGCGTCACGTCGCGGAGCGTCCCGCGCGCTCCGAGGATTCATCCTCTTCGTCCCCGAAGTCGTGGTCCCTGTCCTCGGGTTTGCGGTAGGGGTCGGCGTCCCCCGCGTGCAGGGCCCCCTCGGCCCGCTTGGCGATCTCCACGTCCCTGGCCTTCGCCTCGGCGAGCAGGTCCTCCAGGTGACGGGCGGTGTCCGGGAGCGGGTCGTGGGTGAACGTCAGCGTCGGCGTGTGGCGCAGCCCCGTCTGGCGGCCCACCTCCGAACGGATGAGCCCCTTGGCGCTCTCCAGCGCCAGGGCGGAGTCGGCTCGTTCCGCCTCAGAGCCGAAAACGGTGTAGAACACCGTGGCGTCGCTCAGGTCGTTGGTGATTCGCGTGTCCGTCACGGTCACGAACCCCAGCCTGGGGTCCTTGATCCGGCGCTCCAGCATCTCCGCCACGACCTGCTGGATCCGGTCGGCGATCTTGCGTGCTCGTGCGGCGTCCATAGCTCCCCCCTTCTTGTGGGAACGGCCGGAGCGGGAGGGGTGCCTCCGCCGCCGGCCGTCTCCACACCTAGTCTTCGTCCTCGTTGTAGAGCCGGTGTCTGGCGGACAGCAACTCGATCTCCGGGCGGAACGCGATCAGCCGCTCGCAGTCGTCCAGCACCGCACCGCAGTTGGCCGCGGTGGCGGAGACGACCGCGATCCCGATCTCGGTACGGCGATGCAGATCGAGATGGCCGGTCTCCGCCACGGCCACGCCCGGGAACCGTCGCTGTACCTCGGCGACGATGGGACGCACCACCGAGCGCTTCTGCTTCAGCGAGTGGACATCGCCGAGCAGGATGTCCAATGTCAGGGCACCTACATACATAGTGGATCACCCGCCACGATCGTCACTGTGCCACCTCAGGGGCGGGCCGCCCGCCGGCCGCCGCCCCAGAGGGGGCGGCCGGCGGGACGGTCCTGCTGCCTGTCCGGGGGCATCAGACGCGCGGCTTCTCCCGCATCTCGAAGGTCTCGATGACGTCATCGATCTTGATGTCGCTGTAGCCGACACCGATACCGCACTCGAACCCTTCGCGCACCTCGGTCGCGTCGTCCTTGAAGCGACGCAGCGAGGAGACGGTGAGGTTGTCGGAGATGACGACCCCGCCGCGGATGAGACGGGCCTTGCTGTTGCGGACGATCGTGCCCGAGCGGACCAGAGCACCGGCGATGTTGCCGATCTTCGGCACCTTGAAGACCTCGCGGACTTCCGCGGTGCCCATCTGGACCTCTTCGAACTCCGGCTTGAGCATGCCCTTGAGGGCCGCCTCGATCTCCTCGATCGCCTGGTAGATGACCGAGTAGTAGCGGATGTCGACGCCCTCGCGCTCGGCCAGATCGCGCGCCCTGACCTCGGGGCGCACGTTGAAGCCGATGATGACCGCGTTGTCGTCGGCGACCGCCAGGTTGACGTCGTACTCGGTGATCGCACCGACGGCGCGGTGGAGCACCCGCAGGCGCACCTCGTCACCGACGTCGATCTTGAGCAGCGCGTCTTCCAGAGCCTCGACGGAACCGGAGACGTCACCCTTGATGATGAGCTTGAGCTCGTCGACCTGGCCCTTCTCCATCTCGCTGAAGAGCTCTTCGAGGGTGCGACGGCGGCCGGACTTGGCCATGTCCGCGATGCGCTTGCGCGCCGCGCGCTGCTGGGCGATCTGGCGCGCCATCCGGTCGTCGGTGACGACGATGAAGTTGTCACCGGCGCCCGGCACCGCGGTCAGACCGAGGACCGCCACCGGACGGGACGGGTCGGCCTCCTGGATCGCCTCGCCCTTGTCGTCGAGCATCGCCCGGACGCGGCCGAAGGCCTCGCCACAGACGATCGAGTCGCCGACGCGGAGCGTGCCGCGCTGGACCAGCACGGTCGCGACCGGACCGCGGCCCTTGTCGAGGTGGGCCTCGATGGCGACGCCCTGCGCGTCCATCGTGTCGTTGGCCCGCAGGTCGAGCTCGGCGTCCGCGGTGAGCAGGATGGCCTCGAGAAGGTTCTCGATGCCGGTCCCGTTCTTGGCGGAGATGTCGACGAACATCGTGGTGCCGCCGTACTCCTCGGCGACCAGGCCGTACTCGGTGAGCTGGGCGCGCACCTTGTTCGGGTCCGCCCCCTCCTTGTCGACCTTGTTGACCGCGACGACGATCGGCACGTCGGCCGCCTGGGCGTGGTTGAGCGCCTCGATGGTCTGCGGCTTCACACCGTCGTCGGCCGCGACGACCAGGACGGCGATGTCGGTCACCTTGGCACCTCGGGCACGCATGGCGGTGAACGCCTCGTGACCCGGGGTGTCGATGAAGGTGATCTTCCGGTCCTCGCCCTCGTGCTCGGCGGCGATCTGGTAGGCACCGATGTGCTGGGTGATGCCACCCGCCTCCTGCGCCACCTCGTTGGTGTTGCGGATGGCGTCGAGCAGCTTGGTCTTACCGTGGTCGACGTGACCCATGACGGTCACCACCGGCGGGCGCGCGACCAGGTCGGACTCGTCGCCCTCGTCCTCGCCGAACTCGATGTCGAAGGTCTCCAGGAGCTCGCGGTCCTCCTCCTCCGGGCTGACCACAAGCAGGTTGTAGTCGAGCTCGGCGGCCAGAAGCTGGAGCGTCTCCTCGTTGACCGACTGCGTGGCGGTCACCATCTCGCCCAGGTGCAGCATGATCTGCACCAGGGACGCCGGGATCGCGCCGATCTTGTCGGCGAAGTCCGACAGGGAGGCGCCGCGCGACAGGCGGATCGTCTGCCCGTTGCCGCGAGGAGCCTGCACGCCGCCGATCGCCGGGGCCTGCATGTTGTCGAACTCTTGACGCCGCTGGCGCTTGGACTTGCGACCGCGGGTCGGGCGTCCGCCGGGACGGCCGAACGCGCCCGCGGTGCCTCCACCGCGGCCACGGCCACCGCCACCGGGACGGCCGGCGAAACCGCCGCCGCCGCCACCGGGACCACCGGTTCCGGTGCCGGGACGGCCCGCGCCGCCACCGCCACCCGGACGGCCGGCGAAACCGCCGCCACCGCCACCGGGACGACCGCCGCCGCCACCGGGACGACCCGCGCCGCCACCGGGACGACCGGCACCCGCACCGCCACCGGGACGGCCCGCGCCGCCACCGGGACCGGCGGGCCGGCCCTGCGGCATCATCATCGGGCTGGGACGCGGACCACCGGGGCGCGGACCACCGGGGCCACCCGCACCGCCGCCGGGACGCGGGCCACCCGCGCCGGGACCCGGACGCGGGCCGGCCGCACCGGGCGGACCGGAACGGGCACCGGGCGGACGGGGACCGGCGCTGTCGCGACCCTCGCGGGGACCGCGGTCCTCACGCGGACCGGGACGCGGCCCCCTGTCGCCGGGGCCGCCGTCGCGGCCGGGACCACCGGGACCACCTGGGCCACCGGGGCCGCCGGGACGCGGCGGACGGGCCTGGCCCATGCCGCTGGCGTTCGACGAGAACGGGTTGTTACCGGGGCGCGGACCACGCGGGCCCGGACGCGGACCCGGCTTGGGCGCGCCCGCGCCGGCACCGGGCCTGGGACCCGAGGGCGCTCCGCCGTGGCCACCCGAGGGACGACCCTCCGGACGTGCCTCGGGGCGCGCCGCCGGACCGGGGCGCGGAGCGGGCCGCGGACCCGGCTTGGGGCCCGCCGGACGGCCGCTGTCGCTGCGGGGCGCCTCGAAGCGCGGCGGCTGCACCTGCGGCGGCTGCTGCCGCGGCGGCTGCGGAGGCTGCGCCTGCTGGGGCTCCGGCCTGGGAACGACCGGCGGGGCCTGCGGCGCGGGCGCCACAGGACGAGCCGGTACGGGACCCGGTCGCGGTCCCGGCCGAGGGGCCGGTCCCGGCTTGGGGATGGATGTCGGCGCCGCAGAGACGCCGTTTGGCTGGCCGTCACCCGGCCGAGGTGCCGCCTGAGGCGGCCTGGGGCCTCTGCCCCTGTCGGACGAACCCTTACTGGGGCCGCCTAGCGCTTCCGTGAGCCTGCGGACTACCGGTGCTTCGATAGTCGAGGACGCCGAACGCACGAACTCGCCCATCTCCTGGAGCTTGGCCATGACGACCTTGCTCTCCACACCGAACTCCTTGGCGAGCTCGTATACCCGGACCTTCGCCACTGCACTCCCTTGTCTCGGCCCGGGAGGCGGTGCCGCCGGACCGTCGTTACGTTGACGTACTCATCGCCGCATGCTCATCAGGCGCTCATAGCTATCTGACCAGCCCATCAAATCGGCGTCCTACATGACAGTCGGTAACCATTTCACCCGATCCTTTCAGCCTGTTGCTCTTCCAGGTGGCCACGCAGCCGCGACAGGTCGAGCGGAACCGCAACGCGAAACGCACGCGGAAACGCTCGGCGACGCTCTGCGAGTTCGAGACAGCTCAGGGTGGGATGCAGTGAAGCACCACGCCCCTGGAGCCGTCTTCGCAGGTCGGGGACTATAACGCCCTCGACCACCACCAGGCGGAGCAGCTCGGAGGAAACCGTGCGAACCCGGCACCCCACACACGTTCTCAGTGGGGCAGCCTGGCCACCATATTCCAGCTTACCGTGTGGACGCATCTGCGGAACCTGCCGCGTCCCCCGGCTGGGTGTCGGGACGGATGTCGATGCGCCAGCCGGTGAGGCGGTTGGCCAGCCGGGCGTTCTGCCCCTCCTTGCCGATGGCGAGGGAGAGCTGGTAGTCCGGCACGGTCACCCGCGCGGCACGGCCGTCGAAGTCGATCACCTCTACGTGGGAAACGCGCGCCGGCGACAGGGCATTCCCCACGAACTCCGCGGGATCCTCCGACCAGTCGATGATGTCGATCTTCTCACCGTGCAACTCGGTCATCACGTTGCGCACGCGCGAGCCCATCGGGCCGATGCAGGCGCCCTTGGCGTTCACCCCCGGCCGCCGCGACCTGACCGCGAGCTTGGTGCGGTGACCGGCCTCGCGGGCGATGGCGGCGATCTCCACCGTACCGTCGGCGATCTCCGGCACCTCCAGCGCGAAGAGCTTCTTCACCAGCCCGGGGTGGGTACGCGACAGGGTCACCGAGGGGCCCTTGTGCCCCTTCTTGACCTGGACCACGTAACAGCGGATCCGCTCGCCGTGGACGTACTCCTCACCCGGGACCTGCTCGCTGTGCGGCAGCACCGCCTCGATCTTGCCCAGGTCGACCAGGACCACCCTCGGGTCCTTGCCCTGCTGGATGACGCCGGCCACCAGCTCGCCCTCGCGGCTGGCGAACTCCCCGAAGTTGATCTCGTCCTCGGCGTCACGGAGCTGCTGCAGGATGACCTGCTTGGCGGTGGTCGCGGCGATGCGGCTGAAGTTGCCCGGGGTGTCGTCGAACTCCCTGAGCACCTCCCCGCTCTCGGCGTCGAGTTCGGCGGCGAAGATGGTCACGTGCCCGGACTTGCGGTCGAGCTCGGCGCGCGCCTTGGCCGCCGCGCCCTCGCTCCGGAAATATGCGATCAGCAGCGCGTCCTCGATCGCCTTGACGACCAGGTCGAAGGAGATGTCCTTCTCCCGCTCCAGGCTGCGCAGGACGCTCATGTCGATGTCCACGAGGCTCCCCCTTAGCCCTCGTCGCCGTCTTCGCCGTCGTCTTCGGCGTCGTCGAGCCGGCGGAATTCCACCTGAACCCGTCCTCGGGTCAGGTCCTCATAGTCGATGCGGCGCGGCGCGCCGTCGACGTCCAGCTCCACGCCGGTCTCGTCGGTGGCGACGATCCGGCCCTCCACGACGGTGCCGTCCCTCAGGTCGGCCTTGACCAGCCTCCGCACCGCGCGGCGCCAGTGGCGCGGCTCGGTGAGCGGGCGGTCCACCCCCGGGGAGGAGACCTCCAGCACGTACGGGGTGCTTCCCATCGCGTCGTCGGCGTCCAGCGTCGCGGAGACCGCGTGGCTGACCTCCGCGACGTCGTCGAGGCTCACGCCGCCGTCACGGTCGACGACGACACGCAGCAGCCGCCTCTTGCCCGCGGGGGTGACCGTGACGTCCTCCAAGTCGAGCCCCTCGGCTCCGACGACAGGTTCCAGAAGCTTCATCAGGCGGTCGCGGGATGTGGCGTTGCCCATGCCGACCTCCCATTGTCACGATCTCAGCCGGGCGGACCTCGCCCATGCGATTAACCAGCCTATCCACACCAGGGCGTGGAAACAGCGCCACTCGGTGTGGCGGAGCCGCCCGAGAAGCGAGGTGGGTGCCATTATTCCAAGCCCGTACGATGCTAGGTGCGTCAGCTGCCGACACAGAACCGGAGGTCGTCCGTGCGTTCCGTCTCCCGGCGCGCCCTGTTGCGGGGCGGCGCTCTCGGGGTTGCGGCCGTGGCCGCCGCGGGCTGCGCCGCCGAGGAACGGGTGCCTCCGGTGGCCGAGCGTCCCGATCCCGAGACCGTGCTCCTGCGGGAGCTGATCGCGGGCAAGGAGCGGACAGTGGCCCTGTACGCCTCGGCCGCCTCGGCCAGGCTCGCGCCCTTCAGGCAGCGGCACGAGGCCCATCTGGCCGAGCTCCGCCGCCGCCTCCCGCCCGCCGCCGCCTCCGTCTCCGCGACACCCGCCTCCTCGCCCACCCCCTCGCCCTCCGGCGGCGCGTCCGCGGGCGGCAGGACGTCGGTGCGAGCCCTTCGCGACCTGGAGCGCAGGGCGGCCGCGCTCCGCGCCCGGCAGGTCGAGGGGGCCTCGCCCCCGCTGGCCCAGCTGATCGCGTCCATCGGCGCCTGCGAGGCCGCGCACGCCCTGGCCCTGTCGAGATCGCTGTGAGGGCCGACCAGGGGCTCGGCGCGGCGCTGGCGGCCGAACACGCCGCCGTGTACGCGTACGGGGTCATCGGGGCCAGGAGCACGGGGAGGCTGCGCACCGAGATGACGGCGGCCTACAACGCCCACCGCGCCCGCCGTGACCAGCTCCGCACCATGATCGTCAAGATGGGCGGCACCCCGGCCGAGCCGGCCGCGGTCTACGAGCTCCCGGTCACGCCGTCCACGGCGGCGCAGGCGGTGGAGCTGGCCGTGCTGGTCGAGCGGAGGGTGACCGGCGCCTACCTGGAGCTGGCTGCCTCCGCCGACACGGCGCTGCGCAAGATGGCCGCGCTGGCCATGCAGGAGTGCGTCACCCGCTCCTACAACCTGCGCCCGGAGATCGACACCTTCCCCGGCATGCCGCCCGCGCCCGCCGCCTCCCCAAGCACCTCACCCACCGCCACCCCCACGGCGGCCGCCACCGGGTGACTTTCACCGATGGCCGCTTTCCCGGAGTAAGGATTTCCCGGGGTGACGGGCCGGTCGGCGCGGTATTCGATGCCTGACCACGGCCCCCGTGTTCATGAGATGAGATTCAAACCCGCTTTCGAGCATGTTTGTACGGCGCCTGCCGGGTAGCTGAATCTCCGTGAAACACGCCTGAGGAGGAGTAATGGGCTGGGGATACCGGAAATCCATGAAGTTCGGTCCGTTCCGTCTTAACCTTTCGCGGAGTGGAGTGGGTCACAGCTGGGGAAACCGTGCCTTCAGGGTCACCAAGACGGCGGACGGGCGCCGCACGCTGAGCGTCAACCTGCCCGGCGGTTTCCACTGGCGCAAGACGCTCGGCAGCGGTGCGCGTCGCTGACGGGCGTTTCCCGGGAACCGTTCGCGAACTCCGGTCGTTCTTCTGACACGGCACGAGGTTCGGGGAGAGAACAATGGGCTGGGGATACAGAAAGTCGATCAAAATCGGTCCCTTCCGGATCGACCTGTCTCCACGAGGGGTCGGCCACGGCTTCGGCAATCGCAGATTCCACGTCGCGAGAACTCCCGACGGCCGCAAACACGTCACCGTCAACCTGCCCGGCGGATTCCACGTGGGCAGGACGATCGGCCGGAGTTCCCGCTACCGCCACTACTGAGACGGGGCCGCAGACGTGAAAGAGCGGCCCACCCGGCGGGTGGGCCGCTCCTTCACATGTGCGGTGGCGCGGGGCGAGATCGTCGCCTCCCGGCCCGCGGGTTCACTCCTCGCAGGCCGCCACGACGCGGTCGACCGCCTCGGCGAGCGGGATCTCCTCCTTGGCGCCGGTGGCGCGGTCGCGCAGCTCCACGACGCCCTGGGTGAGGCCTCGGCCGACGATCAGGATCGTCGGCATGCCGAGCAGCTCGGCGTCCTTGAACTTCACGCCCGGCGAGACCCCGGAGCGGTCGTCCACCAGGACCCGCAGGCCGCGGCCCTCCAACTCCTCGGCGATCTTCACAGCGGCCTCGATCTGGCCGTCCTTGCCGGTGCCCACGATGTGGACGTCGGCCGGGGCGATCTCGCGGGGCCACAGCAGGCCGAGTTCGTCGTGCCGCTGCTCGGCCAGCACCGCCACGGCGCGGGAGACGCCGACGCCGTAGGAGCCCATGGTGATGCGGATCGGCTTGCCGTCGGGGCCGAGGGCGTCGAGCTTCGCGGCGTCGGCGTACTTTCGGCCGAGCTGGAAGATGTGACCGATCTCGATACCGCGGTCGATGGAGAGGCCCGAGCCGCAGACCGGGCAGGCGTCGCCCGCGCGGACCTCGGCGGCCTCGATGGTGCCGTCGGCGACGAAGTCACGGCCCGCGACGACGTCCGCGGCGTGCTTGCCCGGCTCGTTGGCGCCGGTCACCCAGGCGGTGCCGTCGACCACGCGGGGGTCGACGAGGTAGCGGATGCCGAGATCCCGCAGGACCTGCGGGCCGATGTAGCCGCGGACCAGGCCGGGGTGCCTGGCGAAGTCCTCGGCCTCGAAGATGGCGGGCTCACCGGGGGCCAGGGACGCCTCCAGCCGCCTGAAGTCGACCTCACGGTCTCCGGGAACGCCCACGACCAGGGTCTCGGTCTTGCCGGAGCCCGGGACGGTCACCTTGACCACGATGTTCTTGAGCGTCTGGGCGGCGGTGATGCCCAGGCCGTGGTGCTCGTTGACGTGGTTGACCAGCGACTCGATGGTCGGGGTGTCGGGGGTGTCGAGCACCCGCATGGCGGGCCGCTCGCCGGTGCCCTCGGCGACCGGGGCGGGGGTGACGACGGCCTCCGCGTTGGCCGCGTAGCCACAGTCGTGGCAGGCCACGAAGGTGTCCTCACCGGTGGCCGCGGGGGCGAGGAACTCCTCGGAGGCCGACCCGCCCATCGCGCCGGAGGTGGCGAAACAGATCTTGTAGGTGATGCCGAGCCGGTCGAAGGTCTTGATGTAGGTCTCGCGGTGGCGCTCGTAGGAGTGCTTGAGACCCTCGTCGTCGAGGTCGAAGGAGTAGGAGTCCTTCATGATGAACTCGCGCCCGCGCAGGATGCCGGCCCGGGGCCTGGCCTCGTCGCGATATTTCGTCTGGATCTGGTAGAGGGTCACCGGATAGTCCTTGTAGGAGGAGTACTCCCCCTTGACCATGTCGGTGAACATCTCCTCGTGGGTGGGACCGAGCAGGTAGTCGGCACCCTTGCGGTCCTTGAGGCGGAAGAGCGTGTCCCCGTACTCGGTCCAGCGGCCGGTCGCCTCGTAGTACTCACGGGGCAGGAGCGCGGGGAAGAGCACCTCCTGGCCGCCCATCCGGTTCATCTCCTCGCGCACCACGCGCGTGACGTTCTCCAGGACCGTCTTGCCGAGGGGCAGCCAGGAGTAGACGCCGGGGGCGACGCGGCGGACGTAACCGGCGCGGACGAGCAGCTTGTGGCTCGGGACTTCCGCGTCTGCCGGGTCGTCCCTCAGCGTTCGAAGAAACAGCGACGACATGCGCAGCAGCACGGCTACTCCTAGCTAGCAGGGATCGATGCTCTACAGGCTATCGAGTCCGGCAAGCCGATTGTCGGCCGTCGCCCCTTTCAGAGCCCGGCGAGGAAAACGAAGTAGAAGGCTCCCAGGGCCAGCGCGACCAACGCGGAGCAGGCGCGCTCCCTGCCGCGGGCCAGTGAGACCAGCATCCCCAGCGCGAACACGATCACGACCGCGGCTCCCCACGGCCAGAAGCCGGGGACGTGCCCGGGGCCGGGCATCATCTTGTCGATGCCTCCGAACAGGACCAGCCCGACCGCCCCGCCGGCCGCGAGGGCTCCCCAGCGGTCGGGGCGCTTGGCGAGGTAGGCGAGAACCCCGGTCGTCACGAGATTGACGACCGTGAGGTTCATCGTGGCGCCGTCGTCGCCGAGCCTGGTGAGCCAGTCTCCCGGTTCGAAGAGGGTGGCGGTCAGTATCGAGAGCAGCACCCCGAAGGCGGCGAGCACGCTGGAGAGCACCGCCCAGCCGAAACCGGCCGCGGTCCGCCCCACGACGACGGCGAGGAGGACGTACGCGTACGGGTTGTAGATCGCACCAGGCAGGCCGGGGCCGTAGAGCAGTAGCGCTCCGACGCCACCCAGCAGCATCCCCACGAAGAGCGAGAGGACCATGTGCCGGAGAATGGCGCGATCCCGTCGGTCCCCCGCGACGAAGTCAAGCGTGTAGTTGCTTTCTGCCAAAGCCACCGATCCCCCGATCACATGTACTCGTGGCCATCGGCAGTATATCTGACCTGCACTAATACCCAGAGTGGGGCAAATTTTACGAGGCAAGCGAGCGCTTGGTTATGCTGTTGCCGTGAGTCTTTTCGCGAGCGTTTCCCCAAGCCTTTCCGAGGAGCGGCTGGAGCTCCGTGACGCGGTCCGCTCCTTCCTCGCCCGGTACCCGGACGCCCCCTGGGTCCGGTTCGCCGCCGAGCTGGGCGTGGCCGGCCTGGCGGTCCCCGAGGAGTACGGCGGCGCGGGCTGCGGCATGGCCGAGGCGGCCGTCGTGTGCGAGGAGGTCGGCCGCGCCCTGTCACCCCATCCCTATCTGCAGACCGCGGTGCTGGCCGTGGAGGCGATCAAGGCCACCGGCGACCGGGCGGCCATGGCCAGGTTGCTTCCCGGCATCGCCGAAGGCGCCGTCACCGCGACCGTGCTGCTCCCCGGCGACGCCGAGCTGGTGCTGGACGGCGACCGGCTGACCGGGATCGCCCGGCACGCCCTGGACGGCGAGCTGGTGCTGGCCTACGCGGGCGGCGCGCTCCTTGAGGCCGCCCCCTCCTCCCGCACGCCGCTGCCCACCCTGGACCAGACCCGCCCGCTCACCGCGCTCGCCTTCGACGCCGTCCCCGTCGTCCGGATCGGCTCCGGCACGGCGCACGAGCGGGTCCGCGACCTGGCGGTCGCCGCGCTGGCCGCCGAGCAGGTGGGCGGGGCGGCCCGCTGCCTGGAGACCGCGGTGGCCCACGCGAGACAGCGCCACCAGTTCGGCCGCCCGATCGGCTCCTTCCAGGCGATCAAGCACAAGCTCGCCGACGTGCTCCTGCTGGTCGAGTCGGCCCGCTCGGCCGCCCTGGCCGCCGCGGGCGCCCCGCCGGAGGAGCTTCCCGTCCGGGCCGCCGTCGCGGGCTCCTACTGCACGGAGGCCTACCTGGCCGCCGCGGGCGAGAGCATCCAGGTCCACGGCGGCACCGGCGTCACCTGGGAGCATCCGGCCCATCGCTACTTCAAGCGGGCCACCGCGGACGCCCAGCTCCTCGGCACCCCGCAGGCGCACCGCGCCCGCCTGGCCGCCGCCGCAGGCCTGTAGGGAGAGCGCCTCACGGGTCGGCTTGTTGACGTCCCGGCATGCTGGTAATCTCGCCAAGCGAGCGCTTGGTTAAGTGGAAGGCCTCGGCCGGGGGTCGGATGGACACAACGGAGGCGTGGATGACGTCCCTAAGGATCAGCCTGGGCTACGAGCTGGAGGTCCGCGGACGCTCCCGCGAGGTCGAACAGCAGACGTTCCGCAACGTGATCGACCAGGTGGTCCTCGGAGACCGGCTGGGCTTCGACACCGCGTGGTTCGTCGAGCACCACTTCACCCGGGGCTTCTCCCACTCATCGGCCCCCGACCTCGTGCTGGCCGCCATCTCCCAGCGCACCGAGCGGATCCACCTCGGCCTGGGCGTGGTGCTGCTGCCCTTCCAGTCGCCCATCAGGACCGCCGAACGCGTCGCGACCCTCGACGTCATCTCCGGCGGCCGGGTGGAGTTCGGCACCGGACGGGGCGCGTCCCCGCTGGAGTACCAGGCGTTCCAGAAGCCCTTCGAGAAGTCGCGGCAGATCTGGGAGGACTCGCTGGAGGCCACCCTCGCCATCTGGAACGCCGACGGCGAGCCGATCAGCCGGTCCAACGAGTTCTTCGAGATCCCCGACGTCTCCGTCTACCCTCGACCGGCCCAGGTGCCGCACCCTCCCGTGTGGGTGGCGTCCACCTCCCTGGAGGGCTACCTGGCCGCGGCCAGGCACGGTTACAACCTGCTGGGCATGACGATGCTCAAGGGCCTCGACGACGTCGCCGAGGACATCGCGAGCTACCGGCAGTGCCTGGCCGACAACGGCTTCGACCCCGACAGCCGGCGGATCGCGCTGATGATCCCGTGGTTCGTCGGCGGCACCAGGGAGCGGGCGTTCGAGATCGCCTCCGATCCGGTCCTGTGGTACATCCGGCGCCAGGTCAACCTGGTCACCCCTCCCGACTACTACGACGCCCGGCACGCCACCCACAAGGTCCTGGGCCAGCTCGCGGCCGGCATGCCCCCCGAGGAGGCCATGGCCACGCTCCGCGAGCACCACATGGTCGTGGTGGACGACGTGGAGGGCTCCCGGAAGGCCGCGGCCCGCATCGCCGAGGCCGGGGCCACCGACCTGATCCTGCAGGCACAGGTGGGCGGCCTCGCCCACGAACACGTCTGCGAGTCGATGCGGCTTTTCATGACCGAGGTGATCAATTGACGACGAACCCGGCGGCCGGCGGCGACGGCGCCGCGCCCGCCCCGAACGCGGCGCCCGCCGGAGCCGTCCCGCTCGGTGCGCCCTCCGTATGGCTGACCAGGGACGACCTCGCCACCGGGAGCCGTAGCGCGTCCGGGCTGCTGCTGGTCTCCGCCGACGCCGGCAGCGTGACCCCCGCGGGCGAGCTCGGCGAGCTGACCGCCGCCTACGCCGCCGCGCTGCGGGCGGTGGGCGTGGACGGGCGGGACCGGGTGGTGGCGGCGCTGTCGGGCGACGGCGAGCTGGCGGGCCCGCAGTGGGCGCGCGCCGCCGCCGAGGTCGCGGGGGCGGGTGCCTCCGTCGGCCCCCGGGGCAGGCTCAGGCTGCACCACGCGCTGGAGTCGCTGGGCGCGACCACCCTGGTGATCACGCCGACCGGCGCGATGGACCTGCTGGCCCGGCTACACCTGGAATTCCTGCTGGACCCGCTGGACCTGGGCCTGCGGCACGTCGTGCTGACCGGGGAGATCGCCTCGCGCCGCACGATGTCGCATCTGGCGACGGAGTTCGGGGCACGGGTGACGGAGGTCTACTGCTCGCCGTTCACCGCGACGCCGCTGGGTTGGCGGTCCTCGGAGTCGGCGCCGCTGACCCTGCTCGTACCCGGCTCGGTGGGCCTGGCCCCGCTGGAGAAGGACGAGCTGCAGGCACCGCCGTACGCCTCGGGGCCGGCCGAGCTGGTCGTCGCCGGCGCGCGGGCCGGGGAGGCGGTGCGCACCGGCCAGGTGGTCAGGGTCTCCGGCGGGGAGGCGATCCCCGCCCCCGAGCACACGGTCGGCGACCACGTGCTGGTGCGCGGGGTGTGGGTGTCGCTGAACCGGATCCAGCGGGCGCTCAACAAGATCGACGGAGTCTCCGGCTGGGAGCTGGGCGTCTCGCGGCAGGGCACGCTCGACGCCGCGGTCCTGACCGTGACCTTCAAGCGGGAGAGCCTCGTCGGGAATCCCATGTGGAGGTCGCGCCTCCAGCAGTCGCTCAAGGCGCTCACCCCGGTCACGATCGCCGTCGAGATCTCCGACCGGATCTCGGAGACGGTCTCCCCCGGCGTGGTGAACGACACGCGAGGCCACCACCTGGGCAGGGATCGCACAGCCATCGCCCGCTGATCCACGAAAGGCGCGACCGCTATGGAAGTACCCGGCTGGCGGACGATTCCCCGCATGCTCCGCGCCCTGTCCGGCGATCACCCCTCGGACGTCGTCGTGGACGACGGGACGGTCCGGCTGACCCTCGCCGAGCTGCGCGACCGGGCGGGCGAGGTCGCCAGAGGCCTGATCGCGCTGGGCGTGCTGCCGGGCGACCGGGTCGCCGTCTGGGGCCCGAACGACGCGTACTGGGTGATCACCGCGTTCGGCGTCTGGGACACCGGCGCGGTGCTCGTGCCGCTGTCGTCGCGCTACAAGGGCATCGAGGCCGCCGCGACGCTCCGCTCGACCGGGGCGAGCGTGCTGATCACCGGGCACGGTCACGACGGCGCCGTGCTGGCCGACCTGCTGGCCGAGGCCGCCGGCGAGACGGGCGGCGGCCTGCCCTTCGCCGGCCTGCCGGACCTGCGGCACTCGATCGTGCCCGAGGGGCTGGAGCGGCCCGGCTCTGCGCAGCCCTCGCAGGTGCTCGCCGCCGGTTCCCTCATCGGGCGCGCCGAGGCCGAGGAGCGCGCGCTGGCCGTACGACCTGACGACCTGTGCGAGATCATCTCCACCTCGGGCACCACGGGCACGCCCAAGGGCGTGATGCTCGAACACGACCGGATGCTGCGCGGTTACTGGGACTGGGCGGAGATCGTCACGCTCGGCCCCGGCGACCGCTACCCGGTGATCGCCCCGTTCGCGCACGGCTTCGGGCTCAACGCCGGGCTGCTGGCCTCGGTCATGCGCAGGGCCACGATGATGCCGATCGCCACGTTCGGCCCCGACCTGCTGGCCGGCCTGATCCGCGACGGCGGGATCACGATCCTGGCCGGGCCCCCGACGCTGTTCCACCGGTTGCTCGAGGAGACCGAGATCGGCGAGCACTCGGTGCGCGTGGCGATCTGCGGGGCGGCCTCCGTCCCCTCCGAGCTGGTACGCAGGCTGCTGGAGCGGATCGGCCTGGAACGCATGATCAACGCGTACGGGTTGATGGAGGGCACGGTCGTCTCCATGACCAGGGCCGACGACCCCGTGGAGGTCATCGCGGGCAGCACGGGCCGCCCCGTGCCGGGCATGGAGGTGCGGATCGTCGACGACGACGGCCTGGAGGTGCCGCGCGGCGAGCGCGGCGAGGTCCTCGTCCGCGGGTACGGGGTCATGCGCGGCTACTGGGGCGAGCCGGAAAGAACAGCCGAGGTGATCAGGGACGGCTGGCTGCACACCGGCGACATCGGCGCCCTCGACACCCGCGGCGACCTCGCCATCGTGGACCGTAAGAAGGAGCTGTTCATCGCCGGGGGGTTCAACGTCTCCCCCGCCGAGGTGGAGGGGCTCCTGCTGCGGGAGGGCTCCCTGGCCCAGGCCGCGGTGGTCTCGGTACCCGACGAGCGGATGGGCGAGGTCGGCTGGGCGTTCGTGGTCCCGAGGCCGGGGGCGGCCGTCGAGCCGGAGAAGGTCATCTCCTGGGCCCGCGACAACATGTCCAACTACAAGGTGCCCAGGCGGGTGATCGTGGTCGACGCCCTTCCCGTCACCGGCAACGGGAAGATAGACAAACGCGCCCTGCGCGCGCGGACGACCCCGTAGACAGCGCGCGAGCGACCCCGTGGGCGGGCGCACGAGCACGTCCTCTCACGGGGCACCGGGCACGCCGGGCACACCGTGTTCGCGGGAAATGCAGAGAACCTCCGAGGCACGTGCTCCCACGGAGGACCAGGCCCGCCGGGAACACCGTGTTCGCAGGGAATGTTCGGAAATATTGGAAACGTATCCGCCGGACGCCCCG
Source organism: Streptosporangium sp. NPDC002544 (assembly GCF_040295965.1). NCBI lineage: Bacteria > Bacillati > Actinomycetota > Actinomycetes > Streptosporangiales > Streptosporangiaceae > Streptosporangium > Streptosporangium sp. NPDC002544. The sequence continues at coordinate 163,740 of NZ_JBEOWJ010000003.1, read as the reverse complement.
TGCCGGATGACCGGTTCGATCACAACGGACCGCCGAGACTGGCCCGGCGGGCACCGGTAATAGAGAATCGCGTCATGACAGCCAGCACCCTGGGAGGCGATGTGTCGCTGCGAGTCGCGATCGTGGGGTCGGGGCCCGCCGGGATCTACACGGCCGAGGCCCTGAGGAAACAGGCCACCGTGCCCCTGCGGGTGGACGTGCTGGAGCGGCTGCCGACCCCGTACGGGCTGGTGCGCTACGGGGTCGCCCCCGACCACACCTCGATCAAGTCGATAGCGGGCTACCTGCGCGGCGTGCTGGAGCTTCCGGACGTGCGGTTCCTCGGCGGTGTCGAGTTCGGCAGGGACATCGGCGTCACCGATCTGCTCGACTGCTACGACGCCGTGGTCTACTGCACCGGCGCGATGGTGGACCGGCGGATGGGCATCCCCGGCGAGGACCTGCCGGGCAGCGTGGCCGCCACCGACTTCGTCAACTGGTACTGCGGCCATCCCGACATGCCCGGTGACCGCTTCGTCCTCGACAGCCCCGAGGTCGCGGTGATCGGCGTGGGGAACGTGGCGGTCGACGTGGTGCGCATCCTGGCCAAGACCGCCGACGAGCTGCGCGCCACCGACGTGCCGCAGGAGGTGCTCGACCGGCTGGCCGCCAGCGAGGTGAAGGCCATCCACATGATCGGCCGCCGGGGGCCCGAGCACGCCAAGTTCACCCTGAAGGAGCTCAGGGAGCTGGGCGAGCTGACCAACGCGGACGTGCGGGTGCGGCCCGAGGAGAGCGCCGCGGACGTCTCGACGGCGTCTCGGCAGATCAGGGGCAACGTCGAGGTCCTGCAGAGCTGGGCGGCCCGCGGCCTGACGGGCCGTCCCCGGCGGCTGGACGTGCGGTTCTGGATGCGCCCGGTGGAGATCCTCGGCGAGGGGCGGGTGGAGGCGCTCAAGCTGGAGCGAACCCGGCTGCTGGATGGCCGGGTGGTCGGCACCGGCGAGTTCGAGACCCTCCCGGTCGGCATGGTGCTGCGCTCGGTCGGCTACCAGAGCGTGCCGCTACCCGGCGTTCCCTTCTCCGAGGCCACCATGACCGTGCCGAACGAGGCCGGCCGGGTCCGCGACCGCGAGTACGTGGCGGGCTGGCTCAAGCGCGGCCCCAGCGGTGTGATCGGCACCAACAAGTCCGACGCCGCCGAGACGGTCCGCACCCTCCTCGCCGATCTCGCCGGCCGCGATCCGGTACACCGCACGGACCCGGACGAGCTCCTCGCCTCCCGGGGCATCTCGCCGATCACCTACGAGCACTGGCTGGCCATCGAGGCCGCCGAGGCGGCACTGGCCAGGTCCCTCGACCGGGGCGAGCGGGTGAAACTCCTCGGCATCGCCGCCATGCTCACCGCCTGCGGCCGTCAATGACACGGCCGCGGCCACGCCCGGAGAGCCGGAGGGTGGCCGCGGCCGGGGCGCTGTTCGCGCTACTCGCCGTTCTCGGTGCCGCCCTGGCCCTCCGCCGGGCCCTGCGGGTCGACGCCACCGTCACCGCCGTTGTCACCGTTACCGCCGCCGCTCTGCGGCGCGCAGGAGATCGCGAAGGTCGCCTTCTTGGAGACGACCTTGCGCGGGCTCAGCACCTCGAGCGCCTGCCAGCCCTTCAGGTTGCCGCGGAAGGTGGCGCGATCCTTCAGGATCTTCGTCCCGTTCACCTTGACGGTCTTCACCGCGCTTTTGGAGCCGTCGCCCCTGAGCCAGCGGTAGGCCACCACGGTGGGCGCGCTCACCTTGATCTTCGCCGTGAAGCCGACGGTCACCGGGCACTTACCGGTGTGCTTGGCCGGACCCGCCTTCACCGCCACGGCCACCTTGGGCTTCGCGGGCGCGGCCGCCGCGGCGGCCGGAGCCGCCTGCGTCATCAGCAGTACGGCCAGTAGGGACCCGGCCAGCGCGGAGAGCCCCTTGAGTCTGTTCATGTCATCCCATCGCCGAGTGATCGAACTCCGATGGCAAAGTTTAGCCATGGTGACTTGTGATCCGGTTGGGACCGGCTGAGTCCACTGATCGGCGTGGGGCGACGGTGGCAGGGGGGACCGGCGGCGGAGGGCTGCGGCTAAGGTGCGTTCGAAACGGCACGTCCATATCGGCACGTCCACAGAGGAGCACCAGCATGCGCGTCACGCTCGCCGACCCGTCCGCCCTGATCCCGGGCTTCGAGCGGGTCCACCGCGAGCAGTCGGCGCTGTACCCGTACGGGCCGGCCGGGTGGCAGCCGGTGCACACGGTCTACGTCCCCGCGGACCGCCTCGACGCCGGGACGGTACGGGCGTGGGGTGACGCCGCGCTGGAGCTGATGCGGCGGCACCTGCCGCAGGGCGAGCTGGCCGCGATCCTCGGCGTGGGCGGGGACCTCGCCGGAGCCGTGCACGGCCGGGTGGCCGCCAAGCTCGGCGAGGAGCCCGTCGAGGACCTGCGCGTCGACTTCGAGGACGGGTACGGGTCGCGTCCCGCGGAGGAGGACGGTCACGCCTCCACCGCCGCCGAGGCGATCGCGGCCATGCACGCGGCCGGAACGCTCCCCCGCCGCTGGGGTCTGCGGGTGAAGTCGTTCGCCGACGGCGACCCGGTCCGCTCCCTCAGGACGCTGGACGGCTTTCTCACCGGCGTGGTCGAGCGGGTCGGGCGGCTGCCCGGGGGATTCGTGGTCACCTTCCCGAAGGTGCTGATGAGGGCCTACCTCCACCAGTTCGCCGACTGCCTGCGGGCGCTGGAGGACGGGCTGGGCCTCGACGAGGGCGCGCTCCGGTTCGAGATCCAGGTCGAGGCGCCGCAGACGGTGCTGTTCCTCGACTCCGCTCTGGTCGCCTCCCTGCGGGGCCGGCTGGCCGCGGCGCACTTCGGCGTCTTCGACTACACGGCGAGCTGCGCCCTGCCCCCGCACGAGCAGCGGCTGGACCATCCCGTCTGCGATCACGCCAGGAACGTCATGCAGACGGTCTTCGCCGGGACCGGTGTGGAGTTGTCGGACGGTTCGCTGGCGGCCTCCCCCGCCTCGGATGACAGGCGGGCCGTGCAGGAGCTGTGGCGGCGCCACGCGGAGCTGGTCGGGCACTCCCTGGGCCACGGCTTCTACCAGGGCTGGGACATGCACCCGTCACACCTGGTCAGCCGGTACGCGACGGTCTATGCCTTCCACCTGTCCCGTTACCAGGAGTACGCCGACCGGGTGCGCGCCTGGCAGGAGCGGCGCGAGGCGGGCGGGGGCGTGATGGACGAGCCCGCCACGATCAAGACCATGACCGCCGCCCTGCGCCGCGCCGACCTGGCCCTGGGCCCCGCCCCGGCTCCACCGGCCTGACCTCGATCGCCGGTCCCCCCGGCTCCCGGCGCCCCGGCCGATCACCGCGAGACCTGGCGCGCCTCAGTCGATCAGGGCGCGCCACTGGCGGACCCGGCGCTCGTCGACCGGGTCCGACCAGGACGCCCGCACGGCGCTGCCGACGTGGAAGGCCCGCACGCCGTACTCCAACAGCACCCCGACATGGCTGGGCCTCAACCTGCCCCCGGCCATGATCAGCGGGCCGTCGCCCGCCTCGCACCGGGTCTTGAGCAGCGGCAGCCCGTCCGCCACGCCACCGGGCGCACCCGAGGTGAGCACGGTGGCGAGGTTGGGCAGCAGGCGGACGGCACGCCAGCTCGCCTGGGTGTCGGCCGCGTGATCCACCGCCCGGTGAAAGGTCCAGGGCAGGGGTGCGACCGCGTGGATGAGCGCCTCGGTGGCGGCCAGGTCGACCGCCCCCGCCCGATCGAGGAACCCGAACACGAACCCGGCCGCGCCCGCGTCGGCGAGTGCCCTGGCCTCGCGGCTCAGGGCCTTCAGCGACTCGGGCGTGGCCAGGAACGAGGCCTCGCCACGCAGCATCACCATCTGCGGCAGCGCGCACTCCTTGGAGATCGCCGCGACTGTCTCCGCAGCCGGGGTGAGCCCGTCCACGGCCATGTCGGCGACGACCTCCAGGCGATCGGCGCCACCGGCTTCGGCCGCGACGGCATCACGCACGTCAAGCGTGATCACCTCAAGCAAGGATCCGGTCATGAATGGAGGCTATCGGATGGGTTTGCCCTGGGATCGCCGTGGTTCAGACATGCTCGGGGACGGACGACCCGCGCCGGTCCGAGAAGGACGGCGCGAGGCCGGACGCGTGGGCGCGCAGGCCCCCCGGCCGCTGGAACAGGGCGCCGGAGGCGCGATGCGACAGGTCGACCGTGCGGAGATGCGCGAAACGCTGTCCCCGATAGTAGTCCTGGAGCCGCGAGTTGTCCTTGGAGCAGTCAAGCCTGAGCCATCTTCTCCCCAGGGCCAGGACCCGCAGGCCCGCCCAGTCAAGCAGCGCCTCTCCCAGCCCCCGGCCGGCGTGGGCGCGCGCCACGGCCAGCTTGTGGACGTAGAGCGCCGAGCCGGGGTCGTCTCCCGGAGCCCAGAACTCGGGGTCGGCGTGAGCGTCCAGGGCGAGGGTCGCGGCGGGCCCGTCCTCCCCGTCCAGCAGGTACATGACGCCCTCGTCGATCAGCGGGGTGATGCGCTCGGCGGGGAAGCCGGCGGCGGGCCACTGCCGCACGCCGCGGCGGTTCAGCCACCCGGCGGTCTCGGCGAGGAGCGCGAGCACCCCGTCGAGATCACCGTCCGTGGCCCTGCGCAGCGTGAACGGGCGCACGGTGGTGGGACTGGCGGTGTTCGAGTGCATGGTTCATCCCTTCGTTGCGTTCGGTACGCGAGTTGACACGGAGCGTGGTCGCCTGATGGCGCACGGCACCCATGTCGGGCTAGGCGGATGCCTAGGGGCTGGGGGCGAGCGGCGGGGAGACGCCGGTCGGGGTGAGAGGCGCGGGCGGCGCGAGAGAGCCCGACGGGAGGGCGCCGGGCGGGGGGAGCTCGGGCGAGACGGCCGGGCCCGGGGAAGGCCCGGCCCGGAGTGCGCCGGCCGGAGGGAGAACGGCCGCCCTGCGGGCGCGGCCCGCCGGGCGCCCGCGGCGCGGACGGAGTGAGGGCCGGCCCGTCAGGGCGGTTACCGAGATGTCAACGGCTTTCCAGCTCGTACCTGATCAGGTGCTTGTCCGCGGGCAGTACCGACACCGCCACGCGCACGGGGGTGTCCTCCACGTCGTAACCGACTCGGACGTAGACGACGACCGGCGTGCCGAGCTGGAGCTGGAGCCGCTCGGTCTCCGCGCTGTTGGGCATCCGCGCCCAGATGTCGTCCACCATCCGCACCTGCCGGTGGCCGAGCTCCTCAAGGACCTTGTTGGCCCCGCGCCTGATGTCGCCGGGACGGGTGATCTCGGAGTCGGCGACCAGGGCCAGCGGGAAGTAGGAGTCGTTGGTGTTGTACGGCTGGCCGTCCACGAAGCGCAGCCTGCGGCGGACCACGGCGAGCTCGTCGTCCGCGAGCTCCAGCCTGCTGGCGATCTCCTCGGCCGGGTGCACGATCGAGACCTCGATCTCCTGGCTCGGCGCGCGCCCCTCCTGCGAGACCGCCCAGGCGAAGGCCTCCAGGGTCTCCTCGCCCCGCGGCTGCAGCTCGCGCTGGGGGTGCATGAGCAGCGGACGGCGCTCCCGCACGACGGTGCCCCTGCGGGGGGTGCGGGTGACCAGGCCCTCGTTCACCAGCTCGCCGAGAGCCAGCCGCACGGTGTTCCGGCTCACCTGGTGCACGAGCATGAGCTCCGCCTCGGTCGGCAGCTGATCCCCCGGTCCGAGCGCACCGGAGTAGATGGTCCTCCTCAGATCGGAGGCCACCAGTTGATACAGCGTTGACCGCGCCATTAAGTCCCCTTTGTGCCAACAAAACTAGACGATCTGGTTCTAGCGGGGAACAGCCCCTTGACCCAACCTCCCAAGACCCGCATCATCCAATCGTTGGTACAAATCCATCGAAAGGCCAGCGAGGGGGTGGAGGCCGGTGCTGTCGGTCCGCGTGGATGCGCCGTACCTGCCCTGGCGCGACCCCCGCGAGGCGACGCGTTTACTGCGCTACGCGTTGCACCGCCAGGGGTTCACCCACACCTACCAGAGCAACGGAAGCGGGATGTCCGTGCTCTCGGTGCTGACCGATCTAACCGTTTGGTGCAAGAACGGGCTCTTTGTCTGGAACGAGGACGGCGTTGAGTCCTCGCATCCGGCCGACGACCCGGCTGGGGCGGCCCGCCTCATCTCGCAGCACTACCGGCGGCCCACGCCTGACGACGACCTCGCGGAGGAGGAGGCGGACCACCAGGTCCGCGCCTTCGCCGACACAGACTCCGAGCGCGACTAACCGGCGGAGGACCCCACCCCTCGCCGGGGTCCTCCGCCCATCGCGCCGGAGCGGAACGCGTCCTGGCGGGTCCCCCACGCCCGCCAGGGCGCGCTCCCCATCTCCGGAGCGCGATCGGCGGGAACGGGACCCGCCGGGACGCACCCGTGACGCGGCCCCGACGATGAGCCCCACCGCGAACGCGCCTCAGCCGAGCGGACGCCAGTCGATCAGCGACAGCTCCTCGTCCACCCTCCTGAAGCACGCCCGGACGGGCAGGCCCGCGACCGGCGGCTCCGCACCGCGCCAGTTGCCGTACATGACGCATTCGGGCGCCTCGTCCAGCCGTACCATCACCACCGTGTACGGCTCGCTCACCCCGGCCAGGAAGGGCTGGTGGCTGACGATCCAGCTCTCGACGCGGCCGGCCGGGGCGATGGACTCCCAGTGCCACTCGCGGGTCCTGCAGCGGTGGCAGTAGGCGCGGGCGGGAAAGCGCGGCGTGGCGCAGGAGTCGCACCGCTGGAGCACGAACTCCCCGCCGGCGGTCCGCCTCCACCACTCCGCCGAGTCGCGATCGGCAACCGGACGCACCCCTCACCCCTTCCGCAGGATCAGCGCCGAGGTGGCGGGCAGGATGTAGCCGGGCTGGGCCGTGGAGAGCGCCACCTCGGCCCCTTCCACCTGCCTGTCCCCCGCGTCCCCCCTCAGCTGTGAGACGGCCTCGGCGATGTGGTTGACGCCGTGCACGTACCCCTCCGACAGGAACCCACCGTGCGTGTTCACCGGCAGCTCACCACCCGGCGCGACGGCACCCGAGGCGACGTACGGGCCGCCCTCGCCCTTGGCGCAGAAGCCGTAGTCCTCCAGCTGCACGATCACCGAGTAGGTGAAGCAGTCGTAGATCTCGGCCACGTCGACGTCGGCGGGCCCGATGCCCGCCTGGCGGTACAGGCGCGGGGCCAGTTCGGCCGCGCTGGTCACCGTGGTGTCCGCCCGGCCGCCGGACAGGAAGGAGTCGCCGCCACCCCACGCGGCGGCGGAGATGAGCACCGGCGGCCTGCGCAGGTCGGCGGCCCGCTCGGCGCTCGTGACGACGAGCGCGCAGGCGCCGTCGGTCTCCAGGCAGCAGTCGAGCAGCCGGAACGGCTCGGCGATCCACCGGCTCGCCAGGTAGTCGTCCAGGGTGATCGGGGTGCGCATGAGCGCCCGGGGGTTCTTGGCCGCGTTGGCGCGCTGGACGACCGCCAGCGCGCCGAAGTGCTCGGGACGGGTGCCGTACCTCGACATGTGGGCGCGGGCGAACATCGCGTACTGCTGCGGCGGCGCGAAGTAGCCGTACGGCGCCTGGTACTGGACCTCGGGGCTGACCGGCAACCCCTGGCCGGTCCCGCCCATCCGGAACTCCGAGCGCGCGTTGATCGCCCGGTAGCAGACGACGGTCTCGGCGACGCCCGCCGCGACCGCGAGCGCCGCCTGGCCGACCACCGAGTGGGAGACGCTGCCGCCGCCGAACTGGTCGAGGTACCAGGAGGGCTCGTGGATGCCGAGCGCGGGACCGACCAGGCAGGGCGCGGCGGAGTCGCCGACCCGGTGGGTGGCGATGCCGTCGACGTCGTCGGCGGTCAGGCCCGCGTCGTCCAGGGCCGCCAGCACGGCCTCGCAGGCCAGGGTGAGGGTGCTGACCCCGGAATCCTTGGAGAACCGGGTGTACCCGACGCCCGCCACGGCCGTGCGGTCCCGGAAACCACCCACGTACGAGCCTCCGATCTCAAGCAAGCGCTTGGCCAGAGGCTAGGCCGGGCGAATCGCGGATGTCAACGACGGGCGCGCGCCGCCGACGGCGACCGGGGACTTTTTCCGGCACTCCCCTACAATCCAAGCAAGCGCTTGGTAAGATGGCGCCAGACGGTGGAGGACGCCGTCCGCCGCCGAACCCCCTCGGAGGCCGATCGGGCGCGATTGAGGAGGCGAGTAGCACCATGAGCACTCACGCGGCCCGGCTGCTGGAGACCGCCGACCACCCCCGCGCCACCTTGGCCGGGCGCGGCACCACCGCCAACGGAGTCGCCATGCAGAGTGGCCTTTCGCAGGGCCCGTCCAACGGAGCCGAGAGACCTGAGATCAACGGGGCCACGCACCAGGGCGGCGCCGTGGACGGCCGGTGGTTCCGCTCCGTGCTCGGCCACTTCGCCACCGGCGTGGTGGCCATCACCGCCATCGACCCCGACACCGGCGAGCCGTGCGGCCTGGCGGCCAACTCCTTCACCTCGGTGTCGCTGGACCCGCCGCTGGTGGCCTTCTGCGTGGCCCACAGCAGCACGAGCTGGCCGCGCCTGCGCGCCGCCAGAACCCAGACGATCAACGTGCTCGCCGAGCACCAGCAACCGGTCTGCGCCGCGCTCGCCGGCCGGGGCGGCGACAAGTTCGCCGGGCTCGACTGGACGGTCTCCCCGGGGGGCAACCCGGTGATCGAGGAGAGCCTGGCCTGGATCGACTGCTCGATCGAGGCGGAGCATCCCGCGGGCGACCACGTCATCGTCGTCGCCAGGGTCCACCGGCTCGGCGTCCACGGCGACGGCGGCCCGCTGCTCTTCTTCAGGGGCGGCTACGGCCGTTTCCACGCCTGACGTCCCCACACCGGAGGTATTCCATGACCCTGCGCGAGGAGGCACGCTCCTGGCTGGAGGAGAACCTCACGGGCGAGTTCGCGCACGCCCGGGGACTGGGCGGGCCCGGCCGCGAGCACGAGGGGCACGAGGTCCGGCTCGCCTGGGAGCGGCGGCTGGGCGAGGCCGGGTGGACCTGCCTGGGCTGGCCCAGGGAGTACGGAGGCCGGGACGCCACTCTGGCGGACCAGGTCGCCTTCCACGAGGAGTACGCCCGTGCCGCCGCCCCGGCGAGGGTCGGGCACATCGGCGAGGGACTGATCGGGCCGACCATCCTGGAGCACGGCACCGAGGAGCAGCGGCGGCGCTTCCTGCCGCCCATCCAGCGTGGCGAGGAGCTGTGGTGCCAGGGCTACTCGGAGCCGGAGGCGGGCTCCGACCTGGCAGGCGTCCAGACGCGGGCGCGCCTGGACGACGGCGAGTGGGTCATCACCGGCCAGAAGGTGTGGACCTCGCTGGCCCACGTGGCCGACTGGTGCTTCGTGCTCGCCAGGACCGAGCCCGGCTCGGCACGCCACCGCGGCCTGTCCTACCTGCTGGTCCCGATGGACCAGCCGGGGATCGAGGTACGGCCCATCCTCCAGATGACCGGCACCAGCGAGTTCAACGAGGTCTTCCTCGACGGCGCCCGCACCGCGGCGGGCAACATCCTGGGCGCTCCCGGCGAGGGCTGGCGGATCGCGATGGCCACCCTCGGCTACGAGCGCGGCGCCTCCACCCTGGGCCAGCAGATCGGCTTCCAGCGGGAGTTCGCGGAGGTGGTGGCCACCGCCAGGCGCACCGGGGCCGCCGAGGACCCGGTGCTCCGTGACCGGCTGGTGCGCTCGTGGCTGGAGCTGGACATCATGCGGCTCAACGCGTTGCGCACCATGACCTCACTGTCGGCGGGCGAACCGGGACCCGAGGTGTCGATCGGCAAGCTGTACTGGTCGGAGTGGCACCGGCGGCTGGGCGAGCTGGCCCAGGCCGTCCAGGGGCGCGCGGGTCTGGTCGCCGACGCCCCGCCGTACGACCTCAACGCGCTGCAGCGGCTCTACCTGTTCAGCCGCGCCGACACCATCTATGCCGGGTCCAGCGAGATCCAGCGCAACATCATCGCCGAGCGCACCCTGGGCCTGCCCAAGGGCTGAGACACGACCACCGGAACGGAGCCCGTATGGCGACACCTCCCCCCTACCCCCGCGCCCACGGCCTGCTTGACGGAAAGGTCGTCCTGGTCACGGCGGCGGCCGGGACGGGCATCGGGTACGCCACCGCCAGGCGCTGCGCCGAGGAGGGCGCGACCGTGGTCGTCTCCGACCGGCACGAGCGGCGCCTCGGCGAGGCCGCCGAGGCGCTGGCCGAGCTGAGTGGGGTCAAGCCGCTCGCGGTGCCCTGCGACGTCACCTCCGAGGCCGAGGTGCGCGCCATGTTCGACGCGGTGACCGAGGCGCACGGGCGGGTGGACGTGGTGGTCAACAACGCGGGCCTGGGCGGTACGGCGCGGCTGGTGGAGATGACCGACGAGCAGTGGGACGCCGTCCTGGGGGTGACCCTCACCGGCACGATGCGCTGTACCAGGGCCGCCCTGCGGCTGATGGTCCCCCAGGGTTCCGGAGTGATCGTCAACAACTCCTCGGTGATCGGCTGGCGCGCCCAGGAGGGCCAGTCGCACTACGCGGCCGCCAAGGCCGGGGTGATGGCCCTGACCAGGTGCGCCGCCCTGGAGGCCGCCCCGCACGGCATCCGGGTCAACGCGGTGGCCCCCTCACTGGTCATGCACCCCTTCCTGGCCAAGGTCACCACCGACGAGCTGCTCGCCGAACTGACCTCCCGCGAGGCCTTCGGCCGCTCGGCGGAACCGTGGGAGGTGGCCAACGTGATCGTCTTCCTGGCGAGCGAGTACTCCACGTACATGACCGGCGAGGTCGTCTCGGTCTCCAACCGGCACCCTTAGGGAGGCGCCGGGTCGTACGACGTACGCGGACCTCCGTGAAACGCCGCGACTCCCGCGGAAAGCCGGGGAGCCTCGCGAAGGGCGACAATTGCCCCCGCGCGTTTCGGGATCCTGGGTACCACGCGGGTGTGGCACGACGACGGCGGCGAGGTGGGCGTCGGCGGGCCCGCCCTGCGGGCGCTGCCGGGCCTGCTGCTCGCCCGTGCCGGGGAGGTGGTGGCCGCCGATCTCCTGGTCGACGACTTCCACCGCGCGATGCCCGACAGGTCCGCCGACCTGTACGCGATCGACGCCGTCCACGAGTTCCCCTTCCTCGCCCCGGCAGGCCCGAGCGCTACCAGGGGCGCCCTGCGCCTGGCGGGGGTGATGGGCCGGGACGTCGCCCCGCGGTGAACCGGGGGGCGACGTCCCGGCGAGCCGGGCGGAACGGTTACCGCAGACCCGCGTCCAGGGCGGTGGTCAGGGTGCCGGGGTCACCGGACATCTCCCAGACCATCGCGCCGAGCAGGCCCTTGCTCCGGAGCCACGCGGTCTTCTTCCCGATCGACCAGACGTCGTCGAAGGTCCACCACTGACCGCCGTTGCCGGTGTAGCAGTAGGTCGCCACCGACTGCTCGTCGTGTCTCACCGCGCATCCCGGCACGGAGGCCAGCAGGTTGGCGTACCCGCGAGTGCCCGCCTCGTCCGGGAACTGCCCCGGCGCCGCGCCGGTGGCCGTCTGCCACTCGCCGAACCTCCCGCCGTCGGCGACGCCCTGCCAGCCCCGCCCGTAGTACGCGAGACCAATGGTGATCTTGCGCGGGTTCACCCCCGCCTGGAGATAGACGTCGACCGAGTTCTCGACGCTGAAGTGGAACGGGTACGGGTCCTCGGCGTCGGCGTACAGGTTGCCCTGGTGTCCGGCCCGGTTGGGCTCCCAGGAGTTGTCGCTGCCCGCGCCGTGGAAGTCGTAGCCCTGGACGTTGAAGATGTCCAGGGACCTGGCGACCTCGGGCAGGTCCCAGCCGGCGGCGATCTTCGCCGGGTCGGCGGGGGTGAAGGCGGTGAGCTGGTAGCGCCTGCCGGTCTCCTGGGTCAGCGCGTCGAGCTGCCTGCGGAACTCGGCGATCAGCAGCGTGTTGTTCGCCTTGTCGTTCGGGCCGATGTGGTTGCCTGCGTGCCCCTCCGAGCCCGGCCACTCCCAGTCCAGGTCGATGCCGTCGAAGATCCCGGCGGCGCTGCCGGGGCCGCCCGCGCCGTTGTAGACCGGCAGGTTCCCCTTGATGTACGTGTCGATGCAGGAGCTCACGAACTTCTTGCGCGCCGCGTCGGTGGCCGCCACGTCGGAGAAGTACTTCGAGTACGTCCAGCCGCCGAGCGAGATCAGCACCTTGAGGTTCGGATACTTCGCCTTGAGCTTGCGGAGCTGGTTGTAGTTGCCGCGCAGCTTCTCCCAGCCGGTGTCGGCGACACCGTCCACCGACTGCGCCGCGCTCATCGGCCTGCCGTAGTCGGCGTCCGCGTCGCCGGAGCCGTCGCCCTGGTTCGGGTCCTGCGGGTTCGCGGTGGTGCCCTTGGTGACACCCTGCAGGCACGTCAGGTTCACCGGGTCGATGTTGCCGAAGGCGTAGTTGAGGTGGGTCAGCTTCGCGGCGGCACCGGTGGTGTCGAGGTTGCGCACGAAGTACTGGCGGCCGTAGATGCCCCACTGGACGAAGTAGCCGATCCTGGCGTATCCGCTGCCGATGATGTCGTCGGTGCTCACCTTCAGCGCGGTGCTCGCCGCCGACGTGTTGTCGTACAGGTCGCGGGCCTTCACGGTGAACGTGTACTCGGTGGACGGCGACAGCCCGCTCACCGTGGCGGAGGTGCCGGTCACCGTCGTGGCCAGGGTGGCGCCGGTGTAGACCTCGTACCCGGCGATGCCCTTGTTGTCGGTCGAGGCGTTCCACGCGAGCGAGACGCTGGAGGAGTCCTTGCCGGTGACGCGCAGGTTCGCGGGCACGGTCGGCGGCTGGGTGTCGTCACCGGCGTTGTTGGTGGTCACCTTCAGCGCGGCGCTCGCCGGGGAGAGGGTTCCCTTCCGGTCCCTGGTCTTCACGGTGAACGTGTACTCGGTGTTCGAGGTCAGGCCGGTGACGGTGGTGCTCGTCCCGGTGACCGTCGCGGCGAGGTCGGCGCCCCGGTAGACCTGGTAGCCGGAGATCGGCAGGCTGCCCGGGGTCGCGGCGTCCCAGGCCAGCGAGACGGTTCTGGTGGTCTTGACCGGCGAACGCAGGTTGCCGGGCGCGCCGGGCGGCGTGTCGGCGGCGCCGTCGCACCTGACGTCGTTGATCCTGCAGTTCTCCGGCTCGGCGGACGCGCTGCTGAGCGTGAACGCGGGGCTGTACGGCTCGGTGGTACCGCGTGCCGCCACGGTCGTGTTGTAGTGGGCCGGGCTCAGCGTGACCTGGCGCCCGCTCTGGCTCAGCGACCCGTTCTGCGCGGCGCTCGCGGTGACCCCGGCGGGCAGGTCGAAGGTGATCGACCAGCCGTTGAGCGCGGTGTCGGTGTTGTTGGCGACCACGAATCTGCCCTGGGTGCCACTCCCCGAGTAGGTCGCGGTGACGGGCGCGTCCGGGGGTGGCGGGTCGCCGCTGCCGTCGCAGTTGGCGCCGTTGATCGTGCAGCTCACCGGCTGGGCCGCCGCGCTGAGCGTGAAGGTGGGGCTGTACGGCTCGGTGTTGCCGTTCGCCCGTACCGTGTTGATGTAGAAGGCGGGGGTCAGCTTGACCCGCGTCCCGTTCTGCGTGGTGGTGGCGTTCTGGGCACCGCTGACCGTGATGCCCGCAGGCAGGTCGAAGGTGATCGACCAGCCGGTGACCGGAGTGGTGCCGGGGTTGCTCACCACGAACTTGCCCTGGGTGCCGGTGAGGGTGAAGACCGCGGTGAGCCTGGCGGCGGCCGAGGCGGGGGACGAGAGAGCGGCGAGAGTGGCTGCCATGGCGAGAACCAGCAGCATGGAGGCTAATCGGCGCACGTAAATGCCTTTCCATTTAGGAAAGTTTCCTAATAATTACGCGGATCGTAACTCCGGCGCCGGATGCCTACAAGGCCCAAAACAACGCCTCCCGCCCGGCTCGAACCGTACGGCCGCCCGCTTGACCGCCCGGGAACGGAAGGCCGGTCAGGACAGGCCGCCGACATGGGAAGCCCTCGGTTTGCCGGCGCAGCCGGTTACCGTCGAAGCGGGCCGGCGACCAGCCCGCACAGCGGCGATCGCCTGGCGATCCCGGGCGCCGCCTTCGGTGATTGATGCGCGTGCGTGTCAGCAGAGCCTGACACGCACGCGCCGGTCAACCCAGCCTGACAGCCTGTTTGAGGAAGACGACACCGTCGATCATGTCGAGCTGGGCCGGGTCCAGCGGGAAATAGGCGAAATCGTGGGAGATGCGCGGGGCGGGCTTCGTGACGGCCTCGGCCAGGCGGCGGGCGTCGATGAGAGAGCGGTCCCACGGGAGCGTGGACAGGATGCCCTCGACGGTGTCCGGGGGCGGGGTGTCGTCGCCGACCGTGCCGAAGGCCGCGGCCAGGAAGGCGTACCGGTCGCCCAGGTGCGTTTCGGCGATCGCCCCCGCACTCCACCACTCCAACTGCTGGTCGCCGAACGACATGAGGCTCTTGTTCCGCTGCAGGTGGAGGTTGTGGGCGAAGACCAGGGCCGGGCCGCGCTCGGCGACGGCACGCAGGTTGGCGGCCATCATCGCGTCCCGCAGGCCCGACAGCCTGCCTATCCGGGCCGGGGAGGTGTCGGCCATCCAGGAGTGGTAGCGGAGCAGGCCGACGGCGGTGCGCCCGTACAGTGCCGCCCGATCCCTGTCCTCCGCGCTCAGCCGCGGCGCCTGCGTGTCGAGCAGCGCCACCAGGTCGTCGGCGATCAGGCGCAGCCGCTGGGCGTCGGCGGACCGGCCGATCGACTGGGACGGATCCATGACCGTGGCCTCGTTCGTCCACCGGTCGTCCGTGCCCAGCAGCGCGTCGAGGGTTTCCACGGTGCAGGGCAGCGGGCCGTCGAGGAGGGCGTAGAGGGCGGTGAGCGCCTGGCGCGGGCTCGCCGCCCAATACTCCAGAGGGCCGTCGAAACCGAAGAACCGAAGCTTTTCGTCATGCTCCTCGTTGTACGCCCGCATCCAGCGCACAAGCTCGCGGTTGGCCGGTGACGCGCCGAAGCCGTGGCTGAAGCCGCGCTCCATGACGTCATCGAGCGTGCCGGCGCCCGTCGTGATGTGGTCGTCGACCACGAGGCCCATGAGACAGTCGCTCTCGATGGCGAACGACCGGTAGCCCTCGTGCTCGACCAGATGCCGGAAGATCTCGTTGCGCAACTCGCCCAGCTCCCCCACGAAGTGCCTGGCCTCGCCCAGGCCGAGCAGCAGGGGTTTGGCGGGAAGCGACCGCAGGAACGCCGAGACGCCTGTGCCGTCGAACGGCCGGGCCGTGTCCTTGATATCCATACCTTTAACGGTATCGTTGAACCTCCGGTGTAAACTTTTCCGTGGAAATCCCCGCTCTTATCGCGACGAACCTTCAATCGGTGATGCATCCATGAGGCCAGTGGACCTGGCGCGCGAGCACGGCCTGTCCACCCAGGCGATCAGGAACTACGAGGACGCCGGCATCCTGCCCGCCGCCGAACGCACCGTCCACGGCTATCGCACCTATACGCCGCTGCACGCGCAGGCCTTGCGCGCGTTCCTCGCCCTCATGCCCGGGCACGGTCACCAGACGGCCACGTCGATCATGCAGGCGGTCAACCGGGGTGCCACCGAGGACGCGCTGCGGCTCATCGACGAGAGCCACGGCCAACTCCTCGACGACCGCCGCACCCTCCAAGCCGTCGAGGCCGCGCTCCGCGATCTGGCACCCGTGCCGCAGGAGCGCGGCGACACGTTCATCGGCCCGCTGGCCAGGAGGCTCGGCATCCGCCCTGCCACCCTGCGCAAATGGGAGAACGCCGGGCTGGTCCGGCCGCGCCGCGATCCGCAGACGGGCTACCGGATCTACAGCGCGGCCGACATACGGGACGTCCGGCTGACCCACCAGCTCAGGCGGGGCGGCTACCTGCTGGAGCAGATCGCCCCGCTGATCGCTCAGGTCCGCTCCGCCGGAGGCGTCGCCCCGCTGGAGTCGACCCTGCGCGACTGGCAGGCCCGTCTGTCCGCCCGGGGCCGCGCCATGCTCAAGGGCGCCGCCGACCTGGACGTGTACCTCTGCGCCCGCGAACCCTGAGGCCGAACACGGCACAGCGCAACAGCGGTCGCGACCGGGCGGGCGGCCGGGAGAGGCTCGCCTACATCCGCACCCTCAGCCGAGGCCGCCGTTGGCGTGGAGGTTCTGGCCGGTGAGCCAGCGGCCGTCGGGGCCCGCCAGGAAGGCCACGACGTCGGCGATGTCCGAGGGCTCGCCGAGGCGGCCGAGCGAGGTCATGCCCGCGACCTGGGCCAGGGCCGCCGCGGGGTTGGTGCCGCGCAGCAGATCGGTGTCCGTGGCACCGGGCGAGACCGTGTTGACGGTGATGCCCCGGCCGCCGAGCTCTCGGGCCGTGACGGCGGTCAGCTGTTCGAGCGCGCCCTTGCTCGCCGCGTAGGGGGCGATGCCGGGTGCCGGGCGGACGGTGTTGAGTGTGGAGATGTTGACGATGCGCCCGCCGTCGCGCATGTGCCTGGCGGCGTATCGGATGGTCAGGAAGACGGCTCTGGCGTTGACCGCCATGACGCGGTCGTACAGTTCCTCACCGGTCTCCGCGACGGGGGTCGGGGTGAAGCTCAGCGCGGCGTTGTTGACCAGGATGTCGAGGCCGCCGAGAAACTCCTCAGCGGTCTCCATCAGCCGCTCGGCGGCGCCCGGCTCCGCCAGGTCGGCCTGGACGGCGCGAGCGCTCCCGCCCGCCTCCTTGACCGTCCGCTCGACCTCGGCCGCGGCGCCGGCATCGCTCGCGTAGCTGAAGAGCACGTCCGCCCCGTCGCGGGCGAGGCGCTCCACGATCGCCCGGCCGATGCCCCGCGACCCCCCGGTGACCACCGCCGCCTTGCCCTCCAGCACCGCCATATCGACCTCCACTCCCCTCGCGGAACTCATCTCATCGTCGAATCTACGATCGCCCGGTGCGGCTGTCGACGCCCGCCACGCCGCGTGGGCCGTGCCCGGCCATTGGTGCGTTCCAGATCTGTAATCTCGGAGAACTGGCGGAGTTTCGGTTGTACGCCCTAGCGTGCGGACCATGACCATCGATGGGCGCTCGGCGCACATTCTCGACGTCCTGATCACCGAGTTCGGCGACTCCATGAAGCGCGATCCCGCCGCCTTCCGGCGCAAGTTCCGGAAGATGGCCGCCTCGCCGTTCGCCTTCTACCGGGGCAGCGCCTGCCTGTTCTACGCGGACATGACCGGCGAGTTCGCCGACGACGCCTTCCTGGACGACCAGACGAGGCGGGTCTGGATCCACGGCGACCTGCACGCCGAGAACTTCGGTACCTACATGAACGCCTCCGGCGTGCTGGTCTTCAACGTCAACGACTTCGACGAGGCCTACGTCGGACCGTACATCTGGGACCTGCGGCGGTTCTCGGCCAGCATCGCGCTCATCGGGTACGCCAAGGCGCTGTCCGACGACGTCATCACCGCCCTGGTGACCGAGTTCGCCGGCGCCTACCTCGCCGAGCTGACCGGCATCTCCGAGGGTGGGGACGACGCGATCGGCTCGCTGACCCTGGAGACCACCACCGGCGTGCTGCACCGGGTGCTGCAGCACGCCCGGCTGAACACCCGGGTGGCGCTGCTGGAGCTGGAGACCACCGTCGAGAACTTCGACCGCAGGTTCGCCGTCATGGACGGCCGCTACTCGGTCGACGAGGAGACCCGGCAGCTGGTGGAGGCGGCCTTCCAGGACTACCTGACGACCCTTCCCACCGTCTCGGCGGTCGAGCACAAGATCAAGGATTTCGCGCTCCGCACCGGCATCGGGATCGGCTCGGCCGGGCTGCCCTCGTACAACATGCTGCTTGAGGGCCACACCCAGGCCCTGGAGAACGACGTCATCCTCTACATGAAGCAGGCCCAGGTCCCGGCCGTGGCGCGGTACGTGACGGACGAGAAGGTGCACGGCTACTTCAAGCACCAGGGCCACCGCACCGCCGAATCGCAGCGGGCCCTGCAGGCGTACGCCGACCCGTGGCTCGGCTACACCACGCTGAACGGCGTCGGCCAGATGGTCGCCGAGGTCTCCCCCTACACCGCCGACCTGGACTGGGGCGACGTCAACGAGCCGGACGAGCTCGCCTCGGTGATTCGCGACCTGGGCCGGGCGGTGGCCAGGATGCACTCGGTGGCCGACGACGAGTCCAGCCACGACCTGGTCGACTTCTCCACCGAGGACGCGATCGTGGCCGTGATCGACGGCGACACCGAGGGCTTCACCCGCACCCTGGTCGACTTCGCGCACGCCTACGGGGCACGGGCCAGGGCCGACCACGGGCTCTTCGTCGACCTGTTCAGGAACGGCCTCCTCCCTGGCCTCTGAGCCCGGCCTGCCGGCCCGGCCCCCGAGAGCGGCCCCCGTGATCGGCCCCCGAGATCAGCCCCTGTGATCGGCCTCGGAAGCCGGGCTCCGGAACCGTTCTCCGTGAACGTCCTTCGGGAAGGGCCGCGCCCGGGGCCGGTCGCCTCATCTCACCGCCGCTCCGCCTCCGTTTCCGGCTCAGTTTCCGCCTCCGCCTCGCGCCGGGCGGAGCGGGCCTCGGCGTGGTGGCAGGCGACCTGGGCCCCGGCCGAGGAGGGCAGGACCGGCAGTTCCCCGGACGCGCACAGCCCTTCGACCCCCGCCTCGGCCGCCGCGCCCGAGGCCAGCACCTGGCAGCGCGGGTGGAAGCGGCAGCCGGCCGGGATCCGGGTGGGGTCCGGCGGCTCGCCGCCCAGCACCACGGGCGACCGCGACTCCGGCAGGACCGACAGCAGTGCCTGGGTGTACGGGTGCGAGGGCGAGGTGAGGATCCGCTCCACCGGCCCCGACTCGACGATCCTGCCGAGATACATCACCGCGACCCGGTCGGCGATGTTCCAGGCCAGCCCGAGGTCGTGGGTGACGACCAGGGCCGACAGGCCCAGCTCGGCGCGGAGGCGGAGCAGCAGGGCGAGGATCTCGCCGCGTACCGACGCGTCCAGCGAGGCCACCGGCTCGTCGGCGACCAGCACCCTGGGCTCCAGCGCGAGGGCTCCGGCGATGACGACGCGCTGGCGCTGGCCACCGGACAGCTCGTGCGGGTAGCGGTCGAAGAACCGTTCGGGAGGACGCAGCCCGGCCCTCGACAGAGCGGAGGCGACCAGGTCGCCCTCGCCGGGCAGGCGATGGATGCGCGGCCCCTCGGCCACCGCCTCGTAGACGGTGTGCCGGGGGTTGAGCGATCCGGTGGGGTCCTGGAGCACGAGCTGCACCTCGCGGCGGTGGGCCCGCAGGGCGCGCGACGAGTAGGCCAGCGGGACACCGCCGTAGCGGACCGACCCCGAGGTGGGCCGCTCCAGGCCGAGCAGGGTCCTGGCCAGTGTCGTCTTGCCGCAGCCGGACTCGCCGACCAGCGCGACGATCTCCCCCTCGCCCACGGCGAGGTTCACCCCGTCCACCGCGCGGGCGCGACGCCCGCGCGAGGCGAACTCCACCCGTACCTCCCGCGCTTCGAGCAGGGTCATCGGCTCTCCTCACTGACGTGGACGCACGCGGCGGTGTGCGGCGCTCCGATGCCGTCGCCCGCGGCCCGCAACTCGACCGGCTCCGACGCGCACGAGACGAGCGAGACCGGGCAGCGCGGGTGGAAGGAGCACCCCGCGGGCAGGTGCGCGGGGTCGGGCGGGTCACCGCCCAGTCCCCTGGGCGCCATCCTGGAGGCGGGGTCCCCGACGGTGGGGAACGCCTCGGCCAGCGCCCTGCTGTAGGGGTGCCGCCCGCCGGTGAAGACCTCGCGCGAGGGGCCGGACTCGACCACCCGGCCCGCGTACATGACCGCCAGCCGGTCGCACGTCGACGCCAGGACCGACAGGTCGTGGGAGATCATGACAAGGCCGATCCCGTGCTCGGCGATGAGCGAGCGGATCAGCGAGAGCACCTGCGCCTGGATCATCACGTCCAGCGCGGTGGTCGGCTCGTCGGCGATGATCAGGCGGGGTGAGCAGGCCAGCGCCATGGCGATCATCACCCGCTGGCGCTGGCCGCCGGAGAGCTCGTGCGGGTAGCCGCGCGCCCGCCAGGCCGGCAGGCCGACCTGCTCCAGCAGCTCCGCCACCCTGCGCCGCGCC
The DNA here is from genome assembly GCF_040295965.1 of Streptosporangium sp. NPDC002544. Lineage (NCBI taxonomy): Bacteria > Bacillati > Actinomycetota > Actinomycetes > Streptosporangiales > Streptosporangiaceae > Streptosporangium > Streptosporangium sp. NPDC002544. Next base: position 143,561 of record NZ_JBEOWJ010000003.1, on the reverse strand, counting down.
TCGGCCCCGGCCGCCATGCCGTGCACCCGCAGCGGCTCGGCGATCTGGTCGCCGATCCGGCGCACCGGGTTCAGCGCGTGCTGGGCACCCTGGAAGACCAGCGAGGCCGAAGCCCACCGGACCGCGCGCAACCGCCCCCAGCTCATCGCCAGGACGTCCTCGCCGTCCAGCAGGATCTCCCCGGACACCAGCGCGTTCCTGGGCAGCAGCCGCAGCAGGGACATGGCCAGCGTCGACTTGCCCGACCCCGACTCCCCCGCCACGCCGAGGGCCTCACCGGCCTCCAGGCCGAGCGAGACGCCGCGCACGGCGGGCACGTCCCCGGCCTCGCCCCGGTAGGTCACCGCCAGGTCGCGCAGTTCGAGCAGGGTCACGAGGCTCCTCTCAGCCGCGGGTTGAGTACGGTCTCCAGGGCGCGCCCGCAGAGGGTGAACGCCAGGACCACCGCCACGATGCACAGGCCGGGCGACAGCACGTACCACCAGGCTCCCGAGGTGGCCGCGCCCCAGTCGTAGGAGCCGCGCAGCATGCTGCCCCACGAGACCTGGCCGGAGCCCGCGCCCAGGAAGGCGAGGGTGGACTCGGTGACGATGGCGCTGGCCACCATGAGCGTGGTGTTGGCCAGGACCAGCGGGGCGACGTTCGGCAGCACGTGCCGGGTCATGACGTGCCAGTGCCCGGCGCCCAGTGCCCTGGACCTCTCGATGTACGGCCTGGCCTCGACCGCCAGCGTCTGCGCCCGGATCAGCCTCGCCGTGGACGCCCAGGAGGTCACCCCGATCGCCAGGATGATCGTGGACGGGCCACCGCCGAGGATGGCCGCGAGCACCATGGCCAGGACCAGCGCGGGCAGCACCAGGAACCAGTCGGTGACGCGCATCAGCACGGCGGCGACCCAGCCCCGGAAGTGCCCGGCCGCGATGCCGAACACCGTGCCGATCACCATGCTGAGCAGCGCCGACATGAACCCGATGAGCAGCGAGACCCGCGCGCCCCACAGCAGCATGAGCGCCACCGAGCGGCCGGACTCGTCGGTGCCGAGCGGGAATTCCATGCTCGGCGGTGCCATCCTGGCGCCCGTCGCCCTCGTCACGTCCATCCCTGACGGGTCGGTGAGCAGCGGCGTGAGCAGGGCCGCCAGGACGGCGACCAGCAGGATCGCCGCCCCGTACAGCCCGGCTCGCTGCCTGGCGTACCGGCGGCAGAACCGCGCCAGAGCGGCGCGGCGGCGGGTGCGGGCGATCGTGCTCAAGCCGACCTCACCCTCGGGTCCAGGACGTGGTAGACCACGTCGGCCAGCGTGTTCATGACGATCACCGCGACGCAGACGAGCATGAAGGTGCCCTGCATGACGGCGTAGTCGGGTCCCCTGATCGCCTCGACGAACAGCAGCCCGAGACCGGGCCAGGAGTAGACGAACTCCACCGAGACCGCGCCGCCGACCACGAACCCGATCTGCATGAAGACCAGGGTCACCGTCGGCAGCAGCGCGTTCGGCACCGCGTGGCGGCGCCGGACGTCGTCGTCGCGCAGGCCCTTGGCGCGGGCGGTGGTCACGTAGTCCTGGCCGATCTCCTCCAGCAGCGAGGAGCGCATGACCAGCAGGTACTGCGCGTAGACGACGGCGACCAGGGTGAGGCAGGGCAGCACCAGGTGGTGGGCGACGTGCAGCAGGTAGAGCGGCCCGTCGGGGGCGTCGACATCCTCCATGCCCCGGGTGGGGAACAGGCCCGGTACCGGGCCGATCCCCGCGGCGAGAACCATGAGCAGCAGCAGTCCCAGCCAGAAGGTCGGCACCGACCACAGGGTCAGCGCGGTCCCGGTGGAGAGGCGGTCGAAGCGGCCGCCGTGGTGCCAGGCGGCCCTGGTGCCCTGCCACATGCCCAGGCCGACCGCGACGGCCAGCCCGGTGCCCACCAGCAGCAACGTCGGCCCCACCCGGTCGCCGATGAGCTCGGCGACCGGCCTGCGGTACTCGTACGAGGTGCCCAGGTCCAGCCGCAGGGTCCGGCCCACGAAGTCCAGGAACTGCGCGCCCAGCGGCCGATCCAGGCCCATCTGCCGTCTGAGCAGGGCGAGCTGTTCCGGGGTCACCGGCACGTCGCGGGTGTAGGCGATGGTGGGGTCGCCGGGGATCAGACGGAACAGGAAGAACGTGGCGACGATCACCAGTCCGATGCTGAGCAGTGCCCCGCCGAGCTTGACCAGCGCGTAGCGCGCCACGGCCCGGCGGGTACCGCCCTCCTCGGTGTCGCCCCTCGCCTGTTGCGGCGATGTGAGCATCGGCCGCTACTCGCGGTCGTCGGCGGCGGCGCGGCGGCGCCGCAGGAGGAGGAAGCCCCCGGCGCCGAGAACCACCACGACGGCCACCACGACGGCCACCACGGTGCCGCTTCCCGAACCGCTCCCGGCCGGGGCGGCGGCGCGCTCCACCGCACGCAGCGAGTAGACCGGCCAGTAGCTGCTCCCGCCGTACAGGATGCCCTTGTCCTCGGGGATCGGGGTGATGGAGGCGATCCGGTCCTTGCGGTAGCCCTCCAGGTTGTTGGGATAGTAGATCGCGACGACGGGGGCCTCGGTGTAGAGCCGCTCCTGCATCTGCTTGATCAGCTCGACCCGGGCGGGCCGGTCGAGTTCGGCCAGCTGCGCCTGGTAGAGCCTCTCGAACTCCTTGTCACAGAAGAACGACTCGGTGCCGCCGCCCTGCCCGCTCGCGGTGGGCCTGCGGCTGCACAGGTGGGTGGCCAGGATCTCCTCCGGGTCCGGGTTGACCGACCAGCCGCTGATCGCGATGTCGTAGAGCGCCGTGCTGCCCGTCTCCTCGGTGAACTTGTTGGAGTCGAGCCTGCGGGTGGTGAGCTGGATGCCGATGTCCTTCAGCCAGCCGGTGAGGAACTGGGCGATCTTGTCCTCGACGGGCTCGTCGGTGTGGATGCTGAAGCGCATCTCCAGCTTGCGCCCGCCGTCGGGCATGGTGCGAACGCCGTCTGCGCCCTTGGCGTAGCCGGCCTCGTCGAGGATGCGGTTGGCCTCCGCCAGGTCGAAGGTGACGGCCTTGTCACCCTCGGCCTTCCAGAAGAACTCCTGGTACATCGGCGGGATGATCGAACCGTCCGCCGGTACGGCGAGACCGTTCTGCGCCTGCTCGACGAGGGCTTTCTTGTCGATCGCGTGATGGATGGCCCGGCGCACCCTGACGTCCTTCAGCGCGGGGTGCCCGTCGCCGATCGGCTCGCCGCCGGCCGTCGCGGCGCCCGGGTTGAACTGCAGGTAGCTGGCCCTGCGGCCCTGGGTGTTCCACTGCGTGATGTTCACATCGCCCGCGAGGGCCTCGAACTGCGGGCCCTGCAGGCGGCCGATCCAGTCGATGTCGCCCTTCTTCAGACCGGCGATCGCCGCCTCGGGGTTCTCGTAGAAGATGACGTGCAGTTCGTCGATGCCGGGGGCGCCGCGCCAGTACGACGGATTGGCCTTGAGCCTCACATAGCCGTTCTTCTTGTGCTCGACGGCGATGTAGGGGCCGCTGCCGACGGCGGGGTAGGTCTCGTTCTCGTAGGTGCCGATGTCGGGGACGCTCTCCCAGACGTGCTTGGGCATGATCGGGATCGGCAGCTCCAGCATCGAGGCCTGGGGCTTCTTGGTCTTGATCACCAGGGTCCGGTCGTCGGACGCGGTCACGGTGTCGAAGTTCTCGACGGCGGGGCCGTTGGCCGTCTTGGCCCCGTCATCAGTCATGATCTTGTTGAAGGTCCACGCGGCGTCCTGGGCGGTGATGGGCCTGCCATCCGACCAGGTGGCTCCGGCACGCATGGTGAAGGTCCAGGTCAGCTTGTCCGGTGAGGTCTCCCACGACTCGGCGAGGTCGGGGCTGGGCTTCAGGGTCTTGGAATCGGGCACCGTGAGGAAGCCGTACATCCAGCGGTGGATCGACGTCGAGACCACCCGGACCGCCAGGAACGGGTTCATCGAGTCCATGCTCTGCGTCGCGCCCAGCCGGACGATCCTCTTCTCGGTCTGGGGTGCCCGCACGGCCGTCCCCTGGGAGGTCTGGGAGGTCTGGGCGGCAGAGGGTGATGCGTGCGCCACGAAAAGTGTCGCCATCGACAGCGCCAGGCTCAGCGCCGCCAGGCGCGTCCCCGTTCTGACCATGGTGTGCCCCACCTTCGGATCGGTGACTTATTGACAACGAAGGCACACCATACAAACGGCGCGTGTCAACGAGCGGTGGAAGATTGTTTCACTCTCGTTTTATTTACCGACATTATTTTTCACTCCCTTCGGCACGAATCGACACAAAGGGGCTTATGTGTCCCCGGGGGTTGCCGCGGAATGCTGGACCGACCGTCCGGTATGGACGAGGCGGTCGGGGTGCGGCATGCTACAGAACATGACTCTGTTCTCGGTGGAAGGCAAGATCGTCGTCGTCACCGGCGGCTCCAGGGGAATCGGCCGGATGATCGCGGCCGGGTTCGTCGACGCGGGAGCCACGGTCTACATCTCCTCCCGCAAGGCGGCCGAGGTCGAGAAAACCGCCGCGGAGCTGGGATGCACGGCCATCCCGGCCGACCTGTCCACCGAGGACGGGGTCTCCACCCTGTTCGAGGCGGTCGCGGAACGGGAGTCCCGGCTGGACGTGCTGGTCAACAATGCCGGGGCGACCTGGGGCGCGCCGCTGGAGGAATACCCCGAGCAGGCGTTCGACAAGCTCTGGGGGATCAACGTCAAGGGCGTGTTCTACCTGACCCAGCGGTTCCTGCCGCTGCTCCGCGCCGCCGCGAGCCCCGAGTCCCCGGCCAGGGTGATCAACATCGGCTCGGTGGACGGTATCCGGGTGCCCTCGATGGAGAACTACGCCTACTCCGCGGCCAAGGCGGCGGTGCACATGCTCACCCGGCACCTGTCCCAGCGGCTCGCCAAGGAGTCGATCACGGTCAACGCGATCGCCCCCGGGCCGTTCGAGTCGAAGATGATGGCCTTCGCGCTCCAGGACGAGAGGATGCGCGCGGCGGTCGCCTCCCACGTCCCGCTGGGCAGGATCGGCCACCCCGACGACATGGCGGGCACCGCGATCTTCCTGTCCTCGCGCGCCGGCGCCTACCTCACCGGGACCGTGATCCCGGTGGACGGCGGCATCTCCGGGCACGCGTAGCTCCCGGACTCTCCACCCACGACCGGATCATCCGCTCCTTCAATCACACTTTGCCCCAAAAGCACCATTCGTAACGCAAGTGTAAAATTTTACCTCTTGCTGTCATTTCTCACAGATGACAGCTTTACTTCATGCAGAAGCGCTTCAAGGTGGTGGCGCCGGCCGTTCTGGCCGTCGCCATCGCCCTCCCAGCCGGTGCCGCCCAGGCGGACCCCACTCCGGCCGCACCACCCGTGACCACCTGTGACGCCACCCAGACTCCCGCCGTCTACCACGGCAAGGTGCCGACGCCGAAGAGTGTCCTCGGCTTCGACCTTGGCGAGCGGGAGGTCACCTCGGCCGAGTCCGACACGCTGCTGACCGCGATCGACGCGGCCAGCGACCGGGTCGTCTCCGGCACCCTGGCCACCACCGCCCAGGGACGTCCGCTGAAGTACGCGATCGTCGGCACCCCGAAGAACATCCGGAACCTGCGCGCGATCGAGAACTCCATCAAGCGGCTGCGCGACCCCCTCACCCCCGCCCCCGCGGCGAAGGTCCTCGCCAGGAACACGCCCGCGATCCTGTGGGTCGCCGGAAACGTGCACGGCGGCGAGGAGAGCGGCACCGACGCGGCGCTGAAGACCCTCTACGACCTGGCCGGGCGGGACGACTGCGCGGCCAGGCGAATCCTGGACAACGCCGTCGTGGTGATCCTGCCGACACAGAACCCCGACGGCCGCGAGGCCGACACCAGGCGGAACGCCTACGCCTTCGACATGAACCGCGACTGGTTCGCGCGGACCCAGCCGGAGACCGACGGCAAGATCGAGCTGATGCGGAAGTATCCGCCGCAGCTCTTCATCGACGCCCACGAGATGGGCGGCACCGAGTACTTCTTCCCGCCGAACGCCGACCCGATCTACCACGACATCGCCGAGCCGACGGTCGACTGGATCAACAACACCTACGGCGCCGCGATGATCGGCGAGTTCACCAAGCGCGGGATCCCGTTCTTCAACCGCAGCGTCTACGACATGTTCTACATGGGCTACGGCGACACGGTCCCGGCAGGCGGGTTCAACGCGGCGGGCATGACCTTCGAGAAGGGCAACGCCTCCCCGATCGCGGCCCGGACCTTCGAGCAGTGGCTCACCCAGTGGGTCTCGCTCTCGGCGGCGGCGGCCAAGAAGACCGAGATCCTCACCACCTGGCACGGCATGTACGCCGACGCCCTCAAGCAGGGGACCGAAGGCCACCTGGAGCCGAACCAGGTCTACAACCCGGGCCACGAGGTCATCACCCAGGTGCCCGACCGGAAGGTGCGCCACTACTTCCTGCGCGCCGACGACCCGGCCAAGAAGGCGGAGACCGACCTCGTCGTGCGGCGGCTCCAGCGGATGGACGTCCAGGTGTACAAGCTGGCCACGCCGCTGACGGTCAAGGACTTCAAGGCGTACGGCAGGCCCGAGGCGAAGACCACCCTGCCCAAGGGCACCTACTGGATCCCGCTGGCCCAGGCGCAGAAGCACTGGGTCCAGTCCATGCTGAACGAGGACACCTACACCCCGTTCCCCTACTTCTATGACGTGACCGCGTGGAGCCTGCCGCTGCTCGGCAACGTCTCCGGCGGCTCCTCGGGCCAGGTGCTGCTGCCCGCCGCGACGCCGGTGCAGGCGGTGGACGCCCCCTCGGTCAAGGTCACCACCTCCCGCAAGATCGGAGTCCTGCAGCTGTCCGGTGGCACCGCGCAGAACGCGGCCGAGTCCTCCGGCTGGCTCCGCCACCGTCTGGACCGCGACTGGAAGCTGTCCTACCAGGTGCTCACGCCGGCCGACGTCGCCGCGGGCAAGCTGGGCGGGCTGGACGTGCTGCTCGTACCGGACGGCTCGTCCAACTCGGCGAACAACGCCCTCGGCGAGGCCGGGCGCGCGGCGCTGCGTGACTGGGTCGGCGGCGGCGGGCGCTACGTCGGCTGGGCGGGCGGCGCCCGGCTGGCCGCCCTGGCCGGTGTCTCCAGCGTGACGCTGACCGAGCCGACCTCGGACATCCCCGGCACGCTCCTCCGGACGAACGTGGCCCAGGGGCCGCTGAGCAAGGACGTCGGGTCGAGCGTCATGCAGTTCTACGCGTACGACCTGGTCATGCGGGCCTCGAACCCCTCGCACGTGGTGACCTCCTACCCGGCCGCCGACTCGCCCGACTGGTTCCTGTCCGGTTTCGCGCTGGGCGCCGAGGAACTCGCCGGAACGGCGGCGGTGGTCGACGAGCCGGTGGGCACCGGCCACGCGGTGCTGTTCGCCGCCGAGCCGAACTTCCGTGCCTTCAGCGACGGCACGGCGAAGATCGTCGCCAACGCGATCACCGCCGACCTGCCGTCCGCCTCGGCGCGGGCGCGGACGCTCGCCCCGGCCCCGGACGCCTCGCAGGCCGCCGCGGCCATCCCGGAGCACGAGTCACCGCTCCGGGTCACGGTTCCCGCCTCCGACCGTGACAAGGCCGCCGCGGCGCTGAACGGCTTCGGCGCCACCTGGACCGAGCAGGCCGCTTCCGGCGGCACGGTCCGGTTCGTCGTGGCCAACCCCGAGGGTCTCGACGCGCACGAGCACCCCTGGGCGCGGAAGGTCCCCGACGCGCTGCGTGCCGCGGGGGTCTCTCCGCTCGCGGTGGTGCTGCCGCAGTAATCCGGTACGGCGCGCGTCCCTTCGCGGGGCGCGCGCCGTTTCCGGTGCGTCTCTGTGGGCCTGCTTTACGGGCCTGTTCTCTGCGGGCTTGTTTTCTGCAAGCTTGTTCTTTGTGAGCCTGTTCTCCGCGGGGCGTCAGATCGCCTTGGCCAGGGCGGTCGCCAGGTTGGCGGCGGCGCCGGGCGCGTAGCTCAGGAACAGGTAGGGCTCGGTGAGCTCGATCTCGATGAGGACCGGGCTGCCGTCGGCCAGCCGGACCAGGTCCACCCGGGCGTAGAGCAGTTCGGGAAACTCGCCGAGTACCTGCTCGGCCAGGGCGAACTGGTCGGGCTCGGGGGTGCGAAGCTCCCCGTGGTCGTTGCCCTGTCCCGGCTTGCTGGCACTCTCGGTCAGCATCGGGTTGCGCCGGACGGCGTGGCTGAACCTGCCGCCGAAGTAGAGCATCGAGGTCTCCCCCTCGCCCTCGACCATGTCCAGGTACGGCTGGATCATCGCGGTCCGCCCGTTGGCGGCCAGCTTGGCGGCGTGTTCCTCGGCCTGTTCGCGGTCCGCTGTCCTGATCGTGTCGCGGGCTCCGGCCGAGATCGACGGCTTGACCACGTACTCGTCGAGGAGCGGGAGGTTCGCGGCCTCGCCCGGCGCGACCCAGGAGGTGGGGATGATCGGCGCCTTCAGGTCTTTCAGATAGACCTTGTCGGTGTTGCGTTCCAGCACGGCGGCCGGGTTGAACAACCGGGTGACGGACTCGACGTGACGGGCCCAGTCGAGGAACTCCGTCCGCCTCGTCACATAGTCCCAGGGGGTACGGACCACGACGGCGTCGAACCCGGCCCAGTCGACTTCGGGATCGTCCCAGCGCACGATGTGGCCGGTGATTCCCACCTCGGCCCAGGCCGCGACGACGATTCCCTGCTCGTCGTCGAGCTTGTCCGGGTCCGCGAAGGTCACGTACGCCGCAGAAACGCCCATGAGGTATCCCTTTATGTCATCACCAATTAGACATAAGGCACCTTACCTAAAGTCATCTGTTCGACTTGGGGCGGCACCTGTGGTGTCGCGTTCCCTAGCCCGCTGTCGCTTGATCGGGTGTTCCCACGCCGTCACGGGCGATCGGGCGTGCGCGCTCCGGTGGGTGGGTGCTCCGGCCGGCCGTCTCAGTCGCTCTCTGGTGTTTCAGGCCTCCGGCCTGCTCGGGCGCGGTGGTTGCGGGCTTTCATACGCCGGCCGGAGCACCCACCCACCTCCGCGCCTTCCACCCCGCCGTGCGGCGTGCGAACCGTAGTCGCTCACTCCCCGACCGCTCAGTGGGCTGTCCGATGCTGAAGCTCTCGCGACGAGACCGCTCAGGCTGATCGCCGTAGCTGACGCGTGTCTCTCCGACACAGCGCAGGGTCGATGCCGTGAGGAACGGAAGCCGGATCGTTCCCAGAAACCCGCAAGTCAGCTCCAAGACGATCTTCAGTGCCGCCCGCAACCTTGTCCCCAGACCTGATGGCGTGAGCTGTCGGCGCATGCGCTCTCAGTGCATATCGGACGAAGCGGAACGCGAACCGGAGGACATGGAGATGTACAAGAAGGCCCTGACCGTCGCGATGGCGGCGGCCGTCCTGTCCACGCCGGCCCCGGCACCCGCGTCTGCGGCTCCGACAATCGAGACCATCTTCGGACCCGCCATCACCCTCAGGGAACCGGACAGCACCTTCGTCTGCTCAGCCGGAGAGGTGCTGATCGACCGCGCCCACTGGGGGGACGAGAACGGCTGGACCCGCTACCGGTGCGGCCAGATCCGCATCGACGGTGAAGCGGTCACCGTGCAGACCGGAAATTGGAGCTACGGCATGAAGGAGAGCAACTCGTACTTCTCCGCCTCTGCCGATCAGGTCCTCATCGGCAGGAGGCATCAGGGCGACGAGAACGGTCTGACGTGGTACCTCGTCGGCACGCTGCACTGGCGCGGAAGTCAGGTGCGGATCACCTCCCGGCAGTGGACCGCGGCCATGACGGAGAGCAACCACTCCTCGCAGGCGTTCGCCCCTCTGGTCATGACCGGCCGCCGGCACCAGGGGGATGAGAACGGTCGCACCTTCTACGAGTACAGCAGGGTCACCGCCGGCTGAGGCCTCCCGCCCGCACAGGCCGTGTGACGCACAAACCTCAGGCCTGCGCGTGCCCAGGCCCCGAGGTCATGTGCCGCGCCGCCCTCCGGGCAGTCCAAGGCGAGAAGACCAACGCGGGGCCGTGTGGGTTTTTACTGTCGCGGACGGCCACGATGCCGGTGAGGTTGCCGGCCACCTCGACGCACCGGCCGTTGCCACCACTGCGGCTGCTCTTGCGCCATGCGGAAGGCTGGTGGCGCCGTGGTCTACGCGCCGTTTTTCAGGTCTGCTACGAATGCCGCCCAGGTGTTACGGGCAAAGACGAGCCTGGGCCCCTCGGGGTCCTTGGAATCCCGGACGGCTACGGCATCGCCCAGGTCTGCGACTTCGACGCAGTCTCCATTGGCTCCGCTAAACGAACTCTTCCGCCAGGCGGCGGTCTGGTCTACTGGGTCGGACATCGCGCGGCCCTTCCGCTGGACACTCACACCAGGTTGTTTGATGCGTTCATCAGCATAACCGCCGTATCCGCCGGACTGAGTGCCGCTGCTCTGAGGTAGTCGAACACCGCGACGTAGCGTCGGACGTCAGCGGCGTCCTCCAGGTACAGCCCGCTGGACATGTTCTCCAGATAGATGACGTCCAGGTCGCTCGGAGCAGGAAAGCCCACGATAATCCTCTTTTCTCCCGATGAAGGCAGTTGGCGAGACTACGGTGGCCTCCATGGCGACACCCAAGAGCGCGATGGTCTTGTCCGGCAACCGGTCGTTCATCGATCGGTGATCTGCTCGCCCAAGCGGATGCGCAGGTCGCCGCCGACTACATCGAACGAATCACCGCAGGACCTGACCTCGTACGGAGTCAAGGTAACTCGCCGTCAGCCAGGCGAGCGCGGCGGCGGGCGATACCAGTGGATCACTGCCGGCAGGGCGCAGGCGTGATCGTGGAGCCCGGCCTCGCAGGTGAAGACAAGGCGACCAGAGCGCGCATGACCAACGCGGCCACCTCGTCCGGCGACGATTCATGGTGCTGGACACGGGTGTCCAGCACCATGATTTTAAAATGGGGCTTCATGATAAGAGATTTATCGAGAACATGGCGATTTCTGTCTTTCTCGACATTGACTGTTTTTCTTTTGAGTGGCTGTTCTGCATTCAACTTCGACACATGGCACGGCAAGCAAGGGGTGACTCAAAGCAATTATCCACCTTTTGATTCGATGGAAGATTTCACATTGCCGATGGATGTTTATGATTTGGACAATGTTCGGCGCGCGTATGTACAGGAAGCTCGCTTCAAGGTTCTGGGATCCTGTCTAAAAAAGTTTGGATTCACGATGCCGAAGCATGATGTAACACCTATACGGTATCCAAAGAATGCCGCCTACCTGGGTTGGCTGGGCGAGAAAGACGTCGCGCACTACGGCTACCTCGGGCCGAAAAATCAAGGCGCTGAAGAGTTTGCCGCTCTCGACGGGCTTCGCGCGTTCGTGATTCCGGCTGAGCAGGATGCCGCGCATTCAGGGCACAGCACTTCGAGAGTCAATGGAATCAAGGTTCCCAAGATGGGATGTGCGGGCGAAGCCGAGCGAGCGCTCAACGCTGGAGCAACCGGCCTGGACGGAACCAAGCTTGTTAAAGAATACGACTTCAAACGGCTGCACTCTCTGATGGAGGACGCAGCTGTAATAGGTTTTAAGGATAAGCGGATCGCCGAAGCCGCAGTGTGGTGGAGTGGCTGCATGAAGAGCAAAGGATTCTCGTACAAGGAGCCGTTCGAGGCTCAAAGTGACCCACGTTGGCAGGCGGGAGACTCTGGTCGCGGCCGCCGTACCGTGAGCACGCTAGAGATCAAGACCGCTGTTGCTGATGAGCAGTGCCGACTGCAAGTTAACTACAGCGGTGTTAGGCGGGCCGCTTATGTCGATGCCCAAAACGCGATTATTATAAAGAATCGAGATTTGCTTCAAAGGCTGACGAATTTGATGGAAACGCGATACGCTAACGCTACCGAGATCCTCGAATGACGCTGGTGAACGAAGAGAGTGCGCGCATTCAATCGCTGCAGTGTGGTAGCGAGTGATGATCTGTGAGTTATCGCCGCTGGGCCGCCATGTCGTGTATGACTCTGCTTGTGGCTGGCACCGTCTATGCGCATGGGCTCTGGAACGGTGAATTCGCGACACTTCTCCCACTCAGTGAGTGCTGCAGTAGCAAGCCTTTGGGCTCCCCGCCTGTTTCCTGGACATGGTTCCCGCTCCGGCATCTCTGTCATTGGGAAGATGGAACGACAAGCGATCTGGTGCCGACCTACGTCAATCCAGTGTTAGTGACGTCTCTGACGGCGACTGTCGCCTTTACGGTCATGGCCGTCCGAGCACGGAGACGGAAATGATGATTCTCAACCATCGCTTCTCTGGTCAAAGGCGTGCCAGTGACACTTTGATCCGGTGGCCGTCCGGTGACCAAGTGGGTGCGGGTGGGAAGGTGCGTGGGGTTACCGGCCCCGACTCATCGGCGCGGACGACGACCGCGTTCTGCGGCGGGGGTATAACGATTGCGTCGAATACTTTACCGATATTCATGACGCCATCAAGGCATTCGGCGGCAACGTCAAGAAGCGCAACTTAGGTTAACAAAAGGAGCACTCGTGTCCGCCCCTGCCCCTTTAAGGCTTGGCCTCATAGTTATCATGGCTTGCCAAATGCTGTTGCTGACGGCGTGCGGCAGTCAACCATCCTGGCAGGCGATTAGCATCGCAACACTGTCCTCTGATGGGCTGACTTTGACTGTGGAGCTGCTATTTGGGCAGCCCAAGCCTGACGGCACCTACTGTGAGCAGGTGACGGACACGGACGTGCTCGAATCTTCCTCCCAAGTAGTCATCGGGATCCAAGTGGTCAACACCTGCGCCGCCCCCTTCCCCTGGGAACAAAGAAACACTTTCGACGTTGGCTACATATTCCCGGTGAAGCTCAATCTGAAGAAGCCGCTCGGAGAACGGGCTGTCCTAGAAAAGGAGAACCGATGGCCCGTTAGGGTGAAACAGCCATCCGGCGATTCGTGAAGTAATGCATCCTGCACGTACCGGTGCCGCGTTCCTCAATGGGTGTTGCGATGCCTCTGGTCAGCTGGGTCGCGTCCAGGATACGGTGCAAAAAGGAACGAGCGTAGGTTGCCGTATTGAACCGACCAAGGTTCGCACGACACAAGGACCTGCGCTCGTGGCACGCACATTACCGCCTGTTCAGGCCATCCACGACGTCATCGGGGAGTTTGGCGGTGATACCAAGAAACGGAAAATCAGTTAATGGACATGCCTTGCACGCCCGCCTCTGCTCTGAGAAAATCCGGCCTCGTCTTCGTCTTAGCATGTCAGACACTGGTTCTAGGGGCATGCGGCAGGCAGGCCTACTGGGATCAGATCGCCGTCGCGACAGTCTCGGCCGATGAGCTGACAATCACCGCAGAGATGATCATAGGGCCTCCCAAGGCCGACGGCACTTCCTGTTACGAGGTGGTGGAGAAAAAGGTAGAGGAATTCGCCTCTCAGGTGATCATCGGGATTCAGCTGCGCAATAACTGCGCGCCCGTCTTTCCTTGGGAGCAGGAAGCCACCACCTTGGTGGGCTACCCGTTGAAGGTGGACCTGCCCCTGAAGGCCCCTCTAGCAGGACGATCGATCCTCGATGAGAAAAGCGGCGCCCGCGTCTCGATCATAGACAGCAACGGATCGTGACACAGCACTAGCGCTAACCGACAGAATGGTGAAGTCACCGAGACCGGCTCCACCATCCCGCTGTGGAATGCTGGTTGCGCCACGGTCTACGCGCCGTTTTTCAGGTCTGCTACGAATGCCGCCCAGGTGTTACGGGCAAAGACGAGCCTGGACCCCTCGGGGTCCTTGGAATCCCGGACGGCTACGGCATCGTCCAGGTTCGCGACTTCTACGCAGTCTCCGTTGCCTCCGCTGAGCGAACTCTTTCGCCACACGGCTTTGGTCAGGTCTACCGGGTTGGACATCGCACGGCCCTTCCGCTGGACACTCATACCAGGTTGTTTGACGCGTTCATCAGCATAACCGTCGTGTCCGCCGGGCTGAGTGCCGCTGCTCTGAGGTAGTCGAACACCGCGACGTAGCGTCGGACGTCAGCGCTGTCTTCCAGGTACAGACCGCTGGACATGTTCTCCAGGTAGATGACGTCCAGGTCGCTCGGAGCAGGAAAACCCACAATGTTAAATGATCCGGTCATCGCCTGATGCGCGCCGGCCCGGTAGGGGAGGATCTGGATCATGATGTTGGGTTGCCGGCCGACTTCGGCGAGGTGCTTGAGCTGACTGGCAGTGATCTCGGCTGTTCCCACATGCTGACGCACCACACCCTCCCCGAGAATTACGGATAGTTCCAGCGGGTTGTCGTCCGCGAGCCGCTTCTGACGCTCCATCCGCACGGAGACCCTGCGTTCGATCTCCTCTGGCATGTCTCCGGGGCGAGTGGCCGCGACAACCGCCCGCGCGTAGTCCGCGGTCTGCAGCAGACCGGGGACCAGCGTCTGCTGATAGGTCTTGACGGATGTCGCCTCGGCTTCGAGGCCGATGAGTGTCGCGTACTCGCCAGGCAGCACGTCCCCGTAGTTCTGCCACCATCCTCGCTGTCGCGCTTCCCTGGACAGGGCCAGCATCGGGTCCCGGTCGGCCTCGGGGACCTCGTACATGTCGAGAAAGGCGCGGAGGTCACGCGGCCGGATGCCTCTACGGCCCGTCTCGATCCGACTGATCGAGGCCGCCGTCAGCTCCATACGTTCGGCCACCTCCTGCATGGACAGACCGCGCTCGACACGCAACCGGCGCAGTTCCGATGCCAGGCGACGCCTGCGCACGGTGGGACTCGTGTCGGCGGTCATGGCCGCACCTTTCTCTGGATCTCGTGTTTGGGAACTACCTAAGGAAATTTTTGGAGGTAACTACCAAGGACATACAACCCAAGGTAGCTTAGCGGAGTGTAATCGAACGACTACAGAAATGGTGGAGGGATGGCGATACCGGCGCGAAGGCGCGATCCCCAGCAAGAGCAGTACATCCACCTGATGCGACTCGGTTGGGACCTGCGAGCTCTCGGGGTGTCCACCGCGCTCGTCGTCCCCGTCGAAGGGCCGCCGATCCTGGAGCTCATGTCCTCCCAAGGAGTACGGGTCCGCATCCAGGTATCCCGCCGTGCCTGCGGCTGGGTGTTCATCTGGCGTCCCTGGTGGTCGGTAATCTGGCGGCGTGACTGGATCTGGGCCGAGGCGAACAACGCAGCCGACATGATCGCATCCGCGGTGACCGCGTGAGCGCGCGGGGACATGACGGCCCCGGCGCGGCAGACGCGGCGGTCAAGCGCTGGGACGGGCTTCGGATCCTGGGCCAGCGGGACTTTCCCGGCATCGCGCAGTCAGCGGGGGCCGCTCGCAAGTGGGTGCTGGAACTCCTGGACGGCCATGCGACCGCCGAGACGCTGGAAACGCTCGAACTGCTGGTCAGCGAGGTGGTGACCAATGCCGTCCTGCACAGCGACTCGGCCAGGCCCGGCGGGCTGGTGACGGTCCGGGTGGGGTTGGGCGACAGCCTGATCCACATTGAGGTGATCGACGACGGCTCGGCCACCAGCGTGCCCGCGATCCGGACGACCGACGACGACAGCCTCACTGGGCGCGGCCTGAGCTGGGTGAATCTCCTGGCGAGCACATGGGGCAGCAGCCAGAACGACGAAACCGGCGGAACGGTCTGGTTCCAGCTCGAGCAGAGCCCCCTCTCATCAGGACACCATCCCCTTCCCGCACGGTGAAGGCAGTCGGTGCGACTATGGTGACCCCCAAGAGCGCGCCGGTCTTGTCCGGCAACCGGTCGTTCATCGATCGGTGATCTGCTCGCCCAAGCGGATGCGCGGGTCGCCGCCGCCGACTACATCGAACGAATCACCGCATGACCTGACCTCGTACGGAGTCAAGGTAACTCGCCGTCAGCCAGGCGAGCGCGGCGGCGGGCGATACCAGCGGATCACTGCCGACAGGGCGCAGGCGTGATCGTGGAGCCCGGTCTCGCGGGTGAAGACAAGGTGACCAGAGCGCGCATGACCAATGCGGCCACCTCGTCCGGCGGCGACTGGAAGGCCACGAACAAGAGGTGTCCACGGTGCGGGGGATTCCCAGCCGGCGCCACCTCGCGTTCGCCGGTCAGCCCGGGGCCTTGCGGCTGAGGTGTTCCCAGGCGCGGTACTCCTCGGTGCGGGCCTGATCCATCTGCTGGACGAGGTCGTAGGAGTGACCGCCGACGATCAGCCGCCGCGGCGGATCCGGCAGGTCGACCAACTCCATGATGACGGGAGCGGCCGTACCGGGGGCGGGACCGGCGTCCTCGCCCCACATCTCGGCCAGCTTGACCCGCAGGGGCTCGTAGGCCGGATGAGCCTGTGTCGTCGTGGTGCCCACCGTGAACAGCCCGGTGTCGTACCCGCCCATCTGGACGATGGTGACCTTGATGCCGAAGGGCTCGACCTCCATCGCCAGCGCCTCGCTGACCGAGTCGAGCGCCGCCTTGCCCGCCCCGTAGAACCCGACTGAGGCGAAACCGCCGCCGGAGCCCATCGAGGTGACCTGGAGGATGCGCCCGGAACCCTGCGCCCGCAGGTACGGGACGACGGCTTGGGCGACCCAGACCGCGCCGAAGAGGTTGACGTCGAAATGGGCCCGTATCTGCTCCTCGGTGGCCTCCTCCAGCATGCCGTACAGCAGGCCGCCGGCGTTGTTGACCACGATGTCGAGCCTGCCGAAGGCCGCCACCGCCCGGTCCACCCCCTCCCGCACGGCTGTGCGGTCGGAGACGTCCAGCGGCAGCCGTACGAGGCTGCCCGGATACTCCTCAGCCAGTTCCGCGAGTGGATCGATATTGCGGGCAGCGGCCACGACACGGTCTCCCGCGGCCAGTGCGGCCTCAGTGAACGCCCTGCCCAGGCCCCGGGACGCGCCGGTGATGAACCATACTCGGCCGTTCGTCACAGGCCCTCACCTCCTTTGGATCGTCTCTCAAGACGAGACGTTACGTCTCGTCGTGTTGCGATCCCTAATCTGCACCCGCCTCCCCGCCATGTCAAGACGGACCGTCTCGTCTTGTCCATCTGCTATCCTCAGCGGCATGTCCACCGCCAAGAAACCGAACCCTGCCCGCCGCAGTGAGCGGTCGCGGCGGGCGATTCTGGATGCCGCGCGCGAGCTGGTCTCCGAAGTGGGGTACGCGAAGGTCTCGATCGAGGCCATCGCCGCGCGGGCCGGCGTGGGCAAGCAGACGATCTACCGGTGGTGGCGGTCCAAGGGAGCCGTGGTCTTCGACTCCTTCCTGGCGCTCAGCGAGGGGGCCCACGGGGAGGGGATGGCGCTGCCCGACACCGGCGACATCGAGGCCGACCTCAAGGTCGTCATGCGCGCGACCGTCGCCGAGTTCGCCGATCCGGACTTCGAGGCGCCGATCCGGGCGCTCAACACGGAGATCATCAACGATTCCGACCTCGCCGCCCAGTACCGCGAGAAGCTGGCCGACCCCGTCGACGAGGCCAAGAAAGCCCGGCTGCGCAGCGCGCAGCGAGCGGGCCAGATCGCGGCGGACGCCGATCTCGACCTGGTACTCGAACTGCTCTACGCCCCCCTCTACCAGCGCTGGCTGCACCGCTCCGGCCCCCTCACGTCCGAGTACGCCGACGCCCTCGTGGACCTCACCCTCAAGGCGTTCCGCCCCTGAGACCCCGGCCGCGCGAGGAGCGAAGCGGGCTCCGGCCGGGCACCGCTACCTCCATCGCGATCAGTGGCCCTGCGCGAGCTGTCGCAACAGCTCCGTCTCGCGCCTGCTCAGCGAGTCGACGTGGGTAGTGCGGCCGGGGTGGTCCGGGTTGCCGGGCGCATGGTCAGGATCAGTACGGCCAGCCCGGCGAAGATGACCGCGGCGACGACGCCGGTCATGTGCAGGCCGGCGGTGAACGCCTCCCGCGCGGTGTGCAGCAGTTCCGCGCCCTGGTCGGCGGGAAGGTGCCGGCTGGCGGCGACCGCGCCGGCCAGCGAGTCGGACGTGCCGTCCATCCGGCTGCGGTAGACCACCGCGGCCACCACACCGAGCAGCGCGAAACCGAGCGAACCGCCGAGGTAGTTGCCGGTCTCCGACATCGACGCCGCCGAGCCGGCACGCTCCGGTGGTACGGACCCGACGACCAGCCCGGTGCCCAGCGCGAACAGTGGGCCGGTGCCCAGCGCCAGTACGGTGATGCCGATCATCACCAGCGGCAGGGCGCTCGCACCGTCGACGCCGACCAGCAGCAGGCTGCCCAGCGCCGACCCCGCCAGCCCACCGGCGATCGCGGTCGTCTGCTTCATTCGCCGGCCCAGCGCCGGCGCGGCCATGGTGCCGACCGCCACGCCCAGGCCCATCGGTGCGAACAGCACCGCCGACGCGAACGGCGAGAAGCCCAGCACGCTCTGCAGGTACTGGGTCACCAGCAGGCCGGTACCGGCCATGGCGATGCCGGCGAAGGCCAGCCCGACGAGTACGGCCGTGAACGGGCGGTTGCGGAGCAGTCGCAGGTCCAGCAGCGGCGTCTCCAGCCGCAGTTGCCGGCGTACGAACAGGAATCCGATGGCTGCGCCGACGACGAGGGCCACCGCCGGCACGACCGGCACGCTCTCGACGGTCAGCTGCTTGAAGCCGTAGACCATCAAAAACACCGCCACGAGCGACAGCCCGACGCTGGCCAGGTCCAGCCGGCCGGCCTGGTCCCTGCGGAACTCCGGCAGCAGGACCGGCCCGGCGAGCAGCAGCAACGCCATCGCCGGCACGGCGACCAGGAACACCGATCCCCACCAGAAGTGCTGGAGCAGGAATCCGGCGAGTACGGGTCCGAGCGCGCCGCCGGTGAACTGGCAGGTCGCCCAGATCGCGATGGCCTGCCCGCGCTGCCGTTCGTCGCGGAACATGTTGGTGATCAAGGCAAGTGTGGACGGCGCCAGGGTCGCGCCGGCGACACCCAGCAGCGCACGCGCGACGATCAGCATCAGCGGGCTGGTCGCGAAGGCGGCCACGACCGACAGCACCGCGAACGCCGCCCCGCCGATCATCAGCAGCCGTCGGCGGCCGATCCGGTCGCCGAGCGTACCCATCGTAATGACGAAACCGGCCACCATGAATCCGTAGCTGTCACTGATCCACAGCTGCTGGACGTTGGTGGCACCCAGATCGGCAGCCAGCTGTGGGAGCGCGAGGAGCAACGCCGTCGTGTCTATCGCGACGAGCAATGTCGGCAGTATGAGGATTACCAGTCCCAGCCATGCCCGGTTGACTCGCATATCCGAAACTCCCTGTTCTCTCGACGTTTCGCCGGTTAGTCGGAGCGGCCGAGAGCTTCTTGACATCGGTACGGGCGGACATCTCTCGTATCCGCCACGATGGGGCGTCACCACATGACGACCTCGCGGTCCGGGCGATGCGGCGAGGCGCCGGGCGCCGGCGCGACGGCGGCGTCCGGCGCCTCCCGCACCGCCGCGGTGACCTCCCGGCGGCGGCGCGCCTGCTCACTGCGCACCTGGACGGCCAGGCGACCGCCGAGACGCTGGAAACGCTCGAACTGCTGGTCAGCGAGGTGGTGACCAACGCCGTCCTGCACAGCGACTCGGCCAGGCCCGGCGGGCTGGTGACGGTCCGGGTGGGGTTGGGCGACAGCCTGATCCACATCGAGGTGATCGACGACGGCTCGGCCACCAGCGTGCCCGCGATCCGGACGGCCGACGACGACAGCCTCACTGGGCGCGGCCTGAGCTGGGTGAATCTCCTGGCGAGCAGATGGGGCAGCAG
Source organism: Streptosporangium sp. NPDC002544 (assembly GCF_040295965.1). Lineage (NCBI taxonomy): Bacteria > Bacillati > Actinomycetota > Actinomycetes > Streptosporangiales > Streptosporangiaceae > Streptosporangium > Streptosporangium sp. NPDC002544. The sequence continues at coordinate 123,784 of NZ_JBEOWJ010000003.1, read as the reverse complement.
CCGGCACGACGAAACCGGCGGAACGGTCTGGTTCCAGCTCGGGCACAGTCCCCTTTCCTCCCACTGAAGGCGGCCGCTGAGACCACGGCGACACCCAAGAGCGCGAAGGTCTTGTCCGACAACCAGGCGATGACACACGACGGCGCGGTTCTGCCGGAAACCAGGGCACCTGTGCGAGGAACATCGCCCCCATGTGGTGATATAGCGATCCGTCATGATTCTGGAGGGTTGTTGTGTCGCGTCGTGCACGCTGGATCGTCATCGCCGTGCTCGCCGGGTTCTCCAGCGTCTACGTGTTAGCCGCCCCCTACGGCATCCTTCTGGCGGGCCCGATGTTCGTCATGCAGCTGCCGTACGTCCTGCGGCTCTCCCGTCCCGCTCGCCTCCTTCCCGCCCAGGCCGTGATCGCCTACGCCGCCACGGCCTGGTTGGACATGTCGGTCGGCCTGCTCGGCTTCCTCGGCGGCTCGCTGCTGCTGACCCGGCTCTGGCCGCTGGCGATCCCCGTCGCGGTGAGCGCTGCGATCATCGATCGTGAATCGCTCGACTCCACGATCTCCATGATCCTCATCTCGCTGGTCATCTACGGTCTGACGCGGCTCGTCGAGCAGGTCGACGAGGTGCAGGCCACCAGGCTCGCCCTGGCCGCCGCAGCGGTGTCGGAGGAACGGCTGCGCATTGCCGCCCAGCTCAACGACGGTCTTGGCCGGGGCCTGACAGGGATCACCCAGGGGTTGTCGGCCGAGGATCCCAGCCGTGAGTCCATCGCCGAGGTTGTCGGCGCCGCGCGCCGGGCCCTGGCCGAGGCCAGGGCCGCGGCTTCCGGCTACCGCGCCACCTCGCTGGCGCCCGAGATCACCACGGCTCGGGCGATGCTGAGCGCCGCCGGCATCCCCGTCGAGATCCAGATCAGCCACACCGAACCGCTCGGTCCCCCGGGGGCGCTGCTCGCGGCGGTGTTGCGGGAGTCGGTCACCCAGGTCGTACGGCACGGCGGCGCCACCTTCTGCGCGATCGAGACCCGCGTCCTCGCCCATCAGGTACGGCTCCGTGTAACGAACGACGGCGTGCCCAACGCCGGCGACGAACTTCTCGGCGACCTGCCCGCCCGGCTTGCGGAGGCAGGCGGCACCCTCACCACCAGCCTGTCACCCCAGGGCCACCATGTCGTCGAGGCCATGCTCCCGCAGCCGGCCGAAGAGAGCGCCACCCTGTACGACGAGGAGCACGCCTACGCTCTGTCGATCAGCCTCCTGACCGCCATCCTCGTGGGCTTCAGCGCCAAGGCACTGCTCCAGGTCCCCTCCAGCCTGCTCATCCCCGGCCTCGTCCTGCTGGCGGCGATCGTCTTCGTGCAACTGCGCTCGGTCAGGGGACGGCACACGGTGGGACTGCTGGTCATGGCGGCGCTGACGTACGCGCCGATAGCGCTGTTCGGCCAGGCCTGGCTGGGCATCCCCGGGTTCCTGGCCGGGCCACTGCTGCTCGTCTTCCCGTGGGCATGGGGGCTGCACCTGGTGGCGGGGGTGATGGCCAGCGTGGCGGTGATCGGCTTCCTGCTCGGGCTGCCGACACCCGTCGTGGTCAACTACACGGTGAGCACACTGGTGACGGGACTGGTCATCTACAGCCTGAGCAGGCTCGCCCAGGTAGTGAAGGAGTTGCGGGAGGCCAAGGAGGAGCTGGCCAGGATCGCGGTCGTCGAAGAACGGCTGCGCGCCGCCCGCGACCTGCACGACCTGCTCGGGCACAGCCTGGCGGCAATCTTGCTGAAGTGCGAGCTGGCCAGGCGGCTCGACGCTCCGCGGGCGCGGGTGGAGCTCGCCGAGGCTCTGGAGATGGCCGAGCGGGCCAAGGCTGATCTGCGCGCCGTGTCCGGTGGGCAGCTGGAGTTGGAGCTCGCCGCCGAGGCGGAGTCCGCGCGCTCCGTGTTGACGGCCGCGGGGATTGAGGTGTCGTTGTCACTTGGGCACGAGACGCTCGCCTCCGGCGCCGAGACCGTGCTGAGCGCGGTGCTGCGTGAGGCGGTCACCAATGTGCTCAGGCACAGCTCCGCACGACACTGCGCGATAGCGACGGCGACGGAGGGGAAGGGGGTACGGCTGCGCGTCCGCAATGACGGGGTGACCTCGGTGAAGGGGCGTCCTGGTTCGGCGGGGGTGGGGAATCTGACCACCCGGCTCGAGACCCTGGGCGGGCGGCTCGCCACCTCGCACGGGGAAGGGCGGTTCGAGCTGACGGCCTGGGCTCCGTACGAGGACGCCGCGGTGGGTAGCCGTTAGATCCAGCCGGCTTCGGTGGCGATGCGGACGGCGTCGGTGCGGTTGCGGGCGTTGAGTTTGGTGGTGATCGTCGTCAGGTAGTTACGGACGGTCCCCGCGCTCAGGAAGAGCTGGGCCGCGATGTCGGTGGCGCCGGCGCCCGAGGCGGCCAGGCGCAGCACGTCGGCCTCGCGCGCGGTCAGGGGGTTGTCGGCCAGGTCCCAGGCGGTGACGGCGAGGGAGGGGTCGAGCACGCGCTGCCCCGCGGCGACCTTGCGGATCGCAGCGACGAGCTCCTCGGGTGGGGCGGTCTTGAGGAGGAAGCCGTCCACCTGGGCGGCGAGCGCCCTGCGCAGGTGGGCAGGCTTGCCGTACCCGGTCAGCATCAGGATGCGGCAGCCGGGCAGCCGCGTGTGGAGCTCGGCTGCGGCGGCCAGCCCGTCCAGGGTGCCCGGCATGTCGATGTCCATGACGGCCACGTCCGGGTGGTGGGCCAGGGCGGAGGGCACGGCGGCGTCACCGGAGTCGACAGAGTCGACGATCTCTAGGTCGTCCTCGAGGCCGAGGAGCGCGACGAGGGCGCCGCGGATGACGTGCTGATCTTCGGCGATAAGGACTCTGATCACAAGGAATGTCTACCAGTGTCCGAATCATGATGATGTCATGTCGAACGCGTGATGATCTCTCTGGAAGGAGAAAGCACAGCTCAGCAGAGTAGAGGGCATGACAGATGTAGTGAGCATGGACGCGGTGAGCAAGGTGTACGGGAAGGGCCAGAGCGCTGTCGCCGCCCTGCGGGAGGTGTCGGTGGCGATCCCGCGCGGAACCTTCACCGCGGTGATGGGCCCGTCGGGGTCGGGCAAGAGCACGTTCCTGCACTGCGCGGCAGGGCTGGACGTGCCGAGCTCCGGTTCCGTACGGCTGGGCGGCACCGAGCTGGCCGGGATGAACGAGACCAGGCTCACCGAGCTGCGCAGGCAGCGGGTCGGATTCGTGTTTCAGATGTTCAACCTGGTCTCCTCACTGACCGTGCTGGAGAACATCACGCTGCCGCTGCGGCTGGCGGGAGTCCGTCCTGACCAGGCCTGGCTGTCGGAGGTTGTGAACCGGGTCGGGCTGGAGGGCCGGACCACGCACCGCCCGGCCCAGTTGTCGGGCGGGCAGCAGCAGCGGGTGGCGATCGCCAGGGCGCTGGTGACCAGGCCCGAAGTGGTCTTCGGCGACGAGCCGACGGGCGCGCTGGACACGATGACCGCGCGCGAGGTGCTCGGCCTGCTGCGCGACGTGGTGTCCGTGATGGGGCAGACGGTGGTGATGGTGACACACGACCCGGTGGCGGCGTCGTACGCCGACACCGTCCTGTTCCTGGCCGATGGCCGGATCGTGGACACGATGGCCGCGCCGACCGCCGACAAGGTGGCCGTTCGCATGACGCACCTGGGGGCGTGGGTCTGATGTTCTCTTTCGCACTGAAGTCCTTGCGCCATCGCAAGGGCGCCTTCGCCGGGGCGTTCGTGGCCCTGTTCTGTGCGGCCGCGCTGGTCGCGGCCTGCGGCATGCTGCTGGAGACCGGGCTGCGGGGCCGCGTGGCCCCCGAACGGTACGCGGGCGCCCCGGTGATCGTGGCCGGTGACCAGTTCGTCCGCGAGACGATCGACAAGGGTGACGGCAAGACCAAGTCCAAGGCCAAGCCGCTGGCCGAACGCCGCTGGATTCCGGCCACCGTGGCCGATCGGCTGAAGCAGGCGCCCGGCGTGGACAAGGTGGTCACCGAGGTGACCTTTCCCTTCCAGAACTTCCTCGCGCACGGTTGGGAGTCGGCGCCCCTCACCCCCTTCACCATCAAGGCGGGCACGGCGCCGGAAGGCCGCGACGAGGTAGTCGTGGACGCCCGTGCGGACATCCCTGTGGGAGCGAAAATCGGTGCTTACACCGTCGTGGGTGTCACCGAGCAGGCCCTGCCGAGCCAGGACACGATCTTCTTCAGCACCGCCGAGGCGCGCAGGCTGGCCGGGCGCGACGGGCTGGTGAGCGCCATCGGCGTCTTCCCGCGGACGGCGGTCGCGACCACGCCGGGCGCGGTGGCCTACACCGGAGACGATCGTGGCACCGTGGAGTTCATCGACGCGGAGAAGTCGCGGGTGAAGTTGATCAGCTTGGGTGGCGCGATGGGCGGCACCTCGCTGCTGGTGGCGATCCTGGTGGTGGTCGGCACCTTCGCGCTGTCGATCCAGCAGCGCCAGCGCGAGCTCGCCCTGCTGCGGGCGGTCGCGGCGACGCCGAGGCAGATCCGCAAGCTGATCGGCGGTGAGGCGCTGATGGTCAGCCTGGGCGCAGGCACGCTGGGTGCGCTCACCGGGCTAGGGCTGGGCTTCTGGCTGCGCTCCAGGTTCGTGGCGCTGGGCGCGATGCCGGAGAATCTGGCCCTGGTTCTCAGTCCGTTCCCGATCTTCGCGGCGCTTCTGGCGACCGTGGGCGCCGCCTGGGCCGCGGCTCGCGTCTCGGCCCGCCGTACCACGCGCATCCGCCCGGTCGAGGCGCTGGGCGACGCGGCTCTGCCGAGCGCGCGGCTGCCCTGGGGCCGGCTGGTGCTCGGCCTGCTGATCGTGGCCGGCAGCGTGGTGCTGACCGTGCTCCTGTCGGGCCTGACCACCGAGGCGGCCTCGAGCCCGGTGACCATGTTCACCGCGTTGCTGTGGATAATCGCCGTGGCGGTGCTCGGCCCGCTGCTGGCCAGGACGGCCACGGCGGTCCTGTCCGTGCCGCTGCGGACCTCCCGGGTGGGCGGCTGGCTGGCGGCCAAGAACCTCGGCTCGAGTGCCAAGCGCCTGGCCTCGGTCATCGTGCCTCTGGGGCTCATGGTCGCGATGACCTGCACGATCCTGTTCGTCCAGACCACCATGCAGAACGCCGCCCAGGTCCAGGCCGAGTCGGGCACCAAGGCCGACTACGTCATCCCCGGTGGCTCGGCCGCGGCGGTCAGAAAGGTGGCGGGCGTGACGGCGGTGACCGAGGTGGTACGCACCTCGGTGCGGATCGGGCTGACGAAGTACGGCGCGCAGGCCGTGACTCCGGAAGGCCTGGACCAGACCATGGACCTGGGCGTGACCGCGGGCTCGATCAAGAACCTGAGTAAGGACTCCCTCGCCGTGAGCCGCACGACCGCCGGCCAACTGGGCGTCAAACCCGGCGACACCGTCAGGCTCACCCTCGGCGACGGCACTCCGGCCAAGCTGACGGTGGCCGCGGTCTATACGCGCGGCCTGGGCTTCGGCGACATCACCCTCGCCCACGGCCTGGTGGCCGAGCACGTGGACGACCCGAGGCCGTCGCTCCTGGTCGCGGGCCGGAACGCCGAACTCGACGGGTTCAAGGCGATCCGGGCCACGGAGATCCAGTTGGGCAACGCCGAGGTGAACTACGTGGCCATGGGCCTGATCATCGCCTTCGCCGCCATCGCCGTGGTCAACACGCTGGCCATGTCGACCTCGGACCGATCGCGCGAGCTGGCCCTGCTCCGCCTGGTGGGCACCACCAGGCGCCAGGTGCTGCGCATGCTGCGTATGGAGACGCTGACCGCGGTGCTGATCGCCACGGTGTTCGGCTCGGCGATCGCGCTGGCGACGTTGTCGGCCTTCAGCCTGGGCATGACCGGCTCCGCCGTACCGTCGGTGTCTCCCGTCACCTACCTGGTGGTGGTCGCGGTGGCGACGGGACTCGCCCTGATCGCCACCGAGGTACCCGCCAGACTGGCGCTCAGACAGCACCCCGCCGAAGCCGTCGGCGCCCGACAGTAGCCTGACAAAGCTCCACCTCGACCGGCCGTGCCGACGACGGGCGATATCGTTCGGCGCGTAAGGGGCGGCATTGGGCTGCGTCCACCGGTCCCCGTCGAGCAGGCGCGTTCTCGCCGGTTGCTATCGCTCCAGCTTCTCTGCCCTGTCCCGCAGGTAGCGCTGTTCGGGGAGGCTCGTGGTACGCCGGGCCGCCAGCCGGTAGTTCTCTCGTGCGGCGGCGTACTCGCCCGCCAGTTCCTGAAGGTGGGCACGGACGGCGTAGAGGCGGTGGTGACGGGCGATCCGGGGGTCACCGTCCAGGCTTTCCAGCAGTTCGAGTCCGGCCTGGGGCCCGCGGGTCATCGCGACCGCGACGGCGTGATTGAGCGTGACCATCGGGTTCGGCGCGATCCGGCCGAGGATCGCGTACAGGATGCGGATCTGTTCCCAGTCGGTGTCCTCAGCCCGCGGTGCCTGGACGTGCAGCGCGGCGGTCGCCGCCTGGAGATGGTAGGGGCCGAGGGGTGAGGAGGACATGGCGCCGGTGACCAGCGCGGTGCCCTCTTCGATCAGGGCGGCGTCCCACCGCTTCCGGTCCTGCTCGGCCAGCGGTACGAGGACGCCGTCCGGGCCGGTGCGAGCCGCACGGCGGGCGTCGGTCAGCAGCATCAGTGCCAGCAGCCCGGCGACCTCACCGTCATCCGGCAAGGACCGATGCACCATACGGGTGAGCCGGATCGCCTCTGCGGTGAGCTCGCCGCGGTGCAGGTCGGGTCCGGAACTGGCGGTGTAGCCCTCGTTGAAGATCAGGTAGAGCACGTGCAGAAGGGCGTCCAGCCGTTTGGCCCGCTCCTGGACGCTCGGCATCTCAAACGACGCACCGACGGCTTTTATCCGCTGCTTGGCGCGGCTGATCCGCGGCGCCATGGTGGCCTCCGGCACGAGGAACGCCCGCGCCACCTCGGCGGTGGTGAGCCCGCCGACGGCGCGCAGCGTGAGCGCCACCTGAGAGGCAGGCGTCAGCGCCGGATGACAGCACAGGAACAGCAGCGCGAGCGTGTCGTCCTGGTCTCCCGGGTTTTCCTCGCCGGGCGCCGGCGCGACGGCGGCGTCCGGCGCCTCCCGCACCGCCGCGGTGACCTCCCGGCGGCGGCGCGCCTGCTCGCTGCGTACCTGGTCGACCAGGCGGCGGGAGGCGACGGTGACCAGCCAGGCGCGCGGGCTGTCCGGAACCCCGTCGGCGGGCCACTGCGTCGCCGCGGCGAGCAGCGCCTCCTGGACCGCGTCCTCGCACTCCTCGAATCCGCCGTAGCGGCGCAGGAGCACGCCGAGGACCTGCGGCGCGAGTTCGCGCAGCAGGTCCCCGAGGCGTTCGGTCGTGCTCACATCTCCATCCCGGCCGAGTCCATCAGCGGCCGCACCTCCACGCCGCCGACCTGACCACTCGATATCAGGGCGGCCAGTTCCACGGCGCGTTCCCGGCTTTCGCAGTCGACCACGTACTGACCGACGACATGATCCGGGGTCTGCAGGTACGGGCCCTCGGTCACGGTCAGCACGCCGTCCCGAGCCCGTACGACGGCACTGATGGACGGATCGGCGAACACGTGAGCACTGATCAGTTCCCCTGCCTGCCCGGCCGTGGCCAGGAACTCCTCATGGTCGAGCCCTCCCCAGGGTAGGGCCGCGGCGCTCGGGTAGAGACTCAGCAGGAACTTCACCGCGTGCTCAGTCGTCGGCCGTGCCCGCGTAGACCACCGGCCGCACCTCGATGCCGAGGCCCTCGACGCCGGCGTCCGGGATGAGCGCGGCCAGCTCCAGGGCGCGCTCCCGGCTGTCGCACTCCACCAGGTAGTAGCCGCCGAGGTACTCCTTGGCCTCAAGGTAGGGCCCGTCCGTCACCGCCGGGACGCCGCCCCGGACCCTGACCACGGCGCTCTGCGACGGGTCGGCCAGCGCGGTGGTGCCGATCATCTCCCCGGACTTCTTGATGGTCTCCATGAACGGGCCGTGGCCGCTCATCACCTCGTTGCGCTCCTCCTCGGTCAGCGCGTCCCAGATCTGCGGGTTGTTGTGCATGATCAACATGAACTTCAACGTCGTCTCCCTCAATGGTCGGGCGGCGCCCCCAAAGGTGCCGTTCACCATGGAGTCGGAGCAGGCGCCGCCTTCTTGCGGTACCGGACCGCGAGAATTTCCCGCCCGCTCCGAACACCCGGCCCGGCAGCGAAGTAATCGCCGCCGTCATTGAACACCTCGCCCCGCCCTGCCCCGCCGATCCCTGAGCCCCGCCCGCCGGGGCCGTGCAGGGCTCAGCCCTTCGCGGTCGGGTCGGTGACCTGGCCGATGAACAGCGGGGTCAACGTCGGCCGGTGGATGATCGCGAAGGCGAACGGCCGGTCGGCGCGCACCTCCACCTCCACCTCGGGCACGGGCTCGGGTGGGCCCGTATACCCGAGGGCCAGCGCGGTGACGGCGGCGGCCTCGGTGCCCCACTCGTCCACGGTCACGGTGGCGTGGTGGACCGCCTGGGTCAGGTCGAGGTCGACGTCGTCGGCGATGCCGGAGTAGTCGGTCCTCGTGAGCCCGAGCCCGAAGAGCGACTTCATGAGGTCCAAACTCGTCGAGAAGTCCCAGCGGGGAATGGTGATCTCCACCTGACGCTCCCTCAGCCCGGCGGCCACCCGCGCCATCACCTCCGGGGCGAGCAGGCCGGCGGGGGAGCCGCCCGCCCGCGGGAGCAGCACCCACATCGCCAGCTCACCCTTGACGTAGCGGAGCTCCACCGCCTGCCAGCCCTCTCCAGCGGCGTACGGGAGGCTGCCCGTATGGCGGATCAGGTCGGTCCGTACGGCAGTGCCGTCCGCCCGGGTGAAGGCGGCGTTCCGTTCCGACGGGCCGGTGAACGGCGTCTCCCACTCGGCCTTGAGGTACACGGTGTTGGCGATGACAAGCAGGGTCTGCGGCGCCAGGTCGTCGAACACCTTCCTGATCCGCCCGGCCGTCTCCCGTTCGGCCCACGCGTCGATGACCTGGGCGGCCTCCCGGGTGAAATCCACCTGGCGCACGCCCGTCCCGTACTGGGCGGCGAGCGTGCGCAGGAACCCCCGCTGGACGCTCAGCCCCTCCTGGGTGAACAGCCCGCCCGCGATGGCGACGACCGGCGGCTCCGGCTTGGCCCCGGCCTCCCGCTCGACGCCCGATTCGGTGCGGGGTGGCGGGCCGCCGACCGTGACGATCCGCCGGGTGAGCGCGTTGAGGGAGGTGTGCGGTCCCTGGACGGGGAAGCCGAAGACCCTGTCGAGCTCGGCGGCGGTGCCCCCCGTGGCACCCGCCCTGGCCATGCCGAAGGCGTAGCCGATGCTCAGCGGCGACAGGACGGCGTTGGCGCCGGGGGCCGCGATCTCGGTGAACAGGGCGTGACCGAAGGCGGTGAGCCCGCGCACGGTCTCCGCGACCGGCGGGTCGACCGGGGTCTTTCGCCACACCCTCTTGGCCGCGATCATGTTCGAGTCAGCCATCGCGTGCGCCGAGAAGACAGCGCGGGTCAGTAGGGCGGTCAACAGTCGGCGCATGATCTTGAAGTGTACCCACCGCCGTCCGGTCAGGATCTCCGGGCGCGGCGGGACCGGATTCAAGGAATAACCCCGGAGTTCGCGCGAGCCTTCTTAGTCCGTTTGCCCTCAGGACCAGCACGTTTTCCACGTAGAGCGTGTCGGCCCAGCGATTGATGGACTCTCGGAATTGGTGAAGCTTCTTCCTCTTTAGAGCCTGCTGACAAAGGGATTTGGTGTGAGGTTTGGGTCAGCAGACCGCAGGGGTGTGGTCATCATCGGGTTGTTGAGTCGCGAATGGGAGCGGGCTCCCGGTGGCGGGGCTTGATCGACAACGGAACGGCCAGTGGCGTTAGCGAGCCGACACGGGCGGAGTTGCCGCCATCCACCGTTCCGATGTCGCTCAAGGCCCGGCCCCAATCCGGTCCGGCCTTCTCCTCGATGTGCTGGAGTGATCTACAAGCCGTTTCCCAGTACCGGCCCCTAGCCTCGTCACCGGCTTGCGCATCTGGCGCGACAGGGCCAAGCCCGGAAACGCCGGCAACGACGAGGAGAAGACATGGTCAGGCCCGAAGACGGCCAGTCGGTCGCCGCCGAACGGATCAGCGACTGCCTGCGAGACGGATCGGCCACACTCGACCTGTCCCATCTCCGCCTGGAGACGATTCCCGAATCGCTCACCGCCCTCACTCACCTGACCGCACTCAACCTGCGCGTCAACAAGCTGACGGTCCTGCCCGAGTGGCTGGGCGACCTCACCGCCCTCACCTTCCTCGACCTGGGCGGTAACGAACTGACCGCCCTGCCCGAGTCGCTGGGCAACCTCACTCACCTGACCGAGCTCAACCTCCACGACAATAATCTGACGGTCCTGCCCGAGTCGCTGGGTCACCTCACCGCCCTCACCACGCTCGACCTGGGCGGTAACGAACTGACCGCCCTGCCCGAGTCGCTGGGCAACCTCACTCACCTGACCGAGCTCAACCTCCACGACAATAATCTGAC